>NZ_LMCG01000039.1:0-852 GCF_001623065.1 Pseudovibrio sp. Ad46 | reverse complement strand
CAGAGCCGGATGTGTTCCCCTTGTCATCATCATAGTGAGAACCTGCAACAACAACACCATGATCATTCATCTGTGTGCTGTAGCCAAACCAATCACTTCTATCACCATCTGAGGCAACTATCTTGCCTGCTGTTCCCTCACCATTCACCTCGTGGAACTCACCATAAGAATGGATCACAGGTGGAGTATCTGACGGTTCATAAACGGTGCCGTCAGCGCCGACATAATTACCGTCAGCATCAAGTGTAAACACGTAGACGGAGCCGGAGTTTTGCCCCTTATCGTCGTCAGCATGAGCACCAATCGTGATGACACCGTCTTCATTGATTGAGACTGATTGTCCAAAGTAATCACCGCTTGCTCCATCATGAGCCGTCAGAACGATTTCCTTGTAACCACCTGCTCCATCTGGAACATAAACATAGGCAGCTCCATTATCAGATGACGCGCCGGTGACGATAACACCGGCCTTATTCACAACAACAGCTGTCCCGGTACTGCCAGGGCCGGTGATCAGTTTGGAAACCACATAATTGCCATTGCCATCCGGCTCGTGGATGTACAATGCGCCTGAGGCTCCAACCACAATGGTCCCATCTCCTTGAACTGCACCGCTTTTGCCAAAACTGGCACTGGAATCAGGAGCTGTCAGCTGCAATTCTGTGTAGCTACCAGAGCCATCTGGCGTGAACACACGAGCCAGAGCGCCCGGACCATCTGCAAAGATAACACCGTCATCATTGATGCTAACCGTACCACCGAAGCCATCACTTCCCGCAGCAACCAGCTTACTTTCCGTATAACCACCAGAACCATCCGGCGTAAAGATGTAGATCTTATCGGTTGCAGTGC
>NZ_LMCG01000038.1:0-90203 GCF_001623065.1 Pseudovibrio sp. Ad46 | reverse complement strand
CACCAAAGACTCAGGGAGAACATTACAGGAATAGACCGCGATCAAATCAGGCTGCACTCTCTCAGAACGCTGGCAAGCAGACTTCGGAGCAATCCGCGTTCTTTGAAAACTGAATAATGAATGAGGGGGTATGGTGGTCGTGGCACAGGCTGCAGCGCCTGAACTCGCCGAGATGGCATTAATGTGCTGAGACGCCCAATGGAAAGCCCCGCCATTGCGTTCGTTTGCGTGATTTTGCGTGAAACAGCGTTTTTGTGCGTTCAAATGTTCAAAACGGCAAGGAAACAGTGCGTTTGGGAAGACGGAGGACTAAGAACGGCATCATCAAACGCCTCCTGCTCCGACCAACTGAGAGACAGCACTTATCCTCCTTCTATCAAATCTTATAAACGCAAACCAAAAAACTATCCCCGCAAAGGAGCGGTTTTGATCATCAGCTTCAGGCCTGGAAAGGCGGTTATGGCGCATTGCGCAGTTTATTTTTGTGTGCTCCCCTCTCCCTGGGAGTTTTAATAGCGGAAATAACAATGATTTTCAGAGCTTTGAAAGATATGAATGCGTCAGTGTTGGGGTTCGGCTGCTGGGCTGTGGGCGGCACCTGGAATGACACAGAGGATCAAACCTCTATCCGAACCATGCGAACAGCCGTTGAGCTGGGCATCAATTTCTTTGATGTCGCACCGGTTTACGGGCTAGGGCATGCGGAAACGCTTTTGGGTGAGGCCCTCAAGACCTTTGAGCGTGACCAGCTGTATATTGCCACCAAGTGCGGGCTGGTTTGGAACAATCCAGAAAGAGCTGTCAAAAACAATCTGACCAAAGCTTCTATTATAGAAGAGGTGGATCAATCACTCGAGCGTTTGCAGACAGAATATATTGATGTGCTGCAGTGCCATTGGCCTGATCCGCATACACCTGTTGAAGAGACCGCAGAAGGTTTACGTGCTGTTGTGGAGAGTGGGAAGGTTCGACATTTGGGTGTCTCCAACTTCTCATTGAAGATGACTAAAGAGCTGATGCAACATTGTGAGCTGGCAACTTATCAGGGGCTTTATAACCTTCTGGAGCCGAATGCCACGCATTATCATAATATACCGCTGAGCTACCGTAGTCGTGATGAGATCATTCCGCTTTGCGAGGAGCATGACCTCAAGTACTTGCCTTATAGCCCATTAATGCAGGGATTGCTGGCAGGAACTTTCAAAGCAAGTGGTAACTTTGACCAAAATGATGATCGCGCCAATAACCCGAAACTGAATTCTCCGCTGCTGGAGAAGTATCTCGGCTGTGCTGACGAGTTGAAAGCTTTCGCTGAAAAAGCCGGAATGCCTCTGGCCCATCTGGCTATGGGGTGGTTGATGGCGCAGGATGCGGTCGGGCCCATTATTACCGGAGCCTATCAGGAATGGCAGGTGAAAGAGAACATTGCGGTCACAACACGCTCTTACGATGCGGATCTTTTGAAAGGTGCTGAAGACATCGTTGCTAAATGGGCGCTATCTTAACTTATCGAGATCGAGCCAACAGAACCCAGTTCTGAGGAGCTGGGTTTTCACTTCGCAAGCCTGGGTGATGTGACTTTATATATAGGCTTTGCCCTCATAGTTTGGTCGACACCATTTAGAAGCAGCTTATCCCACTGATCGTCGCTTCCAAGATCAGCATTAGGTTTATGTTCGAACGCAAACCCGATCTCCTTTTCTTTCATCAGTAGAACAAAGAACCGCTGTTTGACTGTGGAGCTCCAGAGCGTGCACAAATCTGTTTCAAAGTCTGAGCGAACATCTGAGTCGGATATGAGACTGCGTTCTAACCACAGCTCGCCCTTCAGGTCATAGATGGCAACTTCACGCTCTCGCCTCAAACATCATCGCCACCTTACACCTCGATTGCACCTCTCGCCCTAAGGCCGAATGCAACATGTCTCCAATGCGTATCGGATCGACTTCCCACGGAGCCGAAACTGAGCTGCTCTTACTTTGAATGGTGTTTTCTGCGCTGCGTCCGAACCTCACCTCACACACTAAGGTTTGCTATGAGAAAGCCATCAATAAGAGAGCAGCCCTACTCACGCGCCTCATTAGACCTGAAATATCTTCATCTTTGCACAGTCAATACAGCATGGAAGAGATTGGTATTTTCTGAAACTGGCGTGTTCGAGCAGTATGAGGCCCGAAAATAGAATATGAAGATCACAAGCTTAGAGATGTGAGACAGGTTTTTAGGTCTCTTTGATATTGCTTTTGCAGGATCAGGCAAATCGGCAAAAGCTATCCCCAAGACTAAGTATTTTTACTCTTGTGTGTAATGCATTTAAATTTGTAGGTTTCGCGCACACCAAGTGGTGCCTAACCAATCACTGTCAGCGACGGCTTCTTGCTAAGCCAGATCACTTTCGCTGTATGGCATCGCTATCCATCTGTGCCTCCGCCATGGAGGCAACCGCGTTGCCAGCTTCCGCCCTTTGTGCGTGGAACCCATTTCTGGCAGTGATCGTATAGACTCGCCCATGAGCTTTCGCGGCAGATGGCTAACAAGCGGATCATGGCTCTTGGTTGAGCTGCTAAATCCACGTGACGTGCGCACTCGGGCTGCATGCGTGGATATCTGCCAATAAACAGGACCAGTATGACTGATCAAACCTGCGCAGATCTTATTCCGGCCCCCGAAGGGCCGTCCAATCTTATTGATACTGATTATGAAGTAGGACAAGACAATATTACACCGCGAATCGCTGGTGTTGCGTTTGACGTCCACAATATCGTTTTCACTATTTCCAGTATTGCGATTGCAATTTTTGTTGCAATTACTCTGCTCTATAAAGACGCTATTGGTCCGGTCTTTGGTGATCTACGTGTTTGGCTCACTTCTAGTTTTGACTGGTTTTTCCTAATTGCCGGCAATATCTTTGTGTTGCTTTGCCTCTTCCTTATTGTGTCTCCACTGGGAAAGGTTCGCATCGGCGGCAGAGATGCAAAACCAGATTACAGCTACAGCGAATGGTTCTCCATGCTGTTTGCTGCGGGCATGGGCATCGGCCTTGTCTTTTACGGCGTGGCTGAGCCACTTGGCCATTTCTCTTCCATCACTTCTGGCAGCAGCTGGGCCCCATTGGGCGGTGAAGCGCTGAGCGGTGCGGAAGCAGAGCGCCTTGCCATGGCCTCCACCATCTTCCATTGGGCCCTGCACCCATGGGCAACTTATGCTGTGATTGCTCTTGGTCTGGCTCTGTTTTCCTATAACAAAGGCCTGCCGCTGACCGTCCGCTCTATCTTTTATCCAATTCTGGGTGAGCGCGTTTGGGGTTGGCCGGGTCACGTGATTGATATTCTGGCTGTGTTTGCCACCATGTTTGGTCTGGCAACCTCTCTGGGTATTGGTGCAGAACAAGCCAATGCTGGTTTGAACCATTTGTTTGGTCTTGAAATCACGACAACAACCAAGGTCATTTTGATCATCGCGATCTCTGCTATTGCACTTTGTTCCGTTGTTATGGGGCTGGATAAAGGCATTAAACACCTTTCCACCTTCAACGTAATCACCGCTGCTTTGCTGCTTGGTTTTGTTCTGTTGGCCGGTCCAACATTGGACATCCTGCAGAAGCTGTTCTGGAATCTGGAAGCTTATCTGGAATATCTGCCAGCACTTTCCAACCCAGTTGGCCGCGTTGACGATAACTTCCGTCAGGGCTGGACAACTTTCTACTGGGCTTGGTGGTTCTCCTGGGCACCGTTTGTGGGCATGTTTATCGCTCGCATCAGCCGTGGCCGCTCCGTTCGTGAGTTCATGATTTGCGTGCTGGTTATTCCAAGTGTTGTTACCACCCTCTGGATGACAGCCTTTGGCGGCACAGCGATTGAGCTGGAAGCGACTTCTACCCTTGGCAAAATTGCAGGTGCGGCGACTGAGATTCAGCTGTTCGAGATGCTGAGCAACCTGCCACTTGCTGAAATCACATCTGTACTGGGTGTTGTTTTGATCATCACATTCTTTGTGACGTCTTCAGACTCCGGCTCTTTAGTGATCGATACCATTACAGCTGGTGGCAAGGTGAACGCACCGGTTCAGCAGCGCATCTTCTGGGCGTCTTTGGTTGGCCTTGTTGCGATTGCATTGCTGCTTGGCGGTGGTCTTTCCAGCCTTCAGGCGATGACGGTTTCAACCGGCTTCCCGTTTGCGATTATCTTGCTTGGCGCATGCTTTGCAATCGTCAAAGGTTTGCGTAGCGAGCCTAGATAAGCAAACTTCATACTAAATTCAAAAAGCGGCGGGATCATTTCCGCCGCTTTTTTGTTTGAAATGCTTGCATGTGGGATCGTCGTTTGATCCGCTCTACATCAGTGAATGGTTGCTGCCAGCTTCTTGGCATCTGCGCGCATGTTGGCCGGAAGCGGGATGTAGCCGGAGGAAATTGCGGCTCCTCTTGCCTGTCCGCTCAAAACAAATTCAGCAAACTGGCGCACCGCGGTGCCGGTTTTCACATCAGGGTAGACGTCTTCCGTCACCAGCCAAAAGAATGAAATGATGGGGTAAGCGCTGGGAGCTTCAGGGTTGTGAATCTCATCAATGGAGAGCGGATCGCCACTTCTGCTGATCTCCTCGATGGCTGCTTCTCCGGCATTGAGTGAGGGTGCTACGAAGTTGCCCTTTTGATTTTCGACCAGGGCCATCGGGATTCCCAGTGTGCTGCCAAAGGCTGAGGGGGCATAGCCGATTGAGCCATTGTTCTCGGTGATCTTGGTGACGACCTCAGAAGAACTGGGCACAAGGACAGCATCTTTCGGGAAGGTTTCCAGTGGCCAGATGCTGGCAGATTTGCCGGACCATGCATTTTCGGCGGTGTACAGGTGCTTGGAGAGGGCGAGGTTTGCACCGCTGGCGTCGCTGCGGCCAACAATGGTGATTTTCAGCTTTGGTAAGCGCAGGTCCGGGTTCACCATGCGGATTTCGCGGTGGTTCCAGTATTGGATGGAACCATCAAAAATACCGGAGAGCGCGTTGCGCGTGAGCTTCAAGTGGCCAACACCCTCAATATTGTAAAGAATACCGAGCATGCCTGCGGTGATGGGGATCTCCAGCAGTTTGTCTTCTATGGCGACAGGCTCATCGGCGGCATCAATATCAAGGTCTTGCTCCAGGATCGCTTCCAGTGGAGCGCTGGAGACAGCAAAATCGACCTTGCCAGCCTGCAATGCCAGCACACCAGCCCCACTACCGATCGGGTCGTATCGCACTTCGATCTCGGGGTTTGATGTTTTGAAGAGACGCAGAGTTTCATTGAACAGGACGTCTGGATACATCGATCCCGCTCCGCTCAGTTCCTCGTAGGGTTCTGCCTGAGCGTAGCTGTCCTGAGCCATTGAGGAGTTAATCAGAAAACCGGTTGCCAAAAGCGAAAGGAACGAAGCAGCTACAATCTGAACGCACAGTTTTGGAGAGATCCGGTTGAGCATGGCACATCTTTCTCGGAGATTTTCCAATATGTAGACGCTGGTGTGCGTCATTTTATGCTGTTGGGCGCTGATATAACCGCCCGCGCAAGGCCCCTCATAACTTAGATTTCATAAAGGCTTTCTCATTGTGGGCTGCGGTATTCTTTGAAAACTTTAGCTATAGAAACACAGCATTGGTTTTGCTTGATCTTAGGGAGAGATTTACTTCGCTGAGGCATGGTCTGCGCAGGCAGAATATCGTACCCAAACAAAGGTGCGGAGGATGGCAAAGAACAAGAAGCCACTTCAGTGGAGCAGCAAGACAGACACCACCGCGCATGAGCACAACAAGCAGGTGCTGAAGACGGTGCGCCATTTGCTGCGTGCGCACGAGACCAACTGGCTGGTGAAGCGGTTGAAGAAGTGGTCGCCCACGGATTTGCTGCAGTTGTTGACTGCCCTGCCCCTGCCGGATGCTCGCAAGCTGTTTGCGCTGCTGCCTATTCGGCCTTCCACCAAGATCCTCGCTGAGCTTTATCCGGATTTTCGGGCTGAACTGCTGAAAGACGGGACGACCACGCGGCTGGTGGAGATTCTCAATACGCTGAAGGAGAATGATCTGGCGGATACGCTGGATGAGTTTCCGCAGAGCTTGCTCGACATCATTGTGCCGCAGCTGGATGCGCGGGCGGAGATTGAGGAGCGGATTTTGCATGGGGAGGATACGGCCGGGCGGTTGATGAGCCGGAAGTTTGTGGCGTTCAACGAGGATTATACGGCGGGGAAGGCTATTGCGGCGATCAAGAGCCAGTATGATCTGGTCGGGCGGTTTCGTACGGTGTTTGTGGTGGATGCAAAATACCGGTTGGTGGGGCGGCTGGATGTGACGCGGTTGCTGACGCTGGAGCCCAAAACTCGCATCGGGGATGTGATGGATGCTAATGTGCTGGCGGTGTCTGCTGAGATGGATCAGGAGGATGTGCTGCGCAAGGCGGCGAAGCGGCAGATTTCCTCCATGCCGGTGATTGACGTTGACGGGAAGCTGATTGGGCGGATTACGACTGAGCAGATGAACCAGATTGTGCGTGAGGAGCTCTCGGAAGACCTGATGCTGATGGGTGGGGTTTCACCGGAAGCGCGGCCTTCAGACTCCGTGCGCCGGATCATCAAAGGCCGGTTGCCCTGGTTGATGACGGGGCTGATTGGGTCTGCTGTTGCTGCGCTGGTGGTTGGGTCATTTGAGGATGAGCTGGAGAAGGCGGCTATTTTGGCGGCGTTTATTCCGGTGATCATGTCGATGGCGGGCAATTCCGGGCTTCAGGCGTCTGCTGTTGCGGTGCAGGGCATTGCGACGGGGTCTATCTGGACGGGCAGTACGCTGTTTCGGCTTTGGAAGGAGTTTTGCGGGGCGCTGTCCAACGGGGTGATTGCGGGCAGTGTGCTGACTGTGCTCATCAGCATTGGGGCCGTACTGTTTGAGATTCATGATCCCGTGTGGCTGGCGCTTACGGCAGCATCCTCTCTGGTCATCGTTACCACGGTGGCGGCTATGGTGGGGGCGACGGTGCCTGTGGTGCTGGATAAGATTGGCATTGATCCGGCAGCGGCGACGGGCGTTTTCATCACCACCAGCAATGATGTGCTTGGGGTGTTGGTTTACTTCACGACGGCCAGTTATCTTTATCTATAACTTGACGTTCCCTGCCCTGACGGTCCCTACTATCCAACGATGAGGGAGGGATTTTTATGGATGAGGAACAGAGTTTCAGCCACAGCGAAGGTGAGGCTGGGGAGTTTGAGGCGCGGGGGTTGCGCAGTTATTTTGAATATCGCGACCTTGGCGTGGCTGATGCCACCAACGGGGCTGTGGTTGCGCATGTGATCAAAGCGCGTGAGGGGCACAATGCGACAGGTCAGTGGCATGTGCATGATTGCTCCTTTCAGTTTTATTATGTGCTGAAAGGCTGGGCGCGGTTTGAGTATGAGGGGCATGGCATCCGCACGGTGAAGCCGGGAGACTGCGTGGTGCAGCCAGCGGGCATTCGCCACCGCGAGATTGAGCATTCTGAGGATTTTGAGCTGATCGAGATCGTCTCGCCTGCCGGTTTTGGCACTCGGGCGGAAGACGAGACTTCTGAGACCACTGAGGCCTGAAAGCAAAACCGGGGCTTGTGAGCCCCGGCGTTTTTTATGAAATCAGCGCTGTGCAGCTGCTGGTTTTGCGCGGCGTGGCCTGTTGCTCTGGCTGCGGTTTGGACCGCTTTTTTGAGCCGGACGCGCATTTGCGTTTGGTTTGCCGCCGCGGCCACGACCTGCATTTGGCTTTGCACCAGCTGGTCTTGCGCCTGCCTCACCTGCTGGTTTGCTGCCTTGTGCGGCACCGTTGCGGCCTGCACCGCCAGCTGGGCGACCAGCACCACCGGCTGAGCGGCCAGCGCCGCCACCACCACCACCACCGCCACTGCGGCGACGGTTGCCTTGCGGGCGTTTGTGGCGTTTCAGCTGTGTCTGTTCGTTTGTTGGGTCGTACGCAGGCATTTCGCCGTCCGCCCAATCGCCATCACCAGACGGGATTTTGCGGCCAATCAGGCGTTCAATATCGCGCAGGTATGGTTGTTCGGTTCCATCACACAGGGAGATGGCAACACCGCTTTTGCCTGCGCGGGCTGTCCGGCCAATGCGGTGAACGTACGCTTCCGGCACATTTGGCAGCTCGTAGTTGACCACGTGGCTGACGCCATCAATATCAATACCGCGGGCTGCGATGTCTGTTGCCACAAGGATTTTGATGGAGCCATTTTTGAAGCCATCAAGCGATCTTTCGCGCTGGCGCTGGCTCTTGTTGCCGTGGATGGCTGCTGAGCTGAGGCCTGCTTTGTCCAGATGACCGCTGACACGGTCTGCCCCGCGCTTGGTGCGGGTGAAGACGATGGCGCGTTCGATGTCTTTTTCTGACAGGATTTCCTGCAGGGCAGCCCGTTTTGAGCTTGAATTGAGGAAGCGAACGGACTGCTCGATTTTCTCAATTGGACGGGAGACCGGCGCCACGGAGATTTCGCGCGGGTTGGTCTGGAACTCTTTGGCCAGCTTGCGGATCTGGTGTGGCATGGTTGCGGAGAGCAGCACTGTCTGGCGCACTTTTGGCAGTTTGCCAAGAATACGGCGGATGGCTGGGGCAAAGCCAAGGTCCAGCATCTGGTCGGCTTCGTCCAGTACCACTGTTGTTGTGGCGTCCAGCTTGATGCCGCCGGTGCTCATGTGGTCTTCCAGACGGCCCGGAGTGGCGATCACAATGTCCAGGCCTCTGGACAGGGCGCGCAGCTGTGGGCCGGGTTTAACACCACCAAAAATAACGGCAGTTGATGGGCCGATATACTGGCCATAGGTGCGCACGCTATCAGCGATCTGGGAGGCAAGCTCACGGGTTGGCGCAAGAATAAGCGCACGGCAGGTGTGCGGCGCTGGTTTTTTGCGGTCTTCTGCCAGACGCGTCAGCAGCGGCAGCACGAAAGCTGCGGTTTTGCCGGTGCCTGTTTGTGCGATGCCGAGGATGTCCTCGCCCGCTTTCATGTGCGGAATTACTTCACGCTGGATTGGGGTTGGGGCCTCATAGCCCTCTTCTTTTACAGCGCGCAGGATAGGCTCTGCTAGGCCAGCTTCGTCAAAATTCTTCACTCTCGTACTTCCAAGATGTGCAGAGCACGCCCCCTGATATGGGATCAGGCAGGTACTCATAGATTAAACGCCAGCATATACCCCGCAGACATACATCTACGCGGCCAGACTGGCTAAAATTGAGATCCATGGAGTTTGAGAGGAGCTTTGAAAGCGACCTAGAAACGCTGCGGACCACGGTGCGTGCCCGTGTTACATCCCACTCGAGCAGGCTGCCTTGCTGAATATATTGCAGGCAGCGGGGTGGCGCTCCAAGCATATGCCCGATAAGCGCGTTGCCTCGGGAGATATAGGTAAATGCGCGGGAATGCAAGGGGTGGGGTGTGAGATGATCCACGCAATGCTCCTCTAACCGCCGTCATCCCGCACTTGATGCGGGATCTAGAACGATTAGCAAAGCAGTCACCCTAAGTCCCGATACAGATCACGCCAGGCTGGGTTAAGTGTTTCAATTAACTTCAGTTTCCATGCCCGCCTCCAGCGTTTCAGCTTTTTCTCACGAGCGATTGCATCCCCAATACGCTCAAATTCTTCATAATAAACCAGCTGAGAAACGCCATAGCGAGCAGTAAACGAGGTTGCCGCCTTCTCCCGATGCTCATGAATGCGGCGCGCCAGATTATTGGTGACGCCCGTGTAGAGCGTCCCGTTTCTCTGACTTGCGGTGATGTAGATGTAATAGAGCATGTCGTAGTTTGAGAGTGTATGTGCAGATTGCCAATCGCGTGATATGGCTAGGCCGTTATCAGAGGTGAGTTCTGGCTGGATCCCGCATCAAGTGCGGGAAGACGGCGGTGGGGGCTTTGAGGTTTACCCAAACGCTCCTCGCCGTCATGCCGGACAAGCGAAGTGAAGATCCGGTATCTAGGGCTAAGCAGCATGGCGGTGCTCACAGCGTATGCCCGATGAGTGCGTTGGTTGAAGGGAAATAGGGAAGATTGAGGGAATGCAAGGGGTAGAGAAACGCGACTAATACTGCTTCTCGCAAAATCAAAAGTTTCTAAGCTAGCAGCTTCGTTTTAGTACAAACAAACCAACTCACAAGATTTCTCTCGTCGTGAAACCCATCCAACGACATGAAGTATCGAATTGATTAAATCCGCCTTGATCTGTTCGAGCAAAGAAAGCTACCCATTCTCCATTTGGATTGAACAAGTTAAAATTGCTATTTGCAGGAACGCTAAACCCAACAAAATCAGCACTGTGGTTAAACAGGAGAGCAACCTTCTCGCTGGCTCGAACAAAATACCCAGTTGGCAAACCATCGATTGAGTACAAATAGGTTCCGCTCCAAACACTATTCATGTTTGGATTTATAAAGGTGTTTGCCTTCGGATTTAACATTCGATTACGGCGTGGATCGATCATCATATTGCGATTTGGGTCAATCGTCATATTGCGGTTAGGATCAATCGTCATGTTACGACGAGGGTCAATCGTCATATTGCGATTTGGGTCAATCGTCATATTGCGGTTAGGATCAATCGTCATGTTACGACGAGGGTCAATCGTCATATTGCGATTTGGATCGATGTTTATGTTTCGGCGAGGATCTTCCGTGGGAGACATCGCTTGACCATTCGAAGATAAGTAACTTGGCTGGCTAGAATCTGAAAATGCCAGATCAGCCAGCAAAACATATTCGCCATCTTTATCATGGCCAAACGACAAAAAGATCCGAAGACCATGGTGCACTAAAACGTATACACCCTCTTCTTTACCTGTGAGGAGAACCAAGTGCTTCTCTAACTGAGTACGGTCATTTTTCTCCAAAAAGGCAAATGCCGATGATAGGTAAGGAAATGAGTTAGGACCTATTGCGGCAATTTTTTCACTAAATGAGGGGGTAGCAACAATCTTCATTTCAGAGAATCCCTGATCTTCTGCATCGATTGCTCATAAAGCTCCAAATTGCCATCTTCTATCTCTTTTTTACTCGCAGCGACTTGGGCGGTAAGTAACTCACTTCGTGCATATGCCATACAGTACTCAGCATCTTGAAATGCATCTACGCTCATTTCGTGGGCATGCATATAACGATGAAAAACAAAGGTGAAAACAAAAACGAGAAGTAATAGCCAAAAAGAAGTTGTGGTGTGAAAGCTCGACCAAGCAATACCTTCTTCAGTCGTAAGTTCGGTCGCAAGCGTGCTTGTAAACAATCCACCCAACAAAGAAAGAAATAGCGAAATCACTGTCTTTATGCTGGGCGACGTATATATAAGCTTTCGAATGTTAGCGGCCCTTGACATCAGGTACTGATCGTCTCTGAAAGAATGTGATCGGAATGCACAGCCTTGAAGCCTCTCCGAGATATAATCTGCTTTGGAGAATCTGCACTTAGTTTGACAACACCACCTATTATCACAAGTTGTCTTGATACATAACACAATCTCTAATTCTATCCAAAGCACATAACTGGAAAACCTCCCGGACGAGCGGAGCGGTGATCCGGGATCTAGTGGGGCGTGGGGTGAGAGGTTTGTGCTTGGGGCTCTAGGTCCCGCATCGCGCTGTGCTTGTGCGAGATGACGGTGGTGGGGCGTCATCAGCGTATCATTGGGGCAACACCTCCGCCTTCTTCTGCAACTTTTCGTTGACAGGGGCACGGTTCCATTCCACATTCATATGTGAGGCTTCGAAACCTCTGAAAAGCGGCTACCGCTCCCGTCAACTAGCGGATTTTTTGTGTCTTTTTTCTAAAGGCGCAAACCCTTTGCTATGAGCGGGAGGGCGGTGAATACAACACCTCCTTCGGGGGGGAATAAACTCGCCTGTCTTTTCCAGGTTTCGAACCTCCCGCTCGCCAGTGGGTCTTCGAAAGCTCGTCTGTCGTCGCGGAACTTCAACAGCCAGAAAAGAAGGCTTTGAATATGGACGACACTGCATGCGCCTGTGGCGCCACAAATACTCTTCAAAATGAAATTGACGAAGCAAACATTGCTGTTTCTGATCTTCAGAACCTTGCATACATCCAGCATATGGTGCTGAGCGAGCGGATGAAGAACAGCTGCGAGCGTGATGCTTTGTTCACTCTGCACCATGCATTATCTGACCGCCTAGAGGCACTCAACAAGACCTGCGGAATTTTAACTGATGCGTTGTCCGGCAGTTCCTTCCCTAGAGGTTTTTCCGGTCACGCGACACGCAGCGTCGCCTCTCCAACATTGGTCAACACTAAAACTGTGTCTCTTGATTAGATCACCGTGAAACGGCACTCCAAGGGCTGGCAGCACCACCCTTACACAGCCCTTCATGAGTGTCCTGCTGGTCTGCGGCCGGGCGAATTGTGCCCGCAGGCCAGCGTTTTTGCGTGTGGGTTTGTATGGATGTGTTGGGCTTTCCCATGGGCTTTAGGGGGTATGGATCCCGGCTCGGGGGCCGGGAAGACACCGAGGGGTATGCCAGCATGAGGCCTAGATCTCGCGAGTTCCCAGAGACTGGCAGAAGCGGAGCAAGTAACCGTCCGGATCAGCGACGACGAACTGGCGGTTGCCGACTTCAGTGTGGTTTTTGCGGTACCACTTGTCCTCGGGCTCCAGAAAGAGCGAGACCTGCGCTTGCTTCAGTGCATGGAGCATAGGCTCTATGGTTTCCACCTCAATCTGCACGTTCAATCCCCTGCCGAATGGATAGGATTGCGGGGCGTGGCCGTTGTCGAAGGTTCTGCCAGTGCCGATCTGGTCGATCATGATCTCCGCAAGGCCAAGGCGCAGATAACAAAACCCATCTTCTAGCCGCTCGTAGACGCATTCAAAGCCAAGCACCTCGCAATAAAAGCGCTTGGATGCAAGCCAATCGGAGACGGCGAATTCAGGGACCAGCGGGCTGCTCATGCCGGAACGAGGCCGAGCAGGTTTGGTAGGGTGGTCATGGATTGGAACGGGTGGGCGCCGAAGAAGTTTGAGGGTGCCGGAATGGATTCTGGCGTGTAGGCGAAGCAGCGCATGCCCGCGCTGGCGGCGGCTTTCATGCCGGTGGCGCTGTCCTCAATGACGACGCAGTGCTCGGGGTTGATGCCTGCTCTTTTCGCGGCGTGCAGGAACAGGTCTGGTGCGGGTTTGCTGGCGCCGACATCCGTTGCAGTGAAGACGTTGCCGTCAAACCATGGCAGCAGGCCGGTGATTTCCAGCGTCATGCGGACCGTGAACGGATGTCCGTTGGAGCCAACGCAGATGGGGATTTTTGCGTTGGCGAGCTGTTTAATCACCTGCTGAATGCCGGTAACGGGCTGGACTTCCTTTTCCAGCAGCGCGTTTGACTGCTCGTGGAAGTCCTTGTTCCAATGGCTGGGCGCGTTCAGGCCTTGCTCTTTAAGGTAGGCGTCAACCTCGCGGCTGGTTTTGCCGACGAACATCTCCCAGCATTGCTGAAAGGTGAGCGGCGCCCCGTAGGACTGCAGCAAACGGTGCAGAGTGCGGATGTAGAGCGGCTCGGAGTCCACAAGCACGCCATCACAATCAAAAATCACAAGTTTGGGTGGGGCCGATAAAAAAGACACTGCAATATTCCCGAGAGTAAAACCGGAGCCTAGCTTTTGGAGGCGGGTGTGGCAAGCGTGGTTTGATGGGTGGCTCTGGTCAGAACTATCCGGCAACTTTACGCATGAGGGCTTCGATTGGGCCGCGTTTGAAGAACTGGCTCCAGATGAGAGCGTAGATAACTGATGTAGCGCAGAAAATGGCTGAGGCGAGGAAGGCTGCCTGCGGGGTTTGACCGCCGAGCAGGCCCAGCTCCTCCATGACGCCCATCCCGAGCAGGATGTGGGCGAGGTAGAGTGTTAATGTCTGGCGGCCTGCGGGGTTGAGGACGGTCAACACGCCGGAGCTTTTCAGCATTGGGGCTGAGCGCAGACATACGCCGACGACCATGGAGGCGACGGACATGCCAGCCATCAGGTAAAACGGCATTGGTGGCACCGGGCTTGTGCCCAGCAGATCGGCCAGTTCCGGCTCTACCATAGCGATGAGCGGTTGCAGGTAAGCGCTGACAGCGTTGACGAACAAGAAGACCAGAAGGCCGCCGAACATGAGCGCATCTTGCGTTTTGGTGGAGGAGAGGTTTGAGCGGCTGAGCATCACGCCAAACAGCAGGAACCCGAGCCACGGGATAACCGGATGCCAGCCGTTGAAGAACAGATTGCGGATGAAGCCGACGGGTGTCCAGAACTCGGGATAGGTCAGGTCGGTCCAGTTCCAGCCAGCGTCATAATCCAACAGGATGACCATGACCACCGCGGTAGTGGCCAGACCCGCAATGAGCCAGCCCAGAGTGCTGGTGCCCACTGGCAGCAGCAGAGCACCGAAGAGGAAGTAAAACGCGTAGTAGTGCAGGATGTCAGCATCAAAAATGAGCATGTTGAGCAGGCCGAGCACGAGCAGGAAGGCAGCGCGTTTGAACGTGGTGAAGATGGTGAGGTTAAGCTCCCCTTTCATCCCCGCCAGACCAAGGCCTATGCCTGCCAGCACAACGAAGGTGGCTGCTGCACGTCCTTCCAATGCGTAGATGATGTTGCTGAGGATACCCTCAGCGCCTTCTGCACCCATTACGATGGAGAAGTTGACAATCACCATACCCACGAAGGCGATGAACCTGGCAAGGTCCAGCCCCTCTAGTCGCCCGATTTTAGTTGCTGCAGCCATCACGTTCCTATCCGACCTGATATGGCCTATACTGTTCGTTCTGCCTCCCAGAGCACACCGCGTTCATTTACATTCGCGCACCGCACTCTAACATCTTTGTCGGAGCGGATTCTTTTCGTTTGCTTGAATCCAATCAAACGGAACACGCTCTAACCCCCAACGGGTTGCATGCCTTTTACCTTCTTCGTAATGCCGCCAAACAAGGTTTGAATTGCAAGTGCACTGGCATCATTGGTTGCGATGTTTCCGGCCTGTGATGTGCTTGCTGCTGCATACAAAACAGCGTCCAGCGAGGCTATAATCCAGCTGTTTGGAATGAAGGAGAGAATGTCGCCTTCTTCCTTTGCGCGATCAATTAAATCACAGAGTTCCTTGTCGTGGCGCTTGATTTCTCTAGCAATTTCGGGATCATCCCACACGTCGGGATTCTTCCAGAGGAAGTGACAGGAATCTGCATAAGGCACCAGAGCGCCTACAATGGCTTTGAGCTGTTCAAACGCTTTGCGCTTGCCTTTGATGGCTGCATAAGACGCTTCGTCCATCTGGTCTAAAGCGCGCAAGGCCACGTCACGCAGCAATTCCTCACGTGTGCCAATAACACGGTGAAGAGTTACGCGCTTTACGCCTGCGGCCTCTGCAATATCTGCCAGAGACGCCCGTGGCTGGTTGTTGAGCACACGTACGGCTGCTTCCAGCAGTTTGTCTTTTGTGGTGTTGTTCAATGGTATCGACATGATACTTATATGTATCATTAGATACACAACTGTCAATAAAGGTCCTGTAATTTTCTGCAGGAAATAAGAAGGTTAAAAGCCCATGTTTCTTCTCAATACGACGGATTTTTTATGAGTATTATCAAAAGAATGTGCCAAGCTTGCTTTGTGGCACCGGCTCTTTTCATGAGCGTGATTATTAGCCCGCCAGCCTTGGCTGACCATTGGGTGCCCTGGGCGTTTTCATGGGATAAGAATGGTGCAACACAGCAGCATATCAGCCCACAACAGGGCTTGAGTAAAATAAAGACTACCTCTCTGTGGAGCCCGGATGGGGAGCTGCTGGTGGTTCAGCTGGTTTCTTCCAAGAGCTTCAAAAAGACAGTTGAGTTGCTGGACAAGGACATTTCCTCCAACAGCAATCCGGAATTGATTGCCAGGTATGGCACGCTTCTGACGTATGGGGCCTATATGTCGGAGGACGAAGGCGAGATGGCTGAGTTGGCAGCACGTGCTGATGTTTATTTTGATCAAGCACTGAGTAAAGATAAGACCAGCTGGGGCGCGTGGCTTGGGAAAGCGACGCTCTATGGCTTCTCTCATAAGCGGGATCAGGAGGCCTCCTCCATCAAAATCCTGAAGTCCATGATTGAGGCGCAGCAGAAAACCAAGTCCAACTGGCATCATGTGTACCCGTATCTGGTGCTTGGGGCGATTTATGAGCAGAAGCGGGACTTTCTGACTGCCAAAGAAATCTGGACAGAAGGCCTGCAGCACTTCCCAAATAACGAAGCACTGCATGCAAAAATGATCGACTGATCTGATGTGCTGGCGAGATAACCTCTTGCCAGCCCCTCTCCTGCTACTTTTTCTTCAATGCTTTGATGAAGGAATGCGCTGTTAGTCCGTGCAGGATAACACTGAGGCCGATGGTGGTTACAGCGGTTGATGCGATGACGGAACTGCCCGGCAAGTTCGCATCCAGCACGATAATAGCGAAGACGATGCTTGCCAGACCTCGTGGGCCAAACCAGCCAATAAAGAGCTTTTCTTTTGTGCTCAACGGCTCGCCGCGCAAGACGAATAAGACAGGCAAAATTCTAACGACCGTCAGGCTCAAGATGGAGTAGGCCAGGATTTCCCAAGTGAACTCATGCAGGACTGAGCCGATGATAGCTGCACCGAAAATGAGCCATGTCATGAGGGAGAGCGAGTCTCCTATTCCTTCTGCTGAATCCAGGAGCTGCTCTTTGTAGGGCTTCTCCAGCCAGCCGAAAACAATACCGCCCACAAAGGCCGCGATGAACCCGCTGCCACCTGCCAGTTGCGCGACTGAAAAGCAGCAAATCGCCAGTGCAACGACAGTCACTTGCTCCCACGTTTTGGATTGCTCCTTGGTCTGGAAAGAGTAATCAATGATCTGCCCAGCGAGAATGGCAATGCCAATCCCCACAAGAACACCCAGGCCGATCTGCTCAGCAAGCAATTGCGCGGCCATTTTGTTCAGGTGGCTTATCAGGGATGGATCAGCTGCAATTGGGAGGAGAGAAAACACGATTGGAACGCAGATGCCGTCGTTTAACCCGCTTTCTGCATTCAGAGTTCCTCTGATCTTGGCTGGTACAGAGGGATCTGTCACCACGGCCTTGCCAAGCGCGGCATCCGTTGGAGCGAGTAAAGCAGCCAGAATTGCAATCTCGATGACAGGGAGTTGTGGCAACAACGCCATCCCGGCTCCGATGCCAAATATGATTGTGAGCGGCAAGCCAACCAAGAGGAGCCGTCGTGGCAAGTCAATGTTGGTGGCAAGGACTTTGAGATTTGCTTTGGCCGCATCCGTAAACAAAACAATGGCGAGGGCCAACTCGGCCAGTGTCTTGATGGATTCATTGGTGAGCTTGACCTGAAACCAACCCAAACCGTCATTGCCAAGCAAAAAGCCAATAATGCAAAACAGCAATGCTCCATTGATTGGCTTTTGCTCCAGCCGTCGGCTCATCACGCTGTACAAAAAAACCACTGCAAAGATGACGGTCAGATTTTGATAGGACATTTGGCCATTTTAATCCCGGCGGTGTCCACTATTCGTGTTCAATGGATCGCCTTTAAGTTGCGCATTCCCGATACTCTAAGAAGATAGTCTTTGCATTGGTTTAAGCTGCACAAGCCGATTTGCCTCAGCGCCTCAACAGTCTCATTGCTGCCCAACGAAGACCTGCGTCGAATAATCAATCACGATTTGCTCGTCCTCCCCCCAATGTTCTTGCAGAATCTGATCAAGCTCAATCAGGAAAACGCCATTGCTTGCTTTGATCGCAGCTTGAACTTTTGAGGAGGATTTGGCCATTTCAACAAAATCCTGATGTGACATGGAACGGGACCAGGGGAACCGCCGAACGTTTGCCTGAGCAAAGCCTGCCTTTTGCATCTCCTGCGCATAGTCGAACCTGCGGTAATCTCTTGAGTAACTGGTGTTGTGCGTTTCGATTAAGGTTTCATAGGCATGCATGAAAGCCTTGCCTTCCAGCTGCTGGTTGTTCTCGATAATTACCAGACACCCCTGTGAGGTGAGGACACGCTGTACTTCCCGGTAGAACTTCGGTCGATCAAACCATTGTGCGGCCTGTGCGACGGTGATGAGATGAAAGGCACTGTCTTCGAACGGAAGCTTTTCAGCAGCGGATTGATGCCAAGACACTTCACCTGCCTTATCCCTTGCTTTTGCCTGAGACAGCATGTCTTCGTTGACGTCGCATCCTGTAAATTTGCTGCCTGGTGACAGCCCTTGAAGTTGGCGCGTCAAAATTCCGGTGCCGCAGCCAACATCCAATAGATGCCCCTGCTCTACACCTCTGGACTCCTCCAACAGATCCACGATGTGATCCAGCGCATCCTGTGGGTAGCGCGGACGAGCTTGGTCATAGATTTTCTGCAGGCCGGAAAATGCGTGATCACTTGCAATATTCATAAATCACCTCAATTTTGCATACATAAGTATACAAGAATCAAACCTAGCTCAAGTTGCTATTGGCAGATCATGCATCAGACACCTAAAGGTGGGATGTTCAGTTTCAGAAACTCAGGCCAATCAACACTGTGATGTTTGACGTAAACTCACTTGTTCCATCTGTGTTGGGCGCGGTAGGTTTCTTCCATGAAAATGACAGGTGATATTCTTAGTGGTGTGCCGGTGGTTGATAAGCTCAGCGTTGATGAGCTTACTCCCGGAACGCATCGTTTCTTTTTTAGGGCAACAACCAATTCTCTGGGCAACGCGCACCACCTTCCGGTAATTGTGGTGAAGGGGCGAACTGAGGGAACCAAGCTGTTTTTGCAGTCCACTTTGCATGGTGATGAAGTGCAAGGTATAGACGTGATCCATCAAGTTCTGCCGCATCTAGATCCAGCAAAGCTGAAGGGGACCGTGGTACTTGTTCCCGGGGCAAACCCTCCTGGTATGCAGAATGTGTCTCGCTATTACCCGGCTCAGACAGAGACTCTAACTCTCACCAACTTGAACCGGATGATGCCGGGCGATGCTAACAGCTCGAATGCAGGCAGTCGATTTGCCTATGCGCTTTGGCATAATCTTTACATGGACAATGCAGACATCTTTCTGGACCTGCACACAGATTCAACTGGCACGGCCTATCCATTCTTTATTTACGCTGATTTCCGAATTGCAGAGGTATGCCGTCTTGCCGCTTTGCAGCCTGCAGACCAGATCTTGGAGGACGATGGTATTGACGGATCTGTGGAGACAGAACTCGTCAGGAATGGAATCCCTTCCCTGACCCTAGAGCTGGGCTGCGCCAACGTCTTCAATCCAGAAATTACACGCCGTGGGGTCCAAGGTGTTCTGAACACAATGATTGATTACGGCATGATTGATGGCACAGTTGATCTGCTGGGTATTGAAAGCTTTGTCGGAACTGAGCAGGTATCTGTTCAAGCAGACCAAGGTGGTTTTGCACGGGTGCAGGTGAAGCTGAACGAGGACGTTGTAAAGGGACAGCAGCTGGCAACCATGACCAACTCTTTTGGTGATGTGATTGCAACTTATACTGCTCCTTGCGATGGCCGTGTGCTTTCGGTGTGTACCGCACCTCTTCGTGAGCCAGGCACTTTGGTCGTGCAGTTGCTGCGACGCGTTTAACTAAGGAAATTTCAGCAGGTCCTCTTTTGGACCTGCTTCCTGGTGGCCCTGCTCTCGTCTTTTATTTATGCATATCGTTTGGCACCGACCACACAGCCAACCACAACGACTGTCGCTGCAATCATCATTGATGAAATCGTCTCCTGAAGCAGCAATGCTGCGAGCATGAGGCCGAAGAATGGCTGCAGGAGCATAAGCTGTCCAACCCCCGCTGCACCGCCCAAAGCCAGCCCGCGGTACCAGAACACAAAGCCAACCAGCATTGAGAAGACAGATACGTACAGGAGGCCATACCACGCGGTGGACTGACTGTCTGGCAGCTGAGCAGGTACACTTAGAATTGCAGCCACCAGCATGACTGGAAGAGCCAGCACAAGTGCCCATGAAATGACCTGCCAGCCTCCCAGCTTTCTTGAAAGTGTCGCGCCTTCTGCATATCCAAGGCCGCACACAATAATTGCGCCGAACATGTAAAGAGAGCCGAGCAGTGAGCCCTCTGCGTTTTGCGAGAGCGCGAACACCGCCACAGCAAGACTGCCCACACCTGAGAACACCCAGAAGAATGGCTTTGGTCTTTCCCCTCCTCTCAACACAGCAAAGATTGCCGTTGAGAATGGTAAAACTCCCATCAGAACCAGTGACTGCGCTGCTGTCATCTGCGCGAGTGCTAATGCAGACAGCAGTGGGAAGCCGATCACGACACCAAGTGCAACGACTGCCAATGACAGGATATCCTGCCGTTTTGGGAAAGGCTGTCTCAGCACGCTCAGCAACGCAATGCCCAGCAATGCAGCAATCACTGCGCGTATGCTTGTCAGAAAGAATGGATCAAATCCGGCGACAGCTGTACGTGTCGCGGGTAAAGAACCGCTGAAAATTATGACGCCGAGCAGACCGTTTCCCCAGCCTGCTGAGCCTCTTTGTGCCAGTGATGCTTGCATCATTCACCTCCGTTTTCCGTTTTTTAGCGAGGTGGGGCTAGGCACAACAGCCACAAAACAATACAATTGCGAGAAACTGTACTGCTACAATCGTCAATACAGCAGGTGAGATGTAAAATGGCTTATGGGCAACAGACACAACGCGTGATGCAGGCGGTGCGCAGCAAGATCAGCAGCCGCGCGTTGGAACCGGGTGAGAAACTGCCAAGCATCCGGGGGTTTGCCTCTACAATGAATGTTTCCGCCTCGACAGTGGTTGAGGCTTATGACCGCCTTGCTGCTGAAGGGATTATCTTTGCCCGCAAAGGGGCCGGGTTTTATGTCTCCCCAAAAACGCAGCCCTTTACGGTTTCAGAGATTGGGCCACATCTGGACAGGGAGATCGATCCGTTCTGGGTCTCTCGACAGTCGCTGGATACCGGCCGAGATATGCTCAAACCCGGATGTGGCTGGATGCCTGCGGACTGGATGCCGAATGCATCCCTGCGCAAGGCCATTCGTAATTTGAGCAAGGCAGATGATCACTTGCTTTCAGATTATGCCAGCACACGAGGGGCCAGCAATCTGAGACGGTTGCAGGCACGGCAGTTTGCGGCAGAAGGGATTGAGGTTGATCCGAACCAGATTTTACTGACCGGTTCTGCTACCCAATCCATTGACCTGTTGTGCCGGTTTTTGCTTCGCCCCGGAGACAAGGTTCTTGTCAGTGACCCGTGTTACTTCAACTTTCAGGCAATCCTGAAAGCGCATCAGGTTGAGATTGTGAGCGTGCCGTACACCAGGACAGGCATGGATTGTGAGCAGTTTGAGCAGGCTGTTGTGGAGCATAAGCCACGTTTTTACATCTCCAACACCTCCTTGCATAACCCCACGGGGGTCACCCTCTCTCCTCAAGGTGCTCATAAAATCCTGAGTATTGCAGCCCGGCATGATCTCATCCTGATTGAGGATGATGTGTTTTCTGAGTTTTTGCCAGAAATAACGCCGCGCCTGACGGCCTTGGGCGGGTTTGATCGTGTGATCCGTCTTGGCAGCTTTTCAAAGACATTGTCGGCTTCCGCACGCTGCGGATACATCGCTGCCAAACCAGAATGGATTGAAGCTCTGGTTGATCTTCAGGTGGCCACGACCTTCGGTGGCCCTAGCCCGATCACCACGGAGCTGATTTATGCTTGCCTGAGTGATGGTTCCTATCGAAAGCACATGGAGGCCTTGCGTATTCGCCTTGCCAAGACACGGCGCGAGGTTTCCGCCAATCTGGTTGAGCTGGGCATTCAGACCTGGTTGATGCCAGAAGGCGGATTTTACCTCTGGTGCTCCCTGCCGGAAGGCATCGATTCAGCAGAACTCGCCCGTGCCGCCCTGCAGCAAAACATGGTTCTCGCCCCAGGTGATGTTTTCAGCCCAACCCAATCCATGGGCCAGTTCATGCGCTTCAACGTCAGCCAGATGGGGAACCCGATGACCTATGAGATTCTGGCGGACGTGATGTGTAATCTTTAGTGGCTTATTGCCGACCTCAATTCAGTAGGAACAAGCCCCCAAATCTTTGTTCTGGGGGCTTGTGGTTGGGATCACACTTCAACAAGATCATCTGCGAGTAAGGCTGAGTTGACTTGTGTTTTCAGGTAAGTATGGTCAGCAAGTTGAAAGCGCAGGACAATGCCGTGTTTGGGAGGTTTCTTCAATTGAAGAGGCTCGTCGTTTCCATCAAGAAGCCCTCCTTGACTGGCGAGTAGTTTCAGGGCGTTTCGTGACACTCCCAGCTCCTGAGCGAGTAATCTATCCAGCCTCAGGTTGACCGGCATGACTGTGTTCAGTGCGATCTCAAGATTTGTCCAATCTTGCACCGTGCCCTCCACGATTTGCTTATGAATGGTGATCATCCCCTCACCTTCCCTTAGCGCAGCGATGGCAGGTAAGCCCGTTTTGTCGAAGGCGTACTTTTTCACTTGCTCCGGGCAATTGATTTGCAGTGCTTCCAACAAGTCCGGGGCGATCTGCTTGCGGTTACGGCGTTCAAAAATTGGACGGTTCCACGTGGCATCGCAGGTCATGCATTTGTAGATGAGCCATGCGTCTAACCTGGTGCCATTTGCATTGAGACGGAACTTCCCTGATGGCTTGAAGGGCTTAAGAACACCGCAGTTCTTGCAGGGTATAATCGGGTGTGGAGGGTTTTCTGGTTGAAGCGTCCAGACGTATTTAAGCGATTTCGACATGCTTTTGGATTTCCACTTGTCAAAAAGCGGATGTGCAGCATGACGCCGTTACAGCACACGGTAAGGCTAAGGATTTTATAGAAAGCAGCGCGCAAAAATGCGCAAGGATAGTGCCAGAAATCACGAGGCCAAACCGGTCTCATGCCACCATCCGCGCAACAGAAAGCGCGCCGCAAAAGAGTATCTTTTGCAGAACAATGATTGACTAAAAGAGACCGGTGATTACATAGGCAAAATTGATTTCTCACGTTGTTAACTAGGCAGTCAGCTCTAGCAAAACACGCCAATCAGCGAAAGAGACTTTGAACGCTACGGAAGTTTCCGAGAGCTTGCTGTAGCTTTGCCGCCACATTTACTTAGGTGTAAAGGCTATTTACGGGTACTAAGTCTCTGGTTCGAGGTAACCTTTATAGGAAACGATGTGCCCTACCACTGGAGCTGAAATCTGGACATCAAACGAAAACCGCCCATCCGTCTCTTGCTCAAAGCTCTCTCCGTGAGGCAGCAAAATTCGTGGCATGGGTATTGAGAATATAGACCATCTCCGAGGAATAAAGCGCAGCTTTCCCTCATCTAAGACGAGTGCCAGAGCAACCTTCACGGGTCCAAATTGTTCACTCAGAAGGTAACTGTCTTTTCCTCTACCCACTTTCAGAAAAGATTCAAATTCTTTTCCATCAAACGACCGGGTCCAGCTTAGACCATTTTCATCTGGAATCTGGGTGACACACACATTCGCCGCGTCGTTCGTTTTGGGAAAACCGAACACACGACCTATCATTTTCGAAAGCAGCCCTGAGCCTCGATGAACTACTGCCTGACCTTGCCACGTTTGTTTTTGGCCTGAGCCATGAAAGTTCTGTAATGCAGTTGGAAGAAGATTGAAGGCACTCCCAAGCACCTGTTTGAACGGGTTGAGCTCGGCTCTTTGATCCTGCCGGAATCCCATAGTGATCGGTCTCTTTTCAAAGAGTTTACTATAGTCTTCCAGCTCCAATTCCCGGGTTGCAGATCTTGCACCTGTTTTGGGTACTTCGCCTGCAAGAATTTTCCGAATAATTGCTTCGATGGCCATGGACGGAATATAGGGGCCATCGTCACCTTCGGCCAACATATGCCATGACTGCTCAACAGGCCCTTTATTCGCTGAGCCGCTTACATGAACAAACATACCTCCCCGATGCTCTCCATATTTAAAGAGGTTAAGGACCCGATAGAAAAGCGGAGACAACGGCTCAAAGGACGGGAGCCTCAGTGTTGACCTCACCCGAGCCATCCAGTTTAACATCTTATGCAAAACCTCCGGAATAGGTCCCGCCCCCATCCAGATCGATTGCATTGTAGGATGCTCAGGTGGCAGGACTTGCAGGTCAGGCACATCGACAAGCGAAAAGTGAGTGTTTCTCATGGGCAGTTTACCCGGCACAGAGATCGTGTAGCGCCGTGTTTCAGCAAGACCAATTGCTTGAGCACGTTTGCCTTCACGAAACAGCGTGATTGGTGAGCCAGCATAACCAACAATCGCGCGCATTACGTTGAGACCAACTCCAGCAAATGGAGATGGTGCGATACCTCCAGTGACGTGGTGTATCTCCATCGTCTTAGAGATCTCCCGAAGGACACTTGCCGTTAGAACCGGAAAACTGCTCACGCCAGAGATCACAAAAATTCCGGCGGCCTTTGCCTGCTGGTCAAACTGTGAAACACTGAAGACAAAATCTGCGGCATCTGCAAAGTCGAGATAGTTCACTTTAGTTGCAATACAGGCTTCAACGGTGGCATATCTATTTTGACCGTAGGCCTGAAACGGGCCTGAGGCATCAATTACAATATCAGGCTTTATTTCCGGTAGCTGGAGAGCAATATCCGTGCGGTCTAAAGCTAAAGGGGTGAGAGTTGCATCACCGCTGTGTTTTTTACAGAAATCTTCAGCCTTATTACGATCACGTCCAGAAACGACAATCTCGAGACTCTCAATATTCAAAAGAAGTTCGATCAGTCGTCCACCAAAGACCCCGTAGCCGCCTAATACCAATATTTTCAAAATAACAGCCTTTTTTTGACTTCAGAATTTTTCACTGAACACAAATCTGCCCTGCCGAAAAACTTGTAGCGATTGCGGGCAACAACTCCGTACATCGCATCCTGCACAGATCGTGGTAAAATTCGCAATACAACCAAAATGTTCCATACTCCCCCCAAGCGTAACCCAACACGGATCAATGCATCCAGTGAGGTATATGCAACTCCATTTTCGAGATATAGCCAGCTCAATGGATTAGATGGATCGAGCCCATAATGGGCTGCTAATGCTTCTCCCAGTTCGGACTGCAGCGGTACTATCCTGAACTCTTCTTCCTGATCATTCCTTGCTATCCATGCAGCTCCTTTTGCGCAAAGTCCGCAGTGGGCATCCATGACTGAAATGGGGCCATCATCTGGGAACGTTGGGATGCTGCTATCATCCCGATAGGAGAACTTGAGTTGCTTCGTTTCCATATGCAAGAGTTATCACTTTATGTTAGTCCCTGAAACGCAAAAACCCCGGAGCTGGTGCCCCGGGGTCTTTTTTCGAGCCGCAATGTTTAGCTTGCAGGAATGGCGTTGGGCTTAAGCTTTCGCTTTTAAATAGCGAATTCTAATCTAAGACCTTAACTGGTCTTAGGAACGCGCTTTAGAGGCCTTTTTCGCTTTTTCCTGTGCAAGGTCTACAACATCCTCCGCGCGGCCCTCTACGTAGACGCGACCGTAATAACCATCGAGAAGGAGCTGTTTGATCTCATCGATCAGTGGGTACCGTGGGTTTGCTCCGGTGCACTGGTCATCGAATGCTTCCACAGCGACTTCGTCGAGTTTCGCCATGAACTGCTCTTCAGTGATACCCAGATCTTTAAAGCCTGCTGGGATCTCAAGAGCCTTCTTGACGCTTTCTACCCAAGCAACCAGTTTCTCTACCTTTGCTTCACGGCTGTCTCCAGCTGCTGTGAGGCCCAGATGGTCAGCAATATCGCCGTACCGGCATTTTGCCTGAGGACGCGCATACTGAGAGAATGCGGTCTGCTTGGTTGGGTTGTCATTTGAGTTGTAGCGGATCACGTTAGAGATCAGCATGGCATTGGCCAAACCGTGCGGTACGTGGAACGCTGCACCTACTTTGTGTGCGATAGAGTGGCAAACACCGAGGAAGGAGTTCGCAAATGCGATACCTGCGATGGTTGCACCGTTGTGCACTTTCTCACGTGCATTCGGGGATTCGGCACCCATTTCGTAGGATTCTACGAGGTTCTCTTTAAGCAGTTTGAGAGCCTGCAGAGCCTGACCATCAGAGTACTCGTTTGCCAGAACAGAGACGTAAGCTTCTGTTGCGTGAGTGATGGCATCAATGCCGCCAAACGCTGTCAGAGACTTCGGCATGTTCATGACAAGGTTCGCATCCACGATTGCCATGTTTGGTGTGAGTTCGTAATCCGCAATTGGGTACTTCATGCCGGTTTCGTCATCAGTCACCACCGCAAACGGGGTTACTTCAGAGCCGGTGCCAGAGGTGGTTGGGATCGCAACCATCTTGGCTTTTTCGCCCATTTTAGGGAACTTGTAGATACGCTTGCGAATGTCCATGAAGCGCAATGCCAGGTCAGCAAAGTCAACTTCCGGATGTTCGTACATGACCCACATGATCTTTGCTGCATCCATTGGAGAACCACCACCAATTGCAACAATCACATCTGGCTTGAATGCCTTACAAAGGTCAGCGCCTTTGCGCACGATGGACAGTGTTGGATCAGCCTCTACTTCGTAGAAGACATCTGTCTCCATGCCCAGGCCTTTGAGAACACGAACGGTCTCATCAGCATAGCCGTTCTTGAACAAGAACCCATCGGTTACGATCAGTGCGCGCTTTTTGCCTTCCAGATCACCCAGAGCGATTGGCAGACAGCCGCGACGGAAGTAAATGGATTCAGGCAGTTTGTGCCACAGCATGTTTTCAGCTCGCTTCGCAACGGTCTTTTTGTTGATCAGGTGCTTTGGACCTACGTTCTCACTGATGGAGTTACCACCCCAAGAGCCGCAGCCCAGTGTGAGGCTTGGTGCGAGGGAGAAGTTGTAAAGGTCACCGATACCGCCGTGGGATGCAGGAGAGTTGATGAGAATACGGGCAGTCTTCATCCGACGGCCAAATTCTTTCACACGGTCTGCGCAGCGGTCTTGATCTGTATAGAATACTGAGGTGTGACCGATGCCGCCCATGGTGACGAGCTTTTCAGCGGTGTCACATGCGTCTTCAAAGCTTTTTGCCTTGTACATTGCAAGCGTTGGAGACAGCTTTTCGTGTGCGAAGGCTTCGGCTTCACTGGCTTCTGTGACTTCACCGATCAGAATCTTGGTACCAGCAGGAACCTTTACGCCGGCCATTTCAGCAATTTTTGGTGCTGGCTGACCTACGATAGCTGCGTTGAGTCCGCCATTTTTCAGCAGCACATCTTTAACAGCCTGAAGCTCTTTGCCTTTCAGCACGTAGCCCTGGTGGCTGGAGAAGCGTTCTTTAACCTGCTCGTAGATTTCCTCGACAACAATAACAGACTGCTCAGATGCACAGATCACGCCGTTATCGAATGTTTTGGACATAAGGACAGAAGCAACAAGGCGTTTCACGTCTGCAAACTCATCAACCACAACCGGAGTGTTACCTGCGCCCACGCCGATGGCTGGTTTACCGGAAGAGTAAGCTGCCTTCACCATGCCCGGACCACCGGTTGCAAGGATCAGGTTGATCTCATCGTGTGTCATCAATGCGTTGGAGAGTTCCACTGTTGGAACGTCAATCCAGCCGATGATGTCTTTTGGCGCGCCAGCTTTGATTGCTGCATCCAGAACGATGCGAGCAGCTTCATTGGTTGCCAGCTTTGCACGAGGGTGCGGGCTGAAGATAATACCGTTGCGGGTCTTCAAAGAAATCAGTGCTTTAAAGATCGCAGTAGAGGTCGGGTTTGTGGTTGGGACAATGCCGCAGATGATGCCTGTTGGTTCTGCGATGGTGATGGTACCAAAGGTGTCATCTTCATCGAGGATACCGCAGGTCTTTTCATCCTTGTATTTGTTGTAGATGTATTCGGAAGCAAACTGGTTTTTGATAACCTTGTCTTCCATTACGCCCATTCCAGTCTCTTCAACCGCCATGCGGGAGAGTGGGATGCGAGCATCCGCAGCAGCCAAAGCCGCTGCACGGAAAATCTTATCTACCTGCTCTTGTGTGTATGTAGCGTAAGTCCGTTGCGCTTTCTTAACCCGAGCAACCAGGGCGTCTAATTCTTCGCGATTAGTGACAGGCATTCTCTTCTCCGTAGGCAAAATCCGAAGCAGAAACGTGACAAACTATCCGTACATGTCACAAAACAGCTCTAGGGAGGAAACCGCTCTTCTGTTCGACACAGGTATTATTGGGTCACATTGTACTTTAGGCGCATGACTTAAGTCAAAAATCAGAGATATATGAATAGGATGTCATAAAACTGGCAATCTGAAGGCTACTCTCAGAGACCAGAATTGCCATAATAATCAAACTTGTCACTTATTGCATAGCATTGCATACAGTTTTCACCCGTAAAATCAGTGATATTACACTTTATATTCAATGAGTTAATGCGGAGTGAGATCGCGGTTTTTACTGGGAGATAGCCAGCGATTTGCTTATAGGACAACTGCACTGTCTTATACTGTGTGAAAGTTCTTTTCCTGCAATAATTTGCTGGTAGTTTCACCTAGTGCTTGTGAATAGTGCGCTCTGGCTGCACAAAATACGATATTACCCGTATTTAATGTGACTCATTTTTACAAATTCAATGAGTCTGGCAGATATTGGCGACTTACAGATCCCAAAACGGGCAGGCAGCTGTAAAGGTATTGTATTCGCCACCGATGGGATGACGCAGCTCAAGCGTTTGCGCGTGGAGGTGCAATCGATCTGAGAACACCAGCGCCTCTCCGTCTGCGTAGAAGCGGTCTCCCACAATGACATGACCAAGCGCAAGCATATGTACGCGAAGTTGGTGAGAGCGGCCTGTGACTGGCATCAACCTTACAAGGGTCGTCGCTTCCTCTCGGCGGACAACTTCCCAACGCGTGAGTGCTGAACGGCCCTGCTCATGGTCAACCATCTGTTTTGGGCGATTGGGCCAGTCACATCGTAAAGGAAGATCAACCTCTCCCTGATCCTCAGAGACGTGCCCCCATACGCGGGCAATGTAAGTTTTTCGCGTCATGCGCTTTTCGAACTGAAGCCCGACATGACGGTGCGCGTCTTTGTTCATGGCCATCACAAGCAGACCAGAGGTATCCATATCCAACCGATGGATGGTTGTTGCTGTTGGATAGATGGATTGAGCGCGGCTTTCCAGACAGTCCCTATGCTCTTCTGCGCGACCGGGGACACTCAACAAACCACTCGGCTTGTTGAGGACCAGAAGCTGCTCATCCTGATGGACGACATCAAGGAAGGGCTCCATGGGCGGAGCGTAGATAAAGGATGGGCTCGGAGTGTTCATGGAGGGGCTTATAACGGCTTGTAAGCAAACGTCAACGGATGAGCCAGTCTGTGTTGTACGAGACTGCAACAGCCCCATATAACCGTCAGCATCCTGTTTTTATGAGGTTCCTATGATTGGCAATTTTAATTCTGAATTTGATAAGATCACTGACTACTGGTCCCCTCGCGTCGTCGCTCAAGTAAACGACCAGTATGTTAAGGTCGCCAAGGTCAAAGGAGATCTCGCCTGGCACAAGCATGATGAGGAAGATGAGCTCTTCTATGTTGTGAAAGGCAGTGTCATTATTGAGTACGAAGGGGAAGCTGTTACCCTAAATGAGGGTGACTTCCATGTTGTCCCCAAAGGTAAAATGCATAACCCGGTTGCTCAAGAGGAATGCTGGATCGTGCTCATTGAGCCGGTAGCGACAAAGCACACTGGCGATGTTGTGACTGAGAAGACAAAGTCTTTGGCGGATCAGCTGGCAGAACGCCCTACTAAGGCAGCAGGGCTAATCCCGAATAAGCGGAATCTGGTGTCTTTACATTCAACGCATGCTGAATTACGCTTACGTTAACACGATGCCCGATGCGTAATACGTAGTGCGCTACTTAGAACACCTTAGGCATCTGCCCGGATTTTTCAAACACTGTAATTTAACAGATGGAGGGAACAAATATGAGCATGGACGCACTTTTGAATGACCTGAAAGGCCGCGTAGAATCCAGCGACTTTGACAGCTCAATCAAGTTTGACTGTGGTGACGAAGGTGTTCTGGTGATTGATGGCAATTCCATCTCCACCGACAACAAAGACGTTGATTGCACAATCGGCGTTACCTTTGAAGACCTTCAGTCTCTGATTGCTGGCGATCTGGATCCAACAGCGGCATTCATGCAGGGCAAGTTCACTATTGATGGTGACATGAGCGTTGCAATGAAACTTAGCCAGCTGATGTAATCTCGGCTGCTAAAAGATCGTGCATTCGGGCCACGTGCCCGGATGCCACATAGACTAAAGTCTACGCAGATTCCTGCATTCTATGCTCGATAAGTTGCTGCAAAAACATCGCCCAATGCTCGATGTAGGCCTGCTTATCTTCTTCCTTCATAAACAAACCATCTGAGCTGATCAGGCCTGTCATCATCTGACGCGAGGCTGTGATGAGCGTACGTGCGATTGTCTGACTTATTTTATTGCTATCAAAAATTGCCAGAATTCGATCGTCAGTCACTTTTGCGAAGTTGTCGAAGGTGGGTTTGATGCGGCGACGCAGCGAGTCTTCCGTTCGCGCTGCAACAAGAATTTCCACCATGGTGAGGTACTCAGGAGAGTTCGCCTGATTCGTCCACCATTTGATAGTCAGCTCAGAAATTCTGCTTTTATCCTCACCGATTTCGTTCAACCACTCCAAAGTCAACCGAACGGATTTCGCGAGCAACCTTTCCAGAACAAAGACCATCAGATCTTCTTTAGTCGGGAAATGATGCTGCAGCGCACCCTGCGAAAATCTGGTCTTTTCGGTAATTTTCTTAATAGATGCACGGTGATAGCCAAACTCGTGCAAACAGCTGATAGCCGCAAGGAGGATCTCCTTACGCATGCGGTCACTCTTCTCTGCCTGAGTAGATTTTCGCGTTTCACTGGTATCTTGAAAATTATTTTTCATGGAGCCTCACATCAACGCTTGTAAAAAAACCATATGCATGTATTTTTTTCAAGAGATAAGACGAAACACGTAGTGCATAGTTTAGGGAGGAGAAATTATGTATCGGGAGCGTCAGTCCACTGTTGGAACCCTAAGGGAGAAGGTTTCCATGCACACTGTTATTATTGGTGATCCACATCCGGCATTTTCCAGAGCACTTGCGAGTATCTACTCCAATGAGTGTCATGGCGTGAATGTACTTGTGACGAAAAGCTTTTCCGAGTTGCAGACTTGGGTAGAACTTCACCCTTCCGCAGTGGTACTTGTGAACCCTCGTATGAAGGGGGCACCAGGACTCGGCACGGCATCCGCACTGCTGGAGACCTATGAGATTTCCAGCCTTGTCATGCTGCTTGAGCAAGACAATCCGGGCCTTGCAGATTACTTCATTGCCCGCGGTGCAAGTGCAGCTGTTCCAAAGACTGCTGATTTTTCTGTCTTCAAAGCGATTTTGACCGGCGGCACTGTTGAGGTGACCACAGAATCCGAAGATGCGCAGAACGCGTTTGGTATCGACTTTTATGAAGGTCTGGCCAATCTGACACGCCGTCAGGCTACCATTTTGACTTACTTGAAAGAAGGTAAGTTGAACAAGCAAATCGCTCATGAGCTCGGAATTTCCGAAGCGACCGTGAAGCATCATGTTTCTGCACTGCTGAGCACCCTGGGCTTTTACTCCCGCTCTCAGCTAGTCGCAATGATCAATGAGCTGGGCATCAACGTGGATTATCGTGGCGGCAACCGCAAAGCAGCGCGAGCCAAGACCAATGCACGCCGCGGAGCCAATGGCTACAAAATCTCAGGCGCGGGTGCTGGTGTGACACCGTCCTCCACATTGCAGCCAACGTATGTTGCAGCTCCTTAAACGGAACTGACACACCTGTGGCGAGATTACCGCTCCCTCGCCGCAGTTTATTCTCCTTCCTTTTACGGGTGTTACAGCAACGACCAGTCCAACAGGTGGCGTTGCTGTAGCGCTCTTGCCACAGCAAAAAAATAGTTTTTCCAGTTTAACTGTTTGCGCCCTACACGCACTTGCCGTAGCGTCAACTTTTCCTCATTATTGATTTTGTAGGCTCCCAAGGCCCGGCTTCAATCTTTCAGAGGACTAGAAAACTGTGCAGCCAAGCGATTTTGCCAGTTTGAGCGACCTTGAGGTCATTTGGAGCGATCATGGCGGTATATGTCCGATCCCCACGCGCACCCTTGTTGCTTCTGATTTGCTCTTAAGCATCGGTCCCTCACCGGACAGAGAGTTTGACCAGACGTTTCAACGTATTTCTAGTGCACTTGTGCTTGCCTATGGAGATCCGCTCTATAATGGTGGGCTCCGCATTATAGACGAAGCTGTCGCGCCTGAGCAGAACCCGTTGAACCTTGTGTTTTCATCCAAACATCCAGGCCACTTCAACACGGTTAGCCATGAAGCCTTCTATAACAACGAAAATGCGCTGTATGTTCCGTTTCGCAATTGGAGCGAGGTACATCCAGAGGACGACATTGAAAGTCTGTTTGGGGATTACTCACCCGGCATCTTTCTGAGATACGTGGTGAGTGAACGTACACGCTCGTTCCCGGATATCCTTGCAAGACTTGCAGAACGAGCTACTGGATTACAGGTATGTAGTAAGAACCGATCCCTGCTGTTTTCCAGCCTCTCCGAACTTCGACGAAAACTTCCAAGTGATCTTATTCTTGTCGATGGCAGCGGGTTTGGCGGCCAACCAACGTCGCGCCAACAGAAGAAGCCTTTGCTTTACACGACAAATTGGATTTCGCGAGAACTGATCGAACCTTCAGAACTGCACCACACAGAGAGTGATGTACCCAGCCTCTTTGATCTACGGCGTAGGTTCTCACTCAGTTCCTGAGGAGCTTTCCAACTTTTCTTGGCAGGATGCACAGGTGCCTTTAATCTCGATGGAAGTTGATTTGGCATCAAAACCATTCGCGCTTGCCCAACCGCTCAGAATTTCCGCGACATCATTGTCAGCAAATTCCAGCGCTTTGCCACAAGCTTCACAAATCGCAAAGCCAACCATCTCTACAGAATGACATGAGGGATGTGCACACGCGACAAAAGCGTTCATGCTTTCAAGGCGATGGATCAGACCCAGTCCGATGAGCTTGTCCAGAGCACGGTAGACCTGCAATGGTGCGCGAAGTCCCTCAGAGCGAAGTTGATCCAGAATGGAGTACGCGCTCATAGGTGCATCTGAAGCGCACAGCAAGTCCAGAACCAGACGCTGATTTTTAGTGAGCTTCACTTCTGCAGTTGCCATTGCCACTTCTTTCACTCCAAAGCTTGTTGCGTTCCTATGCATTCACGCATCAAGCCCGAACACTTTGTTCTCAAGCGTCTTCCTATCCAAAAACCGGAACCACTTTTCGGGAATACGCTCTACTGCCCTCGCTCCTTTCCCAATACTCTGTTTATGAGCCGGGATGCAAACAATGAAAGCAAAAATAAGCACAGGCTGGCCACTACGATGGATGGACCGGACGCGCTGTCAAACTGTAGTGAGCCTTCCAGACCAAGAATAACACTCGCCACACCGATGATAGATGAGGCAACGGCCATTTGCTCCGGTGTTCTAGCAAACCAGCGCGCTGTCGCTGCTGGAATAATCAGAAGCGCTGTGATCAACAAAACACCGACGATCTTCATAGCAATGGCGATGATTGCTGCCATCATGACCATGAAAACGAGCTGTGTCAGGTCTGGATTGAAACCTTCAGCTTCCGCCAGTTCCCGATTGACCGTGGACGCCAGCAATGGGCGCCAGAGAAAGTACATCAAACCGAGAATAACTGCGGCGCAGGCGTAAATTGCAATGACGTCCTCATTGCCAACAGCGAGGATATCCCCAAACAGCAAAGAGAGCAGATCAAAACGCACTGAGCTCATGAACGCAATCAGGACCATGCCGAGTGCAAGGGCCGAATGCGATAGTAACCCCAGCAAAGCATCCGTTGAGAGCGCCCCCCGTTTTTGCAAGATGAGCAAACACAAGGAGACCGTTACTGTCACACCCAGTACGCCTACCATGAGATTGATGTTCAACAGGAAGGCAAGCGCAACGCCAAGAAGCGCTGAGTGGGACATGGTATCGCCGAAATAAGCCATCCGACGCCAGACGACGAAGCAGCCGAGTGGTCCGCTGACAAGCGCAAGTCCAATCCCGGCCAACATGGCTCTTAGAATAAAATCATCCATGATCGCAGCAGTCTCCAGAATCCCCTTTGGATGGAACGATTGTTCCGTCGGCCTTGTGGCTGTGGTCGTGATGATGGTGGTAGATCGCCAGAGACTGTGAGGCAGCATCCCCGAAGAGCTGCTTGTAGGCATCAGAGGCTGCCACATGTTCTGGTGCACCGCTGCAGCACACATGGCCGTTAAGGCAAACCACTGTATCTGTCTGCGCCATCACCACGTGCAAGTCGTGCGAAATGAGCAGGATACCGCAGTTCAGCTCCTCACGAATTTGGAGGATCAGATTGTAAAGAGCTATCTCACCGGAATAGTCGACACCCTGTACTGGCTCATCCAGAACGAGAAGGTCTGGCGTGCGCAGGATCGCTCTTGCCAACAGTGCTCTTTGATATTCACCACCCGAAAGCTGCTGTACATTGGCATCGATGAGATGCGAGATGCCCGTTTTCTCCAACACCTTATCAATCTCAGTCTTGGACGGTTTGGCGGTCAGGCTCATCAAGCGACCGACAGTCAAAGGCATTGTCCAGTCCACGGCAAGCTTTTGAGGGACATAGCCGACTTTGAGATTAGGTTTGCACTTGATCTTTCCGGCATCCGCTTTCAACACGCCTAACGCGGTTTTTGCGGTCGTGCTTTTGCCAGCTCCATTCGGCCCGATGAGGGTTACAATCTCACCAGCTTTCACACTCAGAGTCACATTCTGGATCAACCAACGGCCTTGCCGTTTGATCCCAACTCCATCCATCTCAATCAATTGCACAATAGGCACCTCAACTCACCATGGGCAGCACCACGAAGGGGATGGCTTTTATATGTTATGTAATAATATTACACAAATAAAATATTCGTTGATTTCACAGTGAGTAAAAAAAGCCGGAGCAATGCCCCGGCTTGTTGATGTTTGATTTTGCGAATTTAGTTTATGCAGGTTCGCGCATCGCTCGTATTGCTGTTTCAACACCGCGTAACTCTGCAAGGCCACGCAAACGACCCACTGCTGGATAACCCGGTGCAGATTTCATTTGCAGGTCTGAGAGCATGGCATGGCCGTGGTCTGGACGGAACGGGATCAGATCATCAGAGCCAGCTGCTTTCCTACGCTCTTCTTCATCCACCAAGGCTGAGATTACACCAACCATATCAACGTCGCCGGTCAGATGGTCCGCCTCATGGAAGGACAGTGGATTGTCTTCGCGTTTGGTGGCCCGCAGGTGGACGAAATGGATGCGCTTGGCGTAGCGCTGCACAATGCCTACAAGATCATTATCAGCCCGAACACCCAGAGAGCCAGTGCAGAATGTAAAGCCGTTTTCAGGTACATCGACTGCCTTCGAAATATATTCATAATCAGATTCAGTTGAGCATACCCGTGGTAAGCCCAGCAGAGGGCGCGGAGGATCATCCGGGTGGATTGCCATCACCGCTCCAGTTTCTGCGCACACTGGAATGACTTCTTTGAGGAACAGTGCCAGATGCTCTCTGAGCTTATCTGCATCAATGCCGTTGTAGCGCTCCAGGTGAGCGCGAATATCTGCAACCGTGTAGGATTCTTCCGAACCTGGAAGGCCGGCCAGGATCGTTCTAACCAATCCGTCTTTATCTTCCTGAGACATCGCCTCGAAGACAGCGGTTGCGCGCGCAACTTCTTCTGCAGAGTATTCTTCTTTAGCGTTCGGGCGCTCGAGAATGAAGATATCGAAGGCTGTGAAGACATCTGCATCAAAGCGAAGACAGGTCGCGCCTGTTTCCAGTTCGTAGGTCAAATCTGTACGTGTCCAGTCCAGTACAGGCATGAAGTTGTAGCAGATCTTGGTGATGCCGCAGGCCACCAGATTACGGATGGATTGCTTATAGGTCTCGATATACTTTTCGAAATCCCCAGTGCGCGTTTTTATATGCTCATGGACCGGAACACTTTCGACGACAGACCAGACAAGACCGGCAGCTTCAATCTCGTCTTTGCGCTTTTGAATTTCTTCAACTGACCACACTACGCCATTCGGGATATGATGGAGAGCGGTGACAATGCCCGTTGCCCCTGCCTGCCGAACATCTTTGAGAGTGACCGGATCATGTGGGCCATACCAGCGCCAAGTCTGTTCCATGTTTAGCTCTTTGCTTTTCAAATTTTGGGGCCAAGGCCCGGTTTAACATTTCACTTCGGTTATTTTTTTGAGATCATTCACCGCGGCCAGCGGATCGGTATCAAACAGGTATGCGTCAAATGCAGGATCATCGACATCTGAAAGCTCCAACAGTGTCATGCGCACATTCTCCAGATGCTGCCACATGGCTTGTCGGGCCATTTGCGGATCCCGGCATTGCAGCGCCGACAGGATTGCCTGGTGATCATCCAGCCACTTAATCTGATAGCCTTGGTCAAAGATGCGCTGATGCAGCTGCTCCCACATGCGGGAACGCTTGCGCAATGTCCAAAGGTGCTCAACAGATTCGGTCAACACGGAGTTCTGGCTCGCCTGCGCAACCAGTCGATGGAACTCTTCATCAGCCTTGTGGCTTCCAGAACCGGATTCGATCTCAACCCGCTCCTTTGCCAGAGTCTCGCGCATCTGCATCACATCAGCTTTGGTCGCCATTGTTGCGGCAAAAGCTGCAATGTTGCTTTCCAGCAGCTGGCGAGCCTGCAGCAGTTCAAATGGGCCAATGTCCTGCTCTAGTGAACTGTCTGGTGTCACATCGCCCGGAAGACGGAGGACATAAGTACCTGAGCCTTTGCGGACGTCGACAAGTCCCTGCACTTCCAACATGATCATCGCGTCTCTGACCAGCGACCGACTAACGCCCAGATCCTCAGAAATCTTGCGCTCTGTAGGGAGCTTGTCACCAATTGCAAAAGCACCGTTCGCCAAATCGCGAACCAGCTCTTCTGCCACATCCTGATAACGTCTTCTGTTCGAGTCTAATGTCATGGTGCAATCCAGATCAGTTTTTCGCTTTCAGCTCTGCATAAAAATCTGCAAGAAGTTTGAAGGCTGTTTTCTTTGTTTTCTTGTCTGAGGCGATCAAGCCTTTGCGGTTCCAGCCTTGCTGGAACATATTCTGTCGACGTTCGACACGGAAATCATAGAGGATCCATGGTGAGATGCCCTTTACGAATTCTCGCTGGCGTAAGGTGGCAATCTGCTTGCGGTAAACCTCAGCCATGTAACTCTCACTGAAGAAGCCCTTCTCCAGTTTCCCCTCACCGATGTAACCATCTGCACCAGTTTCGGAGATGACCACAGGTTTGCCCGGCTCGGAGTTGTCCAGGAAGTCGATCAGGTCGTCGAAATTCTCCTCATACCAACCATAGTACTCGTTAATGCCGATCACATTGATATGCTGGATCAGGCGATCCTCGATACGGTTCTTGGTGTGGTTCACGAGACAGGCAGCAGAAGTCAGACGTGTCGGGTCCATCTCTTTTGCAGTATCAACCAGATGCTTCATGAACGAGAGGCGCTCGTCAGTGTCTGGGTTCTCGTTTCCAACAGACCAGATGACGACAGATGCTCTGTTGCGATCACGCTTGATCAGCTCCTGAAGCTGGTTGCGGGCGTCTTTGAGGGTATCCGGGTTCTTGAAGTCGATTGCCCAGTAAACCGGAATTTCCTCCCAAAGAAGAATGCCTTCGCGGTCTGCCATTTTTGCCGCGCGTTCATCGTGCGGGTAATGGGCGAACCGCATGAAATTGCAGTTCAGCTCTTTAGCATGTCGGAACCGTTGCTCCAGATCCTCATCACGCAAGACTTTACCGGTAAACTCGTCATCCTCGTGCACGGAGATGCCTCGAAAAAAGATTGGCTTGCCATTGAGCTGAACGTCCGTTCCGACTTGATCTATCTGACGGAACCCGATCATGTCTTCGACACGATCTTCTCCAACAGAGGCTGTTGCCTGATAGAGGCGCGGGTGTTCTGGTGACCACAGCTCTGGTTTTGATGGGATAACCAGTTTTCCGAACCCGTCTTTGTCAACGGGAACCTCAGACTTGATGCCCAACTCTTTGAATTCGACTGTGACGGACGCTCTGTCTGGGCCGTTGACCTGCAGCTCAATCACGATTTTATCGTAGGAGCTGTCAGGGATCAGGTAAGCGAAGAAATCTGAGATGAATGTTTTCGGGGTTCTATAGAGCTCTACGTCCCGATAAATGCCACCGTAGTTGAACCAATCGGTATTTCGCATCGGGACACGATCCAGCGTGCGGGTGTTGTTTACGCACAGCATCAACCAGTTGCGACCCGATTTTGCGTGATCGGTTAGCTCTACATTGAATGGTGTGGACCCGCCGTAGTGGTTGCCGAGAAACTCGCCATTCAGGAACACCTTACAATCGTACTGCGCTGCTCCAACTCTCAGGAACAAGCGCTCGTCTTCCGACAGTTCATCCAGATCCAGCGAGCGGGTGTACCACGCACTGCCTTCAAAGAAGTACCATTTGTCCTTGAGCATGGACCAGCACGAAGGGACTGGAACCGTTTCGCCTGCATAAGGGTCGTAATCGTAAGGCTCAGTCTTATCTTCCCGCGCTTCTGGAGTGAAAGAGAACCATTTCTGACGCAGGCCGGTATCTAGCAGGTCGACGCAGAAGTTCCACTCTCCGTTTAGCGACTCAGCCTTACGGCCGCCGGTGAAAATCAGCGTGCTGCTGTTCAGATTCTGCTTATTGAAAGGAACGTCATAGTCCTCATCATGCAAGCAAGCCAGGCCGTTATCGGCACCTTCCATCCGCTCAAGCATCACTGATCCTCGTTGACCAATATTGGTTTCGTCGTTGTTGGGACATCCGTCCAAGTTGGTCGACCTATTTGTGTGTATTTGAGAAAATCAGGCGAATGTGCCATTGATCTGAAAATCATCACACCGGGACCTCTGTACACTCAAAGAGTGTCATCATTCCGAAATGTATGTATCAAACCAATAGTCCAAACTCTCAAGCTACTGTTATAAATAGTTTAAATAGCTGACTGAGAGCTTGTTCCCCTTCCCTTTGCCTCAGAATACATCTTTCAGCACGCTACCATTGGTTGGCGTTGCTCCCGTCTCTACATCTTCCTTGAAAAACAAGAGGTCAGAGCAATTCCGCTGATACCGTTGAATTGTGGAGAAAGGAGATCAACCAAACCTCTCTTCACACATGTCACATTTGTACAAAACTGCGACATTGTCAAACCATTTTATCATATTGGTTGACCAATAATCAAAAATCAGCAATTAATTGGAGGAGAGGTAATTTAATTGGATTCATTGGATATCCGTAGATTTGCAGATCTCCAACTGAAACCCTCTCACGAATTCAAGATCTCCTGAACAACCCCTCAGGAGAAATTGGTCGCCCACTGTAGATTCTTTCTGCATACTGAGCCCGCGCCTTCACCTGGATTAGGGAAATAAAATGCAAGCGCTGACCAAAATAGTTAACACGATCCTCAAGGCCGTCACGGTGTCGGTTTTTGTCGTGCTCGTGGTGTGTGTGGTTTGGCAGGTTTTTTCGAGATACGTTCTTGGCACGCCAAGCACCGTGACCGATGAACTTGCTCGTTTCATGTTTATGTGGATCGGCCTGATTGGTGCGGCCTATACGCTTGGAATGCGAAGACACCTGGCAATTGATCTTTTAACCGGCTCGCTGGTCGGCAATCGGAAATTGTTTTCAGATTACTTCATCATTCTGGCGATCGCCTTCTTCTCAGGTGTTGTCATGCTTTACGGCGGCGGACAACTGGTCCTGAAGACACTCGCGAACGGGCAAGTCTCGCCCGCTCTTCGCGTTCCAATGGGCTACATCTACGCAGCTATTCCGTTCTCTGGCGGCATCATGCTGTTCTACTGCATTGAGTTCTTCATTGGTCTCGTCAATGGCACGGGTACAGGTCCAAACGACCAGATGCCTGATGCCGCTGATCCTGCTGCAAAATAAGAGTAAGTCTGATGGAATTTTTAAGTAGTGAGCTTCAAAGCGGTCTTATTCTGTTTGGTGTGTTTGGCATTCTCGTTACACTCGGCGTGCCGATCTCCTTTGCAATCGGGCTGGCGGCAACAGCAACAATCACCTTTCTGATCTCTTTTGATCAGGCCCTTTTTGTTGTTTCACAGAAGATGGCGAGTGGTCTGGACAGCTTCACACTGTTGGCGATCCCGTTCTTCATTCTCGCTGGCAACATCATGAACTCTGGCGGTATCGCACGCCGCTTGATTGAGCTGGCCAAGATTGTTGGCGGACGTTTGCCGGGGGCTTTGGCACACGTCAACGTGCTGGCAAATATGTTGTTTGGCTCCATTTCGGGCTCTGCTGTAGCCTCTGCTGCTGCAATCGGTGGCATCATGTCTCCGCTACAGCGCAAAGAAGGCTATGACCCTGCCTTTTCTGCTGCGGTGAATGCTGCCTCCTGCCCAACTGGCATGCTGATCCCACCTTCCTCAACGCTGATCGTTTACTCTCTGATCTCTGGCGGCACATCCGTGGCAACGCTGTTCGTTGCCGGATACTTGCCAGGTATCCTGATGGGTCTTGGTGTGATGGTTGTGGCTGGTATCGTTGCTGCGAAACGTGGCTATCCACTGATCCCGCTGCCAAGTTTCAAAGAGATCCTCTTCAAAATCGCTGATGCTTTCCTGCCGTTGTTGCTCATCTTCATCATCATGGGTGGAATCATTGGTGGTGTCTTTACTGCCACAGAAGCTTCTGCTGTGGCAGTGGTTTACACCTTGCTACTGGCGGTTGGCATTTACCGCGAAGTGAAGGTCACTGATCTACCCACCATCATTCTTGAGAGTGCCATTACCAGTTCCATCGTGCTGCTTCTGATTGGTTGTTCTATCGGCATGTCCTGGGCCATGACATTCTCTGACATTCCATACGCAATTGGTGAAGCACTGGCGAATGTCTCAGAAAACCCATTCATCATCATGCTGGTGATCAACATCTGCCTGCTGGTAATTGGCACCTTTATGGACATGACCCCTGCGCTGCTGATCTTCACACCAATCTTCCTGCCTGTCGCGACTGAGCTTGGCATGGATCCTGTGCACTTCGGTATTATGATGACCTACAACCTGTGCATCGGCATCATTACGCCGCCAGTGGGCAGTGCGTTGTTCATCAGTTGCTCTGTAGGCAAAGTTGCTATTCAGGATCTGATCAAACCAATGCTGCCTTTCTATGCAGCGGTGATTTCCATCCTGATGCTGGTGACTTTCATTCCAGAAATCAGCCTGTTCCTGCCGCGCGTCATTCTTGGTTACGGCGGATAACAGACAGACACTTTGCAACCATAACAACACCCAACAAAACTGGTTGAAGCATAATGAAAACGCTAGGTAAGTGGTCCTACATCGAGACCGAACAGAACCGGGTTGACCTGCTTGTAGATAACAAGCATCTGCTTTCTCTGTTCGTTCTTGAAGACAAGCTTGTTCGGGTTCTTTTGCGCAAGAATAGTGAGTTCCGGCAAGGACGAACATGGTCCATCACTCCGGCAGAAACACCGGTACCGCTTGAAGGCCGGTCTCGTCTTTCTGTCGAAGGCTTTTCGCTGCCAGAGTTTAAGCAAGAGCTTGCAGAGGACACACTTACACTGGAGACGCGGGCTTTACGCGTCTGCGTGAAAACGCCGCTTCAGATAATCTGGGAGGCAAAAAGCGAAGACGGGTCATACCAGGTTATCGCCAGCGAACGGCCTACAGGCGCTTATATGCTAGGCGTCAAAGACCACAAGAACTCGCATTTCTTCAGCCAATCTGCAGATGACCGGATTTATGGCCTCGGTGAAAAAGCTGGCAATCTGCTGCGCAATGGTCGCCGCTACGAAATGCGTAATCTGGATGCGATGGGGTATGATGCAGAGACCACCGACCCACTTTACAAGCATCTGCCGTTTACGCTGACACGCACCGGTTCTGGCGTCTCTTATGGGGTGTTCTACGACAATCTTGCGAGCTGCTGGTTTGATCTTGGCAATGAGATCGACAACTATCATCAGCCTTACAGATCATACCGTGCTGAAGACGGAGATCTGGACTATTATTTTATGCTCGGCCCTTCCCTACTGGAGGTGACCAAGACGCAGGTTTGGCTGACTGGCAAGCATATCTTCCCGCCGAAATGGAGCCTCGGGTATTCCGGCTCGACCATGTATTACACCGATGCGGAGAATGCGCAGGAACAGTTGGAAGGCTTTGTTGATCTGATCAAAGAGCACGCCATTCCTTGCGATAGTTTCCAGCTCTCCTCCGGTTACACATCGATTGGCTCCAAACGCTATGTGTTCAACTGGAACTACGAGAAATGTCCTGATCCAAAGGCCATGACCTCAAAGTTTCTGGATGCTGGCGTTCATCTCGCTGCGAACATCAAGCCATGTCTACTACAGGACCATCCTATGTATGGTGATGTGGCAGCGAAAGGCCTGTTCATTCAAGACAGTGAGGTTGATCAGCCAGAGCGGTCTCTGTTCTGGGATGATGAAGGTTCTCACCTCGACTTCACCAATCCGGATACTGTGAGTTGGTGGAAAGCCAACGTCACCGAGCAGTTGCTTGAGCGCGGTATCGGTTCTACCTGGAACGACAACAACGAGTATGAGATCTGGGATTTCTCTGCTCGCTGTCAGGGGTTTGGTGAAGAGATTGACGTCGGGCTCATTCGTCCGCTTCATTCTTTCCTGATGATGCGTGCCTCTTATGAAGCACAGGTGGAGTATGCATCGGAAGAGCGCCCTTATCTTATCTCTCGCAGTGGCTGTCCCGGCTTGCAACGCTATGTACAGACGTGGACTGGTGATAACCGAACTGACTGGAACAACCTGAAATACAACATCAAGATGGGTCTCGGGCTGTCGATGTCAGGTATCTACAATGTCGGCCACGATGTGGGCGGCTTCTCTGGTGCTCGTCCTGATCCTGAGTTGTTTGTACGCTGGGTTCAAAATGGCGTCATGCATCCGCGTTTCACGATCCATTCGTGGAATGATGATGCAACGGTCAATGAAGCCTGGATGTATCCGGAAGTTACGCCCCTCATCCGCAATGCCATCCAACTGCGTCAGCATCTGATGCCGTATTTCTACACCATGCTGCACGACATGCATGTGATGGATGAGCCGCTTTTGCGCCCAACATTCCTTGATCACGAAGGAGACGCGCGCACCTTTGCGGAGACGGATGATTATCTGCTCGGCAAGGACCTGTTGGTTGCTTCTGTGGTTGAGCAAGGAGCGACAATACGTGAGGTTTATCTGCCAGATAATGGCGATGGCTGGTACGAATTCGATACAGGCGCGTATCACAAGAGCGGACAGACCATCGTTGTTGATGCACCTTTGGAACGCCTCCCCCTGTTCGTGCGTGCTGGTACCGTCATTCCGCTTGCTAACCCAACAGCTAAAAACACCACTGAGTGCCATCTTGAAGCCCTGGCGATCTTCCCGTTCCAAGGCGCCGGAAAGCGAGAGCTTGCTGTTTTTGAAGATGATGGCATCAGCCATAAATGGCTCGATGGCACGCACAGCACCTTGCATATGGTTCTTTCCAGCAGTTCCAACGAGCAAATTTTAACTTTGTGCCGCAGCGGTTCACTTGAGATTGATGGACGAGAACTTTCCGTTTTCATCAAAGGCCGCTCACCGAATGGTCTTGTTCCGACTGTGGTCGTGAACGGACAAAAGGTTTCGGATGACACTCACACTTTCTCACTCAATGAGCTTTGATAAGGTCCACCTCCTATGACTTTTGAATTTCAGAAACTCGATCTCAATACGCTTCCAGGTGATGTGTCTGTCCCATCTTATGATCGTACATCACTAAAGCCGCGTATTGCTCATATTGGTTTTGGTGCCTTTGCCCGTGCTCACGTTGCAATGCATCTGCACGAAACACTTGCTGCCGGTGGCGGTGATTGGGGCTTGCGGGTGATTGAGTTGTTTGGAACGCCAGATCTGTTCGATATACTTGCAGAGAATGATCACCTCTACACGTTGGTTGAGACTGCTGATGAGGGCACCAATACCCGGCTCCTCGGTGCTGTTTGCGAGACACAGCACGTAGCACGCGATGGCGTATCAACACTGATCGACGGACTAGCCGAAGAGCAGCTGAAGGTCATTTCTCTCACCATTACCGAGAAAGGCTACTGCGTTACAAACGGGAAGCTGGATCTGGACAATCCAATGATCCAGCAGGATCTTAAAGCACCAGAGGCTCCCCAAACCGCTATCGGGTTGATCGTCGCCGGCCTTGCGAAACGTCGGGCGCTTGGCAACGGCCCTATCACGGTGATGTCTTGCGATAACTTACCTCATAATGGCGTGCTCTGCGGAGTTGCCGTTCGTGAGTTTGCGGCCAAGCAGAATGCAGAGTTAGCTGCATGGATCGAGGAAAATGTCTCTTTTCCATCCACCATGGTGGACCGCATCGTGCCTGCGCTGACTGACGAGTCCCGAGACCTAATCCGCAAGAGCCTTGGCGGACAAATTGATCTGAATGGCATCGTATGCGAGCCGTTCCGTCAGTGGGTGATTGAAGACAACTTCAAAGCTGGACGACCACAGTGGGAGCTTGCTGGCGCACAACTTGTTGCGGATGTTGAGCCGTTTGAAGAGATGAAGCTTCGCACTCTGAACGGCTCTCATTCCTTCCTTGCCTACCTTGGCTTCCTTGCTGGCAAGGAGACCATTGCGGATTGCGCTGCCGATCCTGTATTTTACGCAGAAGCGCGCAAGCTGATGGTGGATGAACAATTGCCCACATTGGATGTTCCGGGTGATGTGGATCTGGTGGCCTACGCTGACTCATTGCTCAAACGTTATTCCAACTCCAAACTGAAACACCGTACCTGGCAGATTGCTGCTGATGGAACACAGAAGATGCCGCAGCGCTGGTTAAACTCTGTGAAGTTTCATCTCGCCAATGGTGGCGACTATCGTCATCTGGTGCTCGGTATTGGTGGCTGGATGAACTACATCCGCGCGGATCGCAATGGCGAAAGCTACGAAGTGGTTGATCCGATGAAAGAGAAGCTTGCCGAAATTGTCGCCAAAGACGGCGGCGACGCAACAACCTATGTCGATACTCTGCTTGCCTTGGATTCTGTGTTCCCATCTGAACTTGTTGCTAACGATGAGTTCAAGAAAGCGGTTCACAAGGCCTACTGCGCAGTGGCAGAAAAAGGTGCCGCGCAGGCCGTCGCTGATTTGGTTGACTAGGTTTTACGGAAATCCTTGCTCGGCCACAGGCTGAGCAAACGCTCATACTCAGGGATTGGTCACAGGATCAATCCCCCTACCTCAGGGCAAAAACGATGCAGCCATTTCTTGGACAAGACTTCCTCCTCGAGACAGAAGCAGCACAGCGGCTTTACCACGACTATGCAGCTGAAATGCCAATCGTGGACTACCACAACCACTTATGTCCGCAGACCATTGCTGAAGACCATCGCTTTGATGACATTGGCCGCGTCTGGCTTGAGGGCGATCACTACAAATGGCGTGCTATGCGGTGGGCCGGGATTGATGAAAGCCTGATCACCGGTAAGGATACCAGCTTCAAAGAGAAGTTCCTCGCCTACGCTTCTGTTATGCCGAAGTTTCTTGGGAACCCGCTGTACCATTGGACGCATCTGGAGATGTATCGCTACTTTGGGCTGGAGGGTGTGATCCTCTCAGAGAAGTCTGCTGAGACTGTCTGGGAAGTTTGTAACGGAAAGCTTGCGACCAAACCATTTTCCGCTCGTGGCCTGTTGCAGATGCAGCACGTGAAGATGCTGGGAACGACTGATGACCCTTGTGATGACCTGCATTGGCATAAGATGATCGCGCAGGATCCAACCTCTACAATGGTTGTTCGGCCTACCTTCCGGCCTGACCCGGCCTTTAAGATCAATAAGCCGACGTTTCCTGATTACATCATGAAACTCAGCAGAACCGTTGGTTTCCATATCGATAAGTATGAGCGCCTGCTTGAAGCACTTTCCGTGCGGCTGGATCACTTTGGCCGACATGGTTGCCGTGCGGCAGATCATGGTCTGGATTCCATGTTGTTCTGTCCGGTTCCGCCCGGTACTGAGCTGAACCGTATCTTCAAAGAGGGACAAAGCGGAGCAACTCTAAGTCTTGATGACGTGACTGCATTCCAGTCAGCTGTTCAGGTGTTTCTTGGCAAGGAATACGCCAAACGTGGTTGGGTCATGCAAATGCACATTGGTGCGACACGGAACAACCGCAGCCGCATGTTCAAGGCTCTTGGGCCAGATGTCGGCTGTGATGGCATTGATGATCGTGAGCTTGCTAATCCACTCAACCAGTTCCTCGACACTTTGGATCGTGAAAAAGCATTGCCCAGAACTGTGCTGTATTCTCTTGATCCAACCAAGAACGAAGTTGTCGTAACAACAGCCGGAAATTTCCAGGACGGTTCCTTCGGCGGCAAAATTCAAGCAGGAACAGGCTGGTGGCACAATGACCAGCTGGACGGCATGGAACGCCAAATGACACAACTTGCGCAGATGGGATTGCTTTCTCAGTTCCTCGGCATGTTGACAGACAGCAGATCGTTCCTATCTTTCCCTCGACACGAGTATTTCCGTCGCTTGCTTTGCAGGATCGTTGGGGAATGGATGGATAAGGGCCACATTCCGGGTGATTTTGAGCTTGCGGGAGGCATGATCAGGGATATTTGCTACAACAATGCAGCAAACTGGTTCCTTGATGAAAAGTAGGTAAGCTTTGGCCCCTGCTTTATCCCTTGGAAGCCCCTTGGACCATGCCTCTGGACCAAGGGGTTTCTGACATCAGGGACCTGCTTTAATCGTCGTGCTTATAGATTGCTTCCAGAGCATCAGCATGGTTATTGAGCACTTTAGCACGCCTGATCTTCAATGTTGGCGTCAGTTCGCCTGTCTGGATCGAGAAGCCATCCGGTAAGATCTCAAACTTGCGAATGCGTTCAACCCGCGAATGACGTGCATTCACTTTTTTGATGCTGGCCTGAATTACACTCCGCAACTGATCTGATTTCAGAACATCTTCTGGTTTAATGTTATTCTCGGTTGCAAATCGCTGTGCCATTGCCCCATCAACGGTGATCAGAGCGCTTAAAAAGTTCTGGTTGTTGCCTGCAACAACAGCATATTCGACAAAAGGAATTTCCATAAGGTCTTGCTCAAGCAACGCAGGCGAGATGTTCTTACCTCCAGACGTGATGATAAGCTCTTTTTTACGGCCTGTGATAAAGAGATAGCCTTCCTTGTCGAAATAGCCGATATCACCGCTGTAGAGCCAACCATCGCGTAATGCTTCATCTGTTGCGGCAGGGTCATGCGCATAACCAGAGAAGTTGGTGTCTGCCTTGCAGAGGATCTCACCATCTGCGGCGATTTTGATCATGACACCATCCATCGGTTTGCCGACAGACCCCAGACGGGTTGCTCCAATGATGTTGATGGTCGCACCACCACAATTCTCTGACTGGCCATAGACTTCGCGGATAACAATATCCAGTCCTGTAAAGGCCTCCAGAACACGCTTAGATACGGGCGCTCCACCACTCACGAACATGCGCATTTTGTCGAGGCCGATCTTGTGTTTGATCTTGTCGAGCACGAGGCGGTTTGCGATCTTCTTTTTGGTGTTCAGCACCAAACCAGCAGACTTGCCGTTTATGCTTTCTTTGTACCAGTCTTTACTCGTTTGAAGAGACCATTGAATAAGCTTGCCTTTGAAGCCTTTCTCTTTGCTGAGCTGCTTTTCGACTTTCTCATTGATCTTTTCAAAAATCCTCGGAACACCGAAGGTTACAGTCGGCCTCACCTCTGGCAAGTGCTCGCCGAGGCTGGTCACGGACTTAGCGTAGTAAACCGGGTAGCCAGTGTCACAAGCCTGAATGATGGTGCCGCACTGCTCTGCGATATGAGCCATGGGCAGATAGGAAATATAACGGTCAGCCGGTGTCGGTTTGAAGGCCAGATTCAGTGCATCAGATTCTGTGCGAATTGCGCAATGGCTGATCTGCACTGCTTTCGGCAGACCTGTTGTCCCTGAGGTGTAAATCTGGAGTGCAATGTCCTCGGCAACAATGTCATTGAGGCGTTGGTCAAGCTCAGCATCCAGTCCAGGGCTGTTCTCACCCAGGGACATAAAGCTGGCCCATGTGTATTGATCTGGATTTTCGACGCGCCCATCCAAACGAATGGTCTTACGCAGGTGGCGCATATTCTCTGCCTGCTCGCCTATGCCTTTGAGCTGAGCTTTGGTTTCAGCAAGCAAGATGCGGCCTTGCGAATGGCGCAGGATGTAATTGATTTCAGGAGCGGCGGCTGTCCAGTAAATGCCCGTTGGAACAGCCCCGATCATCATGGCAGCTACATCCATGATAGTCCATTCAGGACGATTGTAACTTAAAATACAAACGGCATCGCCGGGATTAACGCCCAGTGCGAGCAGTGCTTTTGCAGCGTTACGTACCTGCTCGCCATATTCGGTCCAGCTCGTTGCTTCCCATCCATCTTTCCCACGAACAAAGTATGCTGGTTTGTCGGCAAGGCGTTCGACAGATTCCATGAATGCTTGGGGAATGGATTTGAACGTGTTTTGAGCTTGTGCTTGAGCAACGGGCCGGGCCTGCGAACTCATGTTATTCTCTCTATTTTTATTATTTCCAGAGCTTTACATCCTCTGAATTTGTCGGTGTCAAATACAGATACCAAGAATACCCATCAAACCCACAAGAACTACAGGTATTTTCTCTTATTTTCATCTCTCTGGTTCATGAGCAACGAATATTCATTTTTGATTTGACAGAGTTTTTACTGAATTCCTGATATATCTAATTGGAAATTTACTTTAATGCTTCTTAGAGGCATTAAAGATTAATCATTATCCCAAGAGTTCTTTGGGGATGCTTCTTATTTAGTTGAATGGTTTCTGCAATTTAGCGGTAAACCAGAGGAATAGATCTCCTATGGTAACAGGGATCGACAATCACTCAGTCGGGCAAGTTCATTTATGCAGCAGTTCAGTGTTACGCGCGGTCTAAACCTACCAGATCCTGTTCGCATCAGTCGCTACAAGCGTCTGCCAGAACTTGGCCCTGCCCTCTTGTTCTTCAGCGGAGGAAGCGCGCTTAATCCAACAGCTCGCGCTTTGAAGCAGTACACCCACAACTCCATTCACCTAATGACGCCGTTTGATAGCGGTGGAAGTTCTGCTGTTTTGCGTCATGCCTTTGGTATGCCTGCAATTGGAGATCTGCGCTCACGCTTGATTGCACTGGCAGATGAAAGCGTTCTTGGGCAGTCCGAGATCTACCGTCTTTTCACACATAGGTTTCCAAAAACGGCTTCTCTTGAGGACTTGCACGGGGAACTGGTGGATTTGTTGGAAGGGCATGATCAGCTGATCGCACGGGTTCCCAATCCAATGCGACGCCTGATCCGGCATCAGCTGGCATTTTTTCATGATGCGATGCCATCAGACTTCGATTTGAGAGGCGCCAGCATCGGAAACCTAATCCTTGCCGGTGGGTATCTGAACAACAATCAGAAGCTTGACCCGATTATCTTCCTGTTTTCAAAACTGGTGAACACACTCGGCACGGTTCTGGCGACTGTTGATGCACGTTTGCATCTGGCTGTTGAACTAGATTCTGGTGAGATCATTGTGGGCCAGCATAAGATGACTGGCAAAGAAACCTCGCCCATTGCAAGCAGGATTAAACGGACCTATCTGACCCGTTCTCTGGCTGGAGGTGATCCGGTGGAGATTGAGGTCTCTCCTAAAAAGCAGCATCTTATCGAGACTGCAGACATGATCTGCTATCCTCCGGGAAGCTTTCACAGCAGCCTGATTGCAAACCTTCTGCCAAAGGGCGTAGGCAAGTCTATTGCACGTAGCCCAAACCCGAAAGTGTATGTCCCCAACCTCGGCAATGATCCTGAGCAATTCGGGATGAGCCCGAATGAGACGGTGGATGCACTCCTGAAACATCTGCGCGCTGATGCGGGGGAAGATACGCCAACAGACAAGCTACTCAATTTTGTCGTCACAGATGAAAAACATGCTGCTGAATTTGATTGGGCTGAGCTGGAAGCACAGGGCATTTCCCTGATTGGTGCTGACCTGACAAGCACGCATTCGGTTCCTTATTACGACCCGGAAAAACTAGTTTGCATGTTATTGAGTTTTCTCTGAAGTCCTTTTCGTTCAGTTAACTCACTGTAATTTCGTGATTTATGTCTTTCGCATGCAACATCTGACAGAAGCAGATGATTTGCAATAGTTTGCCTTACGCTATCGTAGGTTGTTTGTTGCAACTTAGTTAGATCACCTTGAACATCATCTTCAACTTTACTTAAAAACTTCCCAACACTTCACAATATTTTATTTGCAATGACGCTTAATCAAGAAACACAAGACATGTTGACGCAAGTATACGCATAGATATTAGGTAGCAGGAGCATGTTTACATTCGACACATAACCAAGCGGAAAAGCAAATGTCGAAGTTCAAGTTTCCTACTGCGTTTACAATTCTATTTGCCCTCATCATTCTCGTTGCGATTGCAACCTGGTTCGTTCCTGCTGGTAAGTACGATCGGGTGATCAACCCAATCCTCGACAAGGAAGTGCCGGTCCCCGGCACCTATCATCTGGTAGAGGCTAATCCTCAAGGCCCTGTTGAAGTCTTTATGGCTCCAATTGCAGGTCTTTATGACCCGATCTCCTACACGGCAAATGCAATCGATGTTGCGGTCTTTGTTCTTGTGATTGGTGGCTTCCTGATGGTTGTGACCCGAACAGGAGCAATTGATGCAGGGATCGCCAAGATTATGACGGGATTGAAGGGGCGAGAGAACTTGATGATCCCCATACTGATGGCCTTCTTTGCAGCCGGGGGCACGATCTATGGGATGGCGGAGGAAAGCCTTGCGTTTTACGCGCTCATCATTCCCGTGATGATCCGCGCTGGTTATGACTCTATGACGGGTGTTGCCGTTATTCTTTTGGGTGCAGGCATCGGAACGCTTGGCTCAACGATCAACCCGTTTGCAACCGTCATCGCCTCTAATGCAGCTGGTGTGCCTTTTACAGACGGCATCGGTCTTCGCTTCCTTATCTTGATTGTTGGTTGGCTAGTCTGTGTGGCTTGGGTCATGCGTTACGCTGCAAAGGTGAAGGCTGATCACACTTCTTCCCTTGTTTCCGAAATGAAGGATGAAAACGAAAAACACTTCCTGCAAGGTGTCTCAACGGACGACATTCCCGATTTCACGGCGAAGCACGGTTGGATCATGACGATCTTCGTCGTCACATTCGGCCTGTTGATCTACGGCGTTGCTGTTCTTGGCTGGTGGATGGGCGAAATGGCTGCCCTCTTCCTTGCTGCCTCTATTCTCGTGGGGATCGTTGCCCGACAAGGTGAACACGAGTTCGTCGACAACTTCCTGGATGGTGCACGTGATCTGCTTGGTGTCGCGCTGATCATCGGGGTTGCACGCGGTATCGTTGTGGTGATGGATGCTGGTTCAATTACCGATACGATCCTTTACTGGTCCGAGCAGGCCGTCAGTGGGCTGAGCAAAGTTGCCTTCATCAATGTGATGTTCTGGCTGGAACTGGTGCTGTCGTTCTTCGTGCCCTCTTCCTCAGGCCTTGCTGTGTTGTCCATGCCGATTATGGCCCCGCTAGCAGGGTTCTCCAATGTAGGGGCAGAATATGTGGTCACAGCCTTCCAATCCGCCAGTGGGCTGTTGAACCTGTTCAACCCTACCTTTGCCGTTGTGATGGGCGGCCTTGCGATTGGGCGCGTGCCTTATGACAAGTGGCTTCGGTTTGCCATCCCGCTCGTGATCATTCTGTTCGTTTTGATCTCACTCGCGCTGTCGCTCAGCGTTTAGAGGCGGTTTCTCCAATCTTCGCAGAGGCAAGCATGCCTCTGCGCCGCACAAATCAAACCTCTGAACCAAACATAGAGACACTGATCTCTCACAAACAAGAATTCTGGAACGGAGTCTGCAACATGACTGAATTTGGTGTTCATTCGGAAGTTGGCAAACTGAAAGAAGTGATGGTTTGCCGTCCCGGGCTTGCGCATATGCGCCTTACGCCCGGCAACTGTCAGGAGTTGCTGTTTGATGATGTGATCTGGGTTCGAGAAGCGCAAAAACACCACTACGACTTCTGCCTCAGAATGGAAGAGCGCGGTGTGAATGTGCTGGAGATGCACAATCTTCTGAAAGAGACGCTGGAGGATCAGGAAGCTCGTAAGTGGGTGCTGGAACGGCGTATCACACACAATCGCGTTGGCTATGGCATGGCCGAGGACCTGCGGGCCTGGCTTTACGAGCAGCCCGAGAAGTTCCTCGCGGATCATCTGATTGGCGGCATTGCGCGGTGTGAATTAGGGTTCAAACCAACAGGTGTGTTTGGGAGTTATCTGGACCCGAACGACTTTGTCATTCCACCCTTACCGAATACCTTGTTCACCCGCGATACGACCTGCTGGATCTATAACGGCGTTACGCTTAATCCGATGTTCTGGCAGGCGCGCCAGAACGAGACGCTCCTCACCACTGCAATTTACAAATTCCACCCTCATTTCAAGGGCAAGGTCAATTTCTGGTGGGGTGATCCGGATGAGGACTTCCATGAATCTACCGTGGAAGGCGGCGACGTCATGCCAATCGGCAATGGGGTTGTTTTAATTGGGATGGGTGAGCGCACCACACCTCAAGCTGTCGGCCAAGTGGCGCGTGCCCTCTTCCGCAATAAGGCAGCAACTCGCGTCATTGCCTGCCAGATGCCAAAGAGCCGTGCAGCGATGCACTTGGACACTGTTTTCACCCTTCTTGATCGCGACAAAGCAACAGCGTTCTCAGGCGTTTGTGATGAGATCATCTGCTTCTCGATCCGTCCTGGAGACAAACCCGAGAGTGTCGATTACAGGCAGGATGAAGGACATCTGTTCGATGTCATCGCCAATGCGCTGGGTATGCAGAAGTTGCATGTGGTGACCACAGGCGGCAATGCTTATGATCAGGAACGCGAGCAATGGGATGATGGCAACAACGTTGTCTGCCTCGAACCTGGTGTCGTGGTTGGGTATCGCCGAAACACCTACACAAACTCAAAACTCCAACGAGCCGGTGTGGAAGTCATCGCCATTGACGGGTCTGAACTGGGTCGTGGTCGCGGTGGTGGACACTGCATGACCTGTCCGACAGTGCGTGACGCCGTGGAGTTCTAGTCTTTTCAAACTCCGTTGAACAATAAAAACATCCAAGAGATGGAGAGTAAGGAAAATGGCTTTCAATCTGAAAGGTCGCAGTTACCTCAAGCTCAAAGACTTCAGCCAACGCGAAGTGCTTTACATGCTGGATCTGGCCCGTGATCTCAAGCGAGCCAAATACTCTGGAACAGAACGGCAGACGCTTGTCGATAAGAACATCTGCCTGATCTTCGAAAAAACCTCTACCCGTACCCGTTGCGCTTTCGAGGTTGCCGCTCACGATCAGGGAGCACATGTCACCTACCTGGATCCATCCGGCTCTCAGATCGGCCACAAGGAGTCCATGAAGGATACCGCACGTGTGCTGGGTCGGATGTTCGATGCCATTGAGTTTCGCGGTTCCGGGCAAAAGGCCGTTGAGACTCTCGCCGAGTACTCTGGCGTCCCGGTCTATAACGGTTTGACTGATGACTGGCATCCAACCCAGATGCTCGCTGACATGTTGACAATGACCGAACACAGCCCCAAGCCGTTGCATGAGATTTCCTTTGCCTATCTGGGCGATGCCCGCAACAACATGGGCAACTCTTTGCTGATGCTGGGCGCTCTATGTGGCTGTGATGTTCGCATTATTGGCCCGCAAGAGCTGCACCCTGAACCGCATGTGCTGAAAGCAGCCGAACTCAATGCAAAACGGTATGGTGCACGCATCACAATTACGGATGATGTCAAAGAAGGTACTGAGGGTGTTGACTTCATCCATACAGATGTCTGGGTCTCCATGGGTGAGCCGCCGGATGTCTGGGACAGCCGGATCAAGTTGCTGCGTGACTATCAGGTCAACAAGGCCTTGATTGAAGGCACCGGCAACCCGAACACATTCTTCATGCATTGTCTGCCAGCCTTCCATAACCGGGAAACTAAGGTGGGTGAAGAGATCTTCCAGAAGTTCGGTATCTCCGAGATGGAAGTGACTGAAGATGTCTTTGAATCAGATCGAAATCTGGCGTTTGAGCAAGCTGAAAACCGGCTCCACACAATTAAAGCCATCATGGTTGCGACGATTGGAGGCCGATAATGCGTGTTGTCGTCGCTCTTGGCGGAAATGCCCTTCTCCGGCGTGGAGAGGCAATGACTGCCGAAAACCAACGAAAGAATGCGCGGATCGCCGCAGAAGCGCTGGCGCCACTTTATGATGATGGTCATGAGGTGGTCATCACGCACGGGAATGGCCCTCAGGTCGGCTTGCTGGCTCTGCAAGGTGCTGCTTACGAGCAGGTTGAGGCCTACCCTCTGGATGTGCTGGGTGCTGAAACAGTTGGCATGATTGGCTACATGATCGAGCAGGAACTTGGGAACCTCCTGCCCTTTGAAAAGCCATTTGCCACGATCCTCACGCAGGTTGAGGTTGATCCGAACGATCCGGCTTTCAAAGATCCAACAAAGCCCATCGGTCCGCTTTATTCCAAAGAAGAAGCGGAGAGACTTGCCGATGAGAAAGGCTGGTCCATTCGAGAAGATGGAGATAAGTGGCGGCGCGTTGTGCCAAGTCCATTACCCAAACACATCTTTGAGATCCGGCCTATCAAGTGGCTTCTGGACCATGATGTACTTGTCATCGCAGCTGGTGGGGGCGGCATTCCAACTATGTACAACGAAGAAAAGAAGCTCGTTGGTGTGGAATGTGTGATCGATAAAGACCGGTGTTCAGGCCTTCTTGCCAAAGAGATTGATGCTGACGTCTACATTATGGCGACAGATGCGGATGCCGTTTATCTGGATTGGGGTACCCCGAGCCAACGCGCAATCAAATCGGCTTCTCCGGATGCACTGGATGCATACGGTTTTGCTGCAGGTTCTATGGGACCAAAGGTAGAAGCAGCACAGACTTTTGCTCGGCAAACCGACAAGAAATCCGTCATATGCACGCTCTCTGAAGTTCCTCAAGCAATTTTGGGAGAGAAAGGGACTTCGATTACCACAGCGGCTGGTGACACCACGTTTTACTGAGATGGACGCCCCGACGCTGAGTGAGCTTTGGGGCGTTCCTGTTTTCAAATGCATTTGATTGTCCTTGGGCTTCATTTTGCCCATCAAAAACAACAGGAACACAAAGGACGAATTGCATATGGCCAAAGTGCCAGCCCCATCTTCTCAAAAAATGTCGCTTGCCGGAGCGATCATTCCCGTTGCCTCGCTTGTCATCTTGCTTGCGCTTTCCTACTATCTGTTTGGAGATGAAGCCTCCTCAGGACCAAACCAGATTGCGCTCTTGTTTTGTGCCCTGATCGCCAGCTTTGTGGCGCTGTTTCATGGTTTTCACTTTGATGAACTGAAGGATGCTGTCGTTGATAGCGTGAGCACCGGCCTTCATGCGATCTTCATTTTATTTGCAGTGGGCTCGTTGATCGGCACATGGGCTATGTCCGGCACCATCATGGCGATGGTTTATTATGGATTACAGCTCCTTAGCCCGAATTACTTCTACTTCACGACCGTCATTATTTGTGCCCTTGTTTCAGTCAGCATCGGTAGCTCGTGGACTGTAGCAGGAACCATTGGCATCGGTTTGATGGGGATTTCAACAAAGATGGGCCTCGATCCGGCTATCACTGCCGGCGCTATCCTATCGGGCGCTTACTTCGGAGATAAGTCCTCTCCACTTTCTGATGCAACTAATCTGGCAACTGCGGCGGCGGGATCCAATCTTTACACTCACATCAAAGAAAATCTCTGGACGTCAATACCTGCTCTCATCATTTCGCTAGCCCTCTTCTGGTGGCTCGGAGAACCCGGAGACTTTGTCGCACAAGGCACGTTGACCAGCATTGAGCAGCATTACGACATTACCCTGCTCAATTTCCTTCCGCTCCTGCTGGTTTTGGGACTGGCAATTGTCCGCTACCCGCCGTTTACGACCATCTTTATTGGTGCATTGGCGGGCGGTCTTTATGCAGTCATCATGGCCCCAGACAAAGTGGTTGGCCTTGCTGCCTCTCCGGCGCTGCCCTACACACTGGAGGTGATCAAAGGCGTCTGGATCGCCATGTCTAACGGTTATGTGAGCGTGACAGGAGACCCTTCTATTGATGCACTGCTGAGCCGTGGTGGCATGGGCAATATGCTGACGACCATCTGGTTGATCATGACAGCTTTGGCGTTTGGTGGGGTGGTTGAGAAAGCTGGTATTCTGGACCGGATTATCGGCCCAATCCTACACGCAGCTAAAACCACTGGTGCGCTGGTGTTGTCGCTGGTTTCAACCGCAATCGCGACTAACATTCTGGCGGCCGACCAGTACATTGCGATCGTTATTCCGGGCCGGATGTACCGCAAGTCTTTCCGTCAACGCCGATTGCGGCCTGAGGTTCTGTCCCGTGCGGTTGGGGATAGTGCAACAGTGACGTCTGCTCTTATTCCATGGAACAGCTGTGGCGCTTATATGGCGGCTACACTTGGTGTTCCAACGCTGGCATTTGCTGGATTTGCCTTCTTCAACATCGTCAGCCCCCTCCTGACAATTCTGTTTGCTGTGATGGGATGGAGAATGTTGACGATGACAGATCACAAGCCTGAGCGTATTGTGCTGCCGGATGATGAGCAAGAAGCCTGATTAGTGAGAAATGCAGCACCGCCATGGAGAATTTTAGCTGGCACCAGATGCAAGAAGACGACCTGCACGAGATCGACCAGATCATGCAGCAGACCTATCCGCATTTGCCGGAGGATATCGACTGTATTCGGGAACGTGTGCGACTGTTTCCTCATGGCTGTCAGGTGCTGCGACAAAACGATAGAGACGCCATCCTCGGCTACATCATCTCTCATCCATGGGAAAATCGCAGTATCCCACCGCTCTCCAGCTTACTGGGCTCCCTGCCCTTCAAGGCCGAAGTCTATTATATTCACGACATAGCCCTGCTGCCGGAGTCACAAGGCATTGGCGCAGCCCGAGCTGTTCTTGAGCAGTTGAGCCAGGTCGCCCGCAGTCTTTACATCAACACGTTTGCGCTGGTTGCTCTGGACACCGCCAATGAATTCTGGCGGGCACGTGGCTTTCGAGCAGTGCACGAACAACTACTCAAGGATAAACTCAGAGCATATGGAGCGAACGCACACTACATGCAGCGTGGTGTCGACTAGAACGGCCTGTCTTTGACTTGCTCCATACAAACGAATGTGGATGTCTGCGCTACATAAGGCATTTCAGAGAGTTTTTCTCCCAGTACGCGGCGATAACTTCCGATATCCTTGGTTCGCACTTTCAGCAGGTAATCAAATCCGCTTGCAATCATGTGGCATTCTTCGATCTCTGGGATTTCCCGCGCAGCTGCGTTGAAAGCTTCCAGTGAGCGTGAGCGCGTGTCGTTAAGTTTGACCTGTACAAACGCGATATGACCAGCACCTAACTTGGTGTGATCGACTTCTGCCCGATAGCCAAGAATGTATCCCGCATCCTCCAACTTCTTCATGCGAATTTGGCAAGGCGTTTTAGAAAGGCCTACCTTTTTCGCAAGGTCAGTGACAGTGATGCGCCCGCATTTTTGTAATTCTTCCACAATCTTACGATCAAAGTCGTCCAATTTCTCCATGATATGCCATTTTCTTACTCATAAAGACCATACAGTCTCAATATCAAAGTCGATTAGTCTTTACCATCAAAAAATACAGGAAACATCCCTATAGGTATTTTGCTAATGTCACTTCAACAAAAATAGGTATTTAGCAGTAGGGAGCATGGCATGGGATCAGAGGCTACGCCGGAGATCATCCGCAACAAAATCAGAGACAACTACCTTCCTGATGAAAATCAGGTTGTTCAGGAGCTCATTTCATCCCTGCAAATGGATGAGGCTGCGCGCAAGCGGGCATCTGACAAGGCAGCAGATTTGATCTCAGATTTGCGAGCGAACACCTCTCCAACAATCATGGAGAGTTTTCTCGGCGAATACGGCCTCTCAACTCAGGAAGGCATCGCGCTGATGTGCCTTGCAGAAGCTTTGCTTCGCGTGCCTGATGCCCAGACAATTGATGCGTTGATTGCGGATAAGATTACTCCAAGTGCCTGGGGAGAGCACCTGGGTCAGTCTTCTTCCACTCTGATCAACGCTTCCACATGGGCATTGCTGCTGACTGGTAAGGTTCTGGCGCAAGATGATCAGGGGCTCGTTGGCACCATTCGCGGTGTTGTGAAGCGCCTTGGTGAGCCTGTGGTTCGTACTGCTGTTGCGCAGGCGATGAAAGAACTAGGTCGCCAGTTCGTTCTTGGCCGTACCATCCGTGAAGCAATGCGCAATGCGCGTGCGGAAGAAGGCAACGGCTTCACCTACTCCTACGACATGCTTGGCGAAGCTGCCCGGACCGAGGCTGATGCGAAGCGCTATCATCTGTCCTACTCAAAAGCGATTACCGCGCTTTCCAGCAATTGCACGAAAGCAAGCATTCGCGAAAACCCAGGCATTTCAGTCAAGCTTTCTGCTCTGCACCCACGCTATGAGTTTGCCAAGCGCGAACGTGTGATGAAAGAGCTGGTGCCTCGCACCCTCTCCCTTATCATGCTGGCGAAATCTTCCAATATGGGCTTCAACATTGATGCAGAAGAAGCGGATCGCCTCGACATATCCCTTGATGTGATTGAAGCGTTGCTGGCGGATCCTGCAACTGAGGGCTGGGACGGTTTCGGTATTGTTGTACAGGCGTTTGGACCACGTGCAACTCACGTGATCGACTGGCTCTATGCGGTTGCTGAGAAGTATGATCGCAAGATCATGGTGCGCCTCGTGAAGGGTGCTTACTGGGACAGCGAGATCAAACGTGCGCAGACCCTTGGTATTGATGGCTATCCGGTCTTCACCCGCAAGGTATCCACTGATATCTCCTATACCGCTTGTGCTGAAAAACTGCTGAGTATGACAGACCGGATCTATCCGCAGTTCGCAACTCACAATGCGCACAGTGTTGCAACCATTCTGGAGCTGGGAAAAAATCTTCCACTAAGCTCCTATGAGTTCCAGCGTCTGCATGGCATGGGCGAAGCGCTTCATGAGCGCACCATGAAGAAACACGGCTCCAATTGCCGCATCTATGCTCCGGTTGGCGCACACAAAGATCTGCTGGCTTATTTGGTTCGCCGCCTCTTGGAAAATGGAGCGAACAGTTCCTTCGTTCACCAGATCCGCGATGAGAATGTGACACCAGAGGCGATTGCACAGGATCCACTGGCGCATATCGAAAAGTATGGCGAGCATGTTGCCAACTCCAAGATCCCTCTCCCACCTGCGCTTTACGGCGCAGGACGTAAAAACGCAAAGGGCTGGGATCTGAGTGATCCGCGCCAGGAAGCTGAGTATGTTGAGAACCTGAAATCCTTCTCAGCAACCAAGTGGAACGGCCATCCTGTCATTGCAGCTTCCGTCAAGAACGCTGAAGCGGTGAGCGTGAAAAACCCTGCGGATCTGCGGGATGTTGTTGGTAGTGTGGCGACCGCGACGCCTGAGCAGATTGAAGCGGCTTTGACTACCGCACATAACGGTTGCCCTGAATGGGCAGACAAGAGTGCTGAAGACCGCGCTGTTATTCTGCGCAAAGCGGCAGATCTGTTTGAAGAAAATGCTCCTGAAATCTTTGCTCTGCTCACCCGTGAAGCTGGCAAAACCTACATGGATGCCATCAACGAACTGCGTGAAGCGGTAGACTTTGCACGCTACTACGCGAACGAAGCGATCCGTCTTGATGAGCGTGATGGTAAAGGCGGCCTTCGTGGTCCAATCACCTGTATCTCTCCCTGGAACTTCCCGCTTGCGATTTTCTCGGGTCAGATTTTTGCAGCTCTGGCAGCTGGCAACCCAGTGCTTGCCAAGCCTGCGCCACAGACACCACTGATCGCAACGTTTGCTGTTGGACTGATGCACAAGGCTGGCATTCCTGTTGAGGCTCTGCAGTTGCTGCCGGGTGCTGGCGAAGTTGGCGCAGCACTCACATCTGACAGCCGTGTGGCTGGTGTTTGCTTTACCGGGTCTACTGGGACTGCGCAGCACATCAACCGTGCTATGGCAAAAGCGCTTGCTCCATCTGCACCGCTGATCGCGGAAACTGGTGGCCTTAACGCTATGATCGTGGACTCCACGGCACTGCCTGAGCAGGCTGTTCGTGATGTGATTGCTTCCAGCTTCCAAAGTGCGGGTCAGCGTTGTTCTGCGCTGCGTATGCTTTATGTTCAGGAAGATATCTTTGAAGATTTCAAAGCGATGCTCTTGGGTGCCATGAGTGAGTTGGAACTGGGCGATCCTGCAGCCTTGTCAACGGATGTTGGTCCGGTGATTGATGCAGCTGCACAGAAGAAGATTGCTGCACACTGTGAGAAGTGGGCTGAAAAAAGTCGCATTATCAAACAGATGAAGGCACCAACCAAAGGCCACTTCATTGCACCAACTCTGATCAAGCTGGACGGCATCGAAGAGCTGGACGAGGAAATCTTTGGTCCTGTTCTGCACATTGCAACCTTCAAAGCAGAAGAGATCGACCAGACGATTGACGCAATCAATACAAAAGAGTTCGGTCTGACATTTGGTCTGCATACCCGTGTGGATAGCCGTGTTCAGCATATTGTGGAGCGCGTGAAGGTGGGCAACCTTTATGTAAACCGCAACCAGATTGGCGCGATTGTTGGATCTCAGCCATTCGGTGGTGAAGGTCTGTCTGGTACTGGCCCAAAAGCAGGTGGTCCTCACTATGTGGCTCGTTTCCGTCTTGCAGACACGTCAGCGGCGACCAGTGTGGAGCTGAGCAAAACCGTCTCCGCCGAGGATATCTTTAAAGCGCGAGGGGCATTACGCACCAGCACGTGGGAAGGTAATTTCGGTCGCTTCACCGAGCTGGCAACTCTGTTTGAGAAGGAAACAGGTCTGCTGAACCGTGTTGCGGCTGATCACGCGCACAACATGCCTGGACCAACCGGTGAATCCAACCGCCTTTATGCTGCACCACGCGGCACCGTGCTTTGCCTTGGCCCGGATACAGAAAGCCTGAACCATCAAGTGGTTCTGGCTTTGGCAGCTGGCAACGGCGTGATTGCTGTTGGACAAGACGCTGAGAAACTGGCTGTGAAGCTGCGCACTCTTTCCGCTCCAATCGTCGCATTGGAAGGCAATCTGGCCGTTGGTGCACTGAAAGAGCTTCAAGGTGTTGATGCCATTGCAGCGAACCACGCTGAGCAAGAGCTGAAGGAAATGAAGGCTGAGCTTGCCGAACGTGAGGGTGCATTGATGCAGCTGATTATGGAGCGTAACCAGCCTGAGCGTTATCAGCTGGAACGTCACCTCTGCATTGACACAACGGCGTCTGGTGGCAATGCGAGCCTGCTGGCTGCGACAGAAGACTAAGCTGTTCTTAAACAACAGAAAAGCCGCCTCAAACTGAGGCGGCTTTTTCGTTTTGAACCACAATCAATGACTATGACGCGGTAGACCTTTTTGCGCGATGCGCTGGTATTTAACGGCTGGCTTCAGCACCATGCCTTCATCAAACTGATCTACGATACCGCGCTGGATTTCCTGCCACGGCGTTTGATGCTCTGGGAATTCATAGCCACCACTTTCAGCCAGTTCCTGCTTTCGCTTCGCCAGCTCCTCCTCAGAGATCAGCACATTCGCTTCCCCCTTGTTCAGATCAAGGCGAACAATATCTCCGTTACGCAACAAAGCGAGACCACCCATGACGGCGGCTTCCGGGGATGCGTTGAGGATAGAGGGAGAGCCGGAGGTGCCTGACTGGCGACCATCACCGATACATGGCAGTGCATCAATGCCTTGCTTCAAGAGCTCATCCGGCGGCTGCATGTTGACAACCTCAGCACCGCCCGGATAGCCGATCGGGCCAGATCCGCGAATGACGAGGATTGTGTTGGCGTCAATGCCAAGAGCCTCATTGTTGATGTTGTGGTGGTATTCTTCAGGACCGTCAAACACCACGACCTTACCTTCAAAAGCATCCAAGTCATCTGGATTAGACAGATAACGCTCTCTGAAATCCTTTGAAATCACAGAGGTTTTCATGATTGCAGATTTGAAAAGATTGCCTTTGAGGTTGAGGAACCCGGCGTCTTTCATCATCGGCTTATCATAGGGGTAGATCACGTCGTAGTCGGCGACTGTGCTCTCGTCGTAGATTTCACCTGTGGTCTTTCCTGAAACAGTGACAGCATCTTTATGGATGTGGTCGTGTTTCATCAGCTCTGAGAAGATGCCCGGTATACCGCCTGCACGATGGAACTCTTCTGAAAGGTAAGCCCCAGCCGGTTGAACGTTGGCAAGCAGTGGGATTTTATGGCCTAGGTTCTGCCAATCATCGTTGTGCAGCTCAACGCCGATATGTCGTGCGATAGCATTGATATGTATTGGCGCATTGGTTGAACCGCCGATGGCCGAGTTCACTGCAATTGCGTTTTCAAACGCCTTGCGTGTGAGGACATCTGACGGCTTTTGATCGTCATGCACCATCTGCACGATCCGCTTACCGGTCTCATAGGAGATCTGGCCACGTTCGCGATATGGCGCGGGGATAGACGCGCAACCTGGCAGGCTCATGCCCAGAGCTTCTGCAAGTGAGTTCATGGTTGAGGCAGTGCCCATGGTGTTGCAGTAGCCGACGGATGGCGCAGAGTCTGCGGCCATTTCCATGAACTCTTTGTAGTCGATCTCTCCAGTCGCCAACATCTTGCGGGCTTTCCAGATTACCGTGCCGGAGCCAACACGCTCCCCCTTGTGATACCCATTGAGCATAGGCCCAACAGTCAGGCAGATGGCGGGAATGTTGACGGTTGCGGCGGCCATGAGCAGCGCTGGCGTGGTCTTGTCACAGCCGATGGTCAAAACAACACCATCGAGCGGATAACCGTAGAGCGTTTCGACAAGCCCGAGATAAGCAAGGTTGCGATCAAGCGCTGCGGTTGGGCGTTTGCCGGTTTCCTGAATAGGATGAACAGGAAACTCGAAGCAGATGCCGCCCATTTCGCGGATGCCTTCGCGCACGCGCTCTGCCAGCACCAGATGGTGGCGGTTGCACGGGGATAAATCGGACCCCGTCTGGGCAATACCGATAATCGGTCGGCCTGACTGAAGCTCTTCACGCGTAATGCCGTAATTCAGGTAGCGCTCCAGATACAGTGCGGTCATGCCCGGATCGTCTGGCGAGTCAAACCACTCTTGTGAGCGGAGTTTTGTTTTTGGAGCTTCAGTCATAGCTCTTCAGTTCCTTCCCGAACCAGAGCAACCCCTGCTGGAGGCAGCTCCAATCCATCCAATTCCGCTGCATCAGCGAGACGCAGCGCTTTCAAATTCATCTTATTTTTCGAATAGTTATAGTAGAAAGTGCCGGCAGATGTTTTGCTTCTTCTCAATCCGCTCGGCAATTCCACCTTATCAATTTTGGCAGGTTTGAAGACCTCATCCAAAATGGCGCCCATGAGTGTTGGGTCGGCCCAGGCGGAGACGTAGTAGATGTTGTTTTCGCCCATGAAGATCGGTTGACCGCTCTCGTCTTCGAACAGGATTGGCAAGCCGGTGGTGACCTCTTCTTGCCAGACGTAGGCTTTGCCGCGTTCCTGATCTGCCAGGTCTGAGACTGGTGTCGCGAACTTTATCGGGCTGGTGCTGACGCGCAGAACCTCAACGCCTTCAAAGGGTTCAGGAAGATGAAGGGTCTTTTGAGAGATCTGGTAGTTCTTGTCTTTCTGAGCCAATCGGGGACCACCGAGGACGACACCGCCGAACTCGATGTAGGCTTTGAGGTTTTCTGAGAGTTCCTCGCTCATTGCATAAAGGGCGGGGACAATGACCAGCTTGTAGGGGGATAAGTCCTGAGAGGCTGGTCTGATGACTTCTACATCAACACCCTTTTGTCTCAGCGCGCGGTAGTAGGAGAGGACGAGACGGAAGTAGCTAAAGTCTTGACCCTGCTGCTGAGTTTCGTGTGCCCAGTGACTTTCGTAGTCAACAATGAGTGCAACAGGAGCTTCTGACGGGGTGAATGCGCCCAGCTCCTCAATTTCGCGGGCAACCTGAGCGGCTTCGACATAAGCCTGCGCAGGCTTATTATCGGTCTGCTTGAGCCCTGCATGCATTTGCTCCTGTGCGAATGGGGCCTGTCGCCAGCGGAAATAGCTTGTGGTTTCAGCACCATGGGCGAAAGCTTCCCAGCTCCACAAGCGCACCATTCCCTTCAGTGGGATTGGGTTATACGGTGCCCAATTCACGGGGCCGGGTTGCAGCTCCATGATCCAGAGGCGGCCATGACCAGCTTGTCTGTAAAGGTCGTGGTGGAAGGCCTGATAATCGGGATCGCCTTGCTGGAAATAGTCTTCCCAGTAGCCATCAGGTGTGCCCTGCGGGTTTTCCATCTGATATTGGCTGTGGAACCCAAGGGGATAGCAATCCCAGCTGGAGATATCGAGCTGGTCTCCGACTTTGTAGTGATCGAAGGAAAACGTGTTGCCCATGAAGTTATGGAGGATTGCGCGGCCCGGAGAGAGCTTGCGCAGGATATCGACTTGCTCACCATTGAATTCAGCGACTTGATCTGATGAAAACCGTTTGAAATCAAGCCTATGAGATGGGTTACTCTCTGTCACCGTCAGGTTTGGCAGATCGACCTGCTCAAAGCTGTTGTATTCCATTGACCAGAACACGTTGCCCCAAGCCTCATTCAAGGCTTTGATATTGCCGTACTTTTGCGCCAGCCAGAGTTGGAAGGCCTTGTGGGCGGAGCCAGACCAAGAGCGGACTGTCTCATGACAGCCGTACTCATTGTCGGTTTGCCAAGCTGCGACAGAGGGGTGATTACCGTATCGCTCAGCGAGGATTTCTGTGATCCGGCGGGATTCCCAGCGGTAGCCTTCGTGGGAGAAGCAGTAGTGGCGGCGGCTGCCGAATTTTCGGGGGTGGCCGTTCTCGTCAACGGCGAGCATGTCCGGGTGTTTATCCACCATCCAGCGCGGCGGGGTGGCGGTTGGGGTGCACATCACGATCTTGAGCCCCGCACTTGCGAGAGTCTCAATTGCGCTGTCCAGCCAATCCCATGAGAAACGCCCTGGTTCCGGCTCTATGCGAGACCAGGCGAACTCAGCGATGCGCACATAGGTAATGCCCAGTTCGGCCATTTCTTTGGCGTCTTGCTGCCATAAGTCCTCTGACCAATGTTCTGGGTAGTAACAGATACCTAAGTGTTTCTTATCGCTCATGAGATCACATTTGTAGTTCAGGGTCCGGCAGACCTGGAGTATCAATAGGGACTGCAAAAACCGATCCAGCGAGAGGCTCTTTCGCCAATTGCTCCTCACTCAGGTTTTCGCGAGCCGTGGTAATGAACAGCGTTTTGTAGTCGGCCCCACCAAACGCAGGACAAGATACCTGACTTGCGTCAATCTCAATAATGCGATCCACCATTCCATCAGGTTTATAGCGAACGACTCTGTATCCGCCCCATTGAGCGTTCCAGAGATATCCCTCAGCATCAACCACGGAACCGTCGGGGCCAAATCCTGTCCCGGAGATATCAGCAAATATCTCCGCGGGCCCTTCTGGCAGGCCAGTTTGCGCATTTAGTGACCATTTGATGATCTGAGATGTCACCGTGTCTGAAAAGTACGCAGTGTCCCCATCTGGCGAGAAACAAAGGGAATTCGGGATTGTGATGTCGCTGGCAACCTTCGCTAATTCCCCTTTGAAAAAACGATAAAGGCTACCTGCGCCTTTTTCTGCTTTGTGTCCCATGGAGGAAATCCAGAACCCACCGGTACGGTCGGTGCGGGCGTCGTTGGAGCGGGTGATGGGGTTTTGGTCCTCGACAGGGAGGATAAGGTTGCGACTGTGCGTTCCCGGGGACCAGCGATACAGACCTGTTGCAGAGGATAACATGAAGTCATCGCTGCTTGGGATCTGCGCAAAGGCGGAGACCGGCTCATCGAACTTCCATGTCTCAAGGTCGCCGGTTATACCCTTTTTCAGCACCAGATGATTGTTGATGTCCACCCAAAACAGCGCGTCATGGCGGGCGCTCCAAAGAGGGCCCTCCCCTAAGCTGCATTCTGTTTTAGCGAAAACATAGGGCTCACTCATGCACTCTCTCCGAGTTTGAGCGCATCGTATGCTGCAACCATTTCTTTTGCGTTTTCAGAAACCTGCACCGCTGTAAAGCCCGGTTTGTACAGGTTACTTGCCATGCCGAAGCCCTGACAGCCTGCTTCCACATACTGCGCAAATTCCGCAGGGCCGACACCGCCAACGGCGTAGACCAGAGTTTCTTTTGGCAGGACTGCACGCACTGCCTGAATGCCTTTTACTCCCACCTGAAAGGCCGGGAAGATCTTGAGTGCATCAGCCCCTGCCTTCAGCGCGGCAAAGCATTCTGACGGGGTGAGAACTCCCGGATAGGAGGCCATGCCTTCTGCTTTGGTGGTGCGGATAACGTCTTCATCGTAGTTGGGAGAAACGATGAAGGTTCCGCCTGCTGCGCGAACCTGTTTGACTTGCTCTGCGGTGAGAACTGTCCCCGCGCCGATGGCGGATAACTTGCCGAACTTGTCTTGTGCCATGGTGATAGACTTGAGTGCCTCTGGCGAATTGAGCGGCACTTCAATTTGTGAAAATCCTGCTTCTATAAGCACTTTCACAATATCCAAAATCTCAGCAGGCTTTACTCCACGGAGGATAGCCATGAGGTTGCGCTCTGGTGTTTGTTTAACTGTTGTCATTGAGTGCCCCTTGTCTGACGGCGGAAAGTCCTTTGAGCGCTGCTTTGTCTGCATCATGCACGATCGGCGTTAAGCCGAGATGTTGCAGGGCGAGCGCGTAATTTTGAGCGAGTTTGCTGCCACCGACGAGGTGGACTTGCTTGGGTGGGTTGTCCCCGCACTTTGCGAGCATGTCGAGAAGCTCTGTTCCGATAACAAGTGCGGAAAGTTTGGAAGCGCCTGCCTGTGTGCTGGTGTCGTTGAGCAGTTGTCCGGCGCGCAGACCAAACAGGTTGCCGAGCAGTGTAGCTTCCTGATTTTTCAGCTGATCCAGCGTGGAGAGGAAGACATCCCTGTCCAGCTCTGCTTCTGTGTCCAGTGAATGGCGCAGGATAGATTGTTTGGCGATCAGCGCGAATAACTCACCACTCAGGAAGGTGGAGGTGCGCGTCACTGTCCCCTCTTCCATCTCCACCCATTTGCTGTGGGTACCAGGCAGGCAGAAGACGCCGGATTTGTCGGATAACTCGTCCAGAATGCCGAGCAGGAGTGTCTCTTCTCCGCGCATAACATCCGGCTGCTGCTCTGATTTTTGGCAGAGACCGGGCACTATGAATGGTTGGATGAGGGCATTACTTGTTTTGGGTGCAACCAGATGCTGGTGCAGTTCTGTCAGTTTGGTTGGCACAGGCACATATTCTGCCTCTTGCCAGCCCTGACGGCTGCCAGCCATGCCGCAAATGAACACTTGCGTTGGTTTTGCGTTGCTGTGTAACCAGTCTCCGATCAGACCCAGCAAAACTCCTTCAAATTCAGAAGGTTGCAGTGTTCCCGCACCTTGCGTTGATTTTGCGTTGTTTTGCGTTACACCGTTTTCGTCAATCAGCCATGCGCGAAGACTGGAGGTCCCCCAATCAACGGCGACCCAGCTGCTTGCCTTTGTGATCTGACGGAGGTCGTTATTTGGCGATGCCACTTGGTTCACTTATGCCCCCTGTTCCCTTTTATGTTTATTATTAGCTTCAGGCACTTCATAAGCGCCTTCGGCATTGATGGATTTTTGGAAGCAGGATTGCTTGGGACATTCCTGCTTCCGGTATTCTGTCAGCCCTTGGTCGCCCCCAGCGTTAGCCCTGCAATGAAGTGCTTTTGCATGAGGAAGAACATGATGACCGGCGGCATGGCTGCAACGACGGACCCGGCTGATACCAGATGCCATTGAGCAACCCACTGACCGTTGAGCGAGATGATGCCACCTGTGACCGGCATGGCGTGCGTGCCCTGCACCAGAACGGTGGCCCAGAAGAAGTCATTCCAGATGAAGGTGAAGATGAGCACCGACAAAGCCGCGATGGCAGGCCGCATGAGTGGCAGCACAACGAACCAGAAGATGCGCATTTCCGAGACGCCTTCCACGCGGGCGGCTTCGATCAGTTCACTTGGCAGTGCCTTGATGAAGTTGCGCATGAAGAGCGTACAAAAGCCCGTCTGAAAGGCCACATGGAAGAGCACCAGACCTGTCACCGTGTCGTAAAGGCCCATCTTGAGCGTGAGATCACGAACCGGCACCATAAGGATCTGGAAGGGTACGAAGTTGCCAGCCACGAACATGAAGAACAGCCAGAGATTGGTTTTAAACTTGTAGGTCGCCAGCGCGTATCCGGTCAGGCATGACAAAGCTATGGCACCAATCACGGTAGGAATGGTGACCTTGAACGAGTTCATGATGAACAGGCCCATGGGCGTGTTTTGGAAAACGGTCAGGTAGTTGCCCAGCTCAAACGAGGATGGCACGCCGAAGTAGTTGCCCATGGCAAGGTCTGAGCCCGGGCGGATGGAGGTGACCATGACGCCGATCAGCGGCAAGAGCCAGACCACTAAGGAGATTGGCAGGGCCACCTTGTAGGCGACACGGGTTGGTGCGGATGCATTTGCAACGGGAGTTGGAAACATCTTAGTAGCCCTCCCTCTCATCTTTGAGCATACGCACAATGAAGAGCGTGATGAACACCATCATGATGGCGAAGAGCACAACAGCGATGGAGGCGCCGTAACCCATGCGGAAGCCATATTCAGACAGTGCTTGCTCGTACATGTAATAGGAGAGCACACGACTGGACCCATACGGGCCGCCGCTGGTCATGATGGAGACCAGATCAAACGAGCGTAGCGCGCCGATGATTGTGACGACAACTGCGATGAAGGTGGCTGGGCGCAGCTGCGGAATGATGACATACCAGAGCATCTTCCAGCCTTTTGCCCCATCCAGCCGCGCCGCTTCAATCTGGTCTGGCGAGACGTTGTTGAGGCCCGTCAGGTACAGTATCATGCAATATGCGATCTGCGGCCAAAGGCCAGCAACAATGATGCCATAGGTGACAAAGCGCTCATCAGCAAGGATGGCAATGCCTTCCACGCCCATAAACTCCAGCAGCTTGGTGAACAAACCGAAGTTGGGGGCATAAAACCACGAGAAGATGAGGCCGACAACAATCTGACTGATGACAAACGGGAAGAAAAACAGAGACTTATAGATACGGATGCCCGTCACAGTCTGATTGAGGAAAATCGCAATCAGCAGTCCGGCAGGCACCGCCAGCATGTACAGCACGAGCCACAACACGTTGTTGTACAGCGCGGTGTAAAACGCCTCGTCATCTATAAGCTCAATATAGTTTGCAATGCCGATGAAGGTTTTGACGCCGATGCCATCCCACTCATACAAGCTGATCCAGAGTGACTGGCCGATTGGCGCGATCACATAGACCAGAAACATCACAACACCCGGCGCTAGAAACAGCCAGGGTGCAAGTTTGCGCTGGTTGGCAATCCACTTTGACGATCTGGTTTTGCTGGCGCCTGATGTGGCAGGTCCTCCAGAAAACTTTGGTGAGTTTCCGGAAGATACAGGAGCCAAGGCCTGCTCGCTCATCTATGTCCTCCTGCAGAAGATCATGCTTCTGCACTGTTTATTCCTAGAGCATAGGGCGGCGAAATCTTCCGCCACCCTACTTAAGAATTCCGCCTATCTACTACTTGTAGACACGGGTCCGGATCTTCTCGAGACGGTCCAGAATGGCGTCAGCCCGCTCTGGCTTCACCATGAATTCCTGGAAGCCTTCCATGCCAGCCTTTGCCATTGCTGCCGGAGCATCACGGTCGTAGAACTGCGCCAGCGCATACGCATTGGAGAGCATGTCGAAGCCCTGCTGCAGGATGCGCTCTTCAGGGCGCTCTGCACCGGAGTTTACTGGCAACTGACCGAGTGTGACGTTTGTTGCTGTCTGCACATCTGCACGCGCCATGTAAGCAAGGAACTTCTTCGCATCCTCCTTGTTTTTGGCATTTGCCGGAATGTGAATGGTGTCGGTTGGTGCATCTTCAGCCATTGGAATGCCCGGTGTGATTTCCGGGAACTGCATGAAGCCGATCTGCTCTTCCTTCAAGCCACCGTTCTTGAACACATCAACCGCGAAGTTGCCCATCAGGTACATTGCCGCTTTGCCCTGCACGAGTGCTGGCACAGCTTCCTGCCAGTCCAAAGCTGCATGGTTTGCGTTGTAGTAGCCTGGCTTGACCAACTCGGCCCACTTGTCGAAGGTCGCTTTCACACGCGGGTCAGTGTAAGGCACCTTGCCTGCGGTGAGGTCCATGTGGAACTCGTAGCCGTTGACGCGCAGGTTCATGTAATCAAACCAGCCGCCTGTTGGCCAAAGTGCTTTTGTGCCGATTGTGAACGGGTCAATGCCAGCTGCTTTGAGCTTTGCGGATGCTGCAACCAGTTCGTCCCAGCTGGTTGGAACAGCAATGCCCTTCTCTTCGAAGATATCTTTGCGGTAGTAGATACCCCACTGGTAGTACGTGTAGGGCACACCCCATTTTTTGCCATCAATGGTCATGGATGCGGCGGCTGATTTCAGCTGCTCATTGAGACCATTTTCCTCCCAGACATCCGAGACGTCTTCAAACAGACCGGCATTGACGAAGGGTGCCATGCGGTTGCCCGCGTACCATGTTGCCAGGTCCGGCGCGTCTGCTGTGAGGAAGTTGCGAATGGAGGTTTTATAACCCTCCTTATGCATCGTGTTGACGATGACGTTCACATCCGGGTTCTCCTTGGAGAAGCCAGCCACGATGTCTTCAAATGCTTTTTTTGGAGCCGGATCCGTCTGGTCGAGATTGATAATCAGATCGCCAGCGGCATATGCGGAACTTGAAATCATAAATGCTGCAGCGAAACCGCCCGCAGCTACTTTGCTAAAATTAAACACCTAAACCTCCCAATATCGCCAAGAAATAAGTTCCATTGAATGAAACTTCGTTTTGACCATTGAAATAGTTACGTGCTAGTGCATAATTGTCAACCAAAGGAACTAGGAAGGGATCTGTATGAAAATTGCAGATTTCCGGAACGGGTAAGGAAACAGCAGGAAATGGGCGCACAAACCCTGAGTATCTCTGAGGAAACCGAGCAAGACCTCACAAGCCCCATTTCCAAGGCACTGGTGGTGCTAGACGCGGTTGCAATGGCAGAATCACCCCCACGGTTTGTGGAGCTTTTGAATGCTTTGCCGCTGAGCCGGGCGACGTTGCACCGTCAGCTACGGCAATTGGTGAAGGAAGGCATGCTGGTGCATGACGAGGTGCATCAGACCTACAGCATTGGCATGCGGGTGCTGCGGCTGGCCCATTCTGCCTGGAGCCGTGCCAGCCTTGCCAGTGTGGCGCGGGATACGCTGGACATGCTGAGCACGCAGATTCCTGAGACCATTCATCTGGCTGTGCTGGACAACAATCAGGTGCTTTACGTGGACAAGCGCCTGCCGCCGCGCAGCGTTTCCATGTTCTCCAGCCCCGGCAAGATTGGTCCGGCCTACTGCACGGGTGTTGGCAAAGCGATGCTCTCTGCTCTTCCTGAGGCACGGCTTGCTGAGGCGATCAAGGCGCAATCATTCCAGCGCCATACCGATAAGACGCTGGTGAACGAGACAATGCTGCGTGATGAGCTGGCTCGTATTCGCACGCGCGGACATGCCTATGACGATGAGGAGCATGAAGGCACCATCATTTGTGTGGCCTTGCCGATTCTGAACAAGCGCGGGGAGCCGATTGGCGCACTTTCCGTGACCAGCACGACCTATGTGACCTCGCTCGACACCATGGTCGAAACCTATTTGCCAGCCATGAAGGCGGCGACCAATGAGATTTCAGAGAACGCTCAGATTGCATTGGGTGTTTGATTTGCGGGGCTTTGGGAGGCCCTTGCTCAGATATTGAAGATAATTTTCGGGAGGGGAACAGATGACCGCAGTTGTGTTGCGCGATCTAAAGAAAAGTTATGGCGACACGCAGGTGATCCACGGTGTGGACCTGGACATTGAGGAGGGCGAGTTTGTTGTTTTCGTTGGACCCTCTGGCTGCGGAAAATCCACCTTGCTGCGAACCATCGCCGGATTGGAGACCAGCAACAGCGGGACCATCCACATTGCGGATGAAGATGTGACAGACATCGATCCCTCCCAACGCGGTATTGCCATGGTGTTCCAGAGCTACGCGCTCTACCCGCACATGACCGTTGCGGAGAACATGGGCTTTGGCCTGAAGATGACCGGACACCCCAAAGCCGAGATCAAGCGGCAGGTGGATGAAGCGGCGCGTATTCTGAAACTGGAAGAGTATCTGGACCGTCACCCCAAAGCGCTTTCCGGTGGCCAACGGCAGCGCGTGGCGATTGGCCGGGCGATTGTGCGCAACCCGAAGGTGTTCCTGTTTGACGAACCGCTTTCCAACCTTGATGCAGAGCTGCGTGTGCAAATGCGCATTGAGCTTGCCAAACTGCACAAGGACGTGGCGGCCACGATGATCTACGTGACCCACGATCAGGTGGAAGCCATGACACTGGCTGACAAGATTGTGGTGCTGGAAGGTGGTTACATCCGGCAGGTGGGCAAGCCGCTGGAGCTTTACGATAATCCGGCGAACCAGTTCGTGGCAGGCTTTATCGGCTCTCCGAAGATGAACTTCCTGAGTGGTAAGGCTGTGCGTTCAACCGATGCAGGGCTGGAGATTTCCGTATCCGGTTTTGAGGGGCAGACGCTGGTCGTGCCGGGGATCACCTCCTCCGTGGTGGAGGGCGCAATGGTGAGCGTTGGCATTCGCCCGGAACACTTTGTGGTTGGCTCAGGCGGGGACGGTGTTGGCGCCGATGTGAGCGTGACGCTGGTCGAGAACCTCGGTGAAACCAGCTACGCCTACTGCACGTTGCCGGACGGCGTTCAGGTCATCGCAGAAAGCCGCGGCAACCGCCTTGAGCAGGGTTCAGAGACGCTACGACTAACGCTGCCCACTTCACGGGCCTTGCTGTTCAAGCCTGATGGTGAGCGACTGCGGTAACTGTCCATGTAGTTGCTTTTACGGCTGGAGTGGGGACGCCACCGCTAACCCGTAATCAGCGATAAACCTGCAAATGCGACGACACCGAGACACATCGTTGCTATGACGTGGTTTGTTGTGATTGCTACGGCCAAAGCGACTGCAGCTGCCACCCACATTTGCACAGATTGCCCGGAAAGGGACGTCGCAATGAGGCTGACGACAATCAGGCCGGGCAGCTCCTCCAGCACCCAGGAGTGCTTTGACGCTCTAACTTTGCTCCCAGCAAAAAGTCCGATTATCCGGATGGAAAGGGCAGCCACGGCCAGTGTGAGAATGATAAGCCAATGAGAGCTGGTCATTGTGAAGCGCTCCTGATTTGGCGGATCATATGCGACGCAATTAGCCCACAGAGGGCACTGGCGACAATTGCATAGGCTTTGGGAAGCCCCAGGTAAACCATCGCGATTGCTAATCCAAACGCGACCGCCCATGGCAGGATACTTGATCGTCCCTGCCATAATCCCCTTGCCATTGCGATAAAGGCTGCTGTGAAGGCAAAGCCGAGTCCGAACCTTTCAAGGTCAGGCAGGACCGTCCCAACCAAAGCACCGGATGCAGTGGAGACCGTCCATACGCAGATCATGACCAGGCCTGATCCGATCAGGAATGAGGCTCCGATGTCTTTGGATTTCGCCCGCTCCGACATCGTGAGCGCCCAGTTCTCATCTCCGGTTATATGAATTGCGACCAGCTTTGCCCGCAAAGATAAGCCTGCAAGAACATCAGACAGGGAGGCGACGATCCCGATGTATCTTAAATTGAGGGCAGCACCTGCAAATGCGGCCCCAAGAACTGTAGAGGCATTGGCAAATTGCTCGACGGCAACGATTTGTGATGAACCCGCATGAACGGCTGCGCTCATAAGGCCGACACTCCACCACGGGAAGCCGGTCTGTGCCGCCAAAAGACCAAATGCGAAGCCGTATAGGGCCGCCCCGGCAGCAAGGGGAAGGATTGATATAGCACCATGTTTCATAAGGTTGAGCATAGGTGCGACTAGTGATGCAATTAAGCGCTTTATTGGCGATAATATGATATGAATAAATCAAATTATTAGCATTTATAGGACAATTCTATCATGGACGCTATCGATGTAACTCTGCTTCGTGCTTTGCAGGAAAACGCCAAGACTTCGATTCAGGAGTTGTCCGAACATTCTGGAACGTCGACAGCATCTGTGCAGCGTCGGCTGAAAGCTCTACGTGATACCGGAGTAATCCAAAAAGAAGTTGCCGTTCTTGATCCCAAGAAAGTTGGTTTGGGAATAACCGCAGTGGTTGCTGTTGAGCTGGAACGAGATCGACTAGATCAGATCGACGCCTTTAAGCGCAAAGCCCGTGAGGATCGGCAAGTTACGCACTTCTATTGTATTGCTGGTGATGCGGATTTCATGATGATTGTTATGGCCAAAGACATTGAAGACTACGAAGCCTTCACCCACAGGTTCTTCTTTGCAGACAAAAATGTCCGCAAATTCAGAACATCCATTGTCGTCTCAACAGAGAAGGCCACGCTTGAGTTACCTATCTGATGGGCGTGTTTCAGAGTTCCCCCGCAAAGAAGGCATGCCTGAGGAGCGTCCTCAGGCGATTTCTTCTGCGTAGAATGGGAGGTGTTTGCGGAGGCGGATGTAGGTGATTTCGCATTTGAGGTCTTCGTCGAACTTGGTGGCCTCGCGCACGTCCTCGTATCTCATGTGGTGGTAGAGGCCCAGAGCGCGTTCGTTCTGGATGAGCACCGAGATTTCTGCGGTGTGGTAGCCACGGGCGGCGATGCGGCGTTCGGCTTCTTCTGCCAATGCGGTGCCCAGTCCGCTGCTCTCATAGTCCGGGTCAATCCAGAGATCGGTGATGAAGTTGTCGGCATGCTCTGTTGCAGCAAAGCCGAGCACGCGATCTTCTTTGACCGCCACCACAATCTGATCCAGACAGGCGCTTGCAAAATCGGTGAAAGAGGCCTTGCTCATGGTGTCGTGAGCAACCTGTGGCACGTGGGGGCCGATGCCTCGTTTCCATGAGGCGAGACCGACCTCTCCGATCTGCGGGATATCTTTTGAGCGAGCGCTACGAATTTCAAAGGTCTTCATCAGACTGATCCACCTCTCTGCGGGCCTTTCAACATCTCTCGCAAGTCTCGCTTAAGGATCTTGCCGTAATTGTTCTTGGGCAACTGATCCATGGCGACGTACTGCTTTGGACGCTTGAAACGCGCGATGTTATCAATGCACAGCTGATCCAGCTCTGCAAAAGCGACGGTCTTTCCCTTCTCTGGCGAGATGATTGCCACCACCTCTTCGCCCCATTCCTCATGGAACCGACCGACAACTGCGACTTCAGATACATCCGGATGCAGCAGAAGGATCTCTTCCACTTCGCGAGGATAGATATTGGACCCGCCCGAGATAATCATATCCTTCGAGCGGTCGTGCATGGTGAGGAACCCATCCTCATCCAGCGCACCCATGTCGCCTGTTTTCAACCAACCATCGACAATCGTGGAAGCGGTTGCTTCCTCATTGTGCCAGTAGCCTAGCATGACCGCCGAACCAGACACGACGATCTCGCCAATCTCACCGACGGGCAGGTCTTTCATGTCCTCTCCTACCACACGGACATTCGAGACGACTTGAGCTACCCCAACTGATTTCAATCTTTCTTCCCAACGGGGATGTTTTCTGTCGCAGACCTGCTCTCGGCTGAGGACCGTGATGCCCATTGGGCATTCGCCCTGTCCGTAGATCTGTGCGAAGCGTGGGCCGAGAACATCAACGGCTTCAACGATATCAGCGAAGTACATTGGACCGCCAGCATAGATGATGGTGTCCAGCCCCTCACCCGTTGCGCCTGTGGCTTTGGCCACTTCCACCAGCCTGTGCACCATTGTGGGTGCCGCAAACATGGCGATCCTGCCGATCTGTGGGGCGATTTCCAAAATCTCTGCAGCGTCAAACCCGCCAGAGACCGGACAAACGTGGCGACCACCGGCCACAACGTGCATGAAACTGTAAATGCCTGCACCGTGGGACATGGGAGCTGCGTAAAGCGTGGCGTCTTCGTGCGTTGGTGTGCCAATGCCTGCATAATACCCGAGCATCATGCTCTGGATGTTTTGCGAGGACATCATCACCCCTTTAGGGCGGCCTGTGGTGCCGGAGGTGTAAAACAACCAGACCATATCCTGCGCGTCAATGGGCACAGGCTGCGCCAAAGGCTCTGCGGTGAGCATCTGTTTGTAGCTGTCCTGATCTACCGAGATAACCTTGGTTTTGGACTGGTCGATTTCCCTGATCAGATCCTCACCCACATCATCAGAGATGAAGACGGTGGTGGCCTCAGCATTCTCAATAATCCATGCGGCTTCTTTCGGGTGCAGCTTGGCATTGATCGGAATCGCAGCGGCGCCAGACCACCAGATGCCATAGCTGGCTTCCAGATACTCTGTGCGGTTTTTCATGAAGATGGCAACACGGTCGCCCTTGGAAACACCATAGTCATTTTGCAGAGCACCGGCGATGGCAGCGGAGCGCGCGCCAAACTGACCGTAGGTTGCCACAAGCTGCGTTCCGTGAAAGAGCGCAGGTGCGTCGGGTGTTATTCTGGCTGTACGGGCCAGCCATTCTGCCAGGTTCATTCGGTCTCCCCCTCAAATCAGAGTGCTTTCCCTCAAAAGCAATCTGGCTGCTACCGTCTCATCGCCCGTTTTTCTTCTGGCGATCACGCACTGTTCACTCGTCTCTTATTATTGGTCTGGGAGCGTCGTGGTGACGAATTATGGTCGGCTGCTTCAACACAAACTTTCAAGCTGCGAATACTATAGTTTTTTGCAAGTCTGGGTATACGCCTCTTGTTTAACGCAATTTGTAAGTTTACGCTGCGGCTTTCTGCACTTTACATTTCTTTGTTGCTCAGAGCATCCCATGTTCTGCCTGAGTTCAATTATGAATATTAAGAGGGAATCCTGCCATGAACCTTCAAAAAGCTGGAGGAATAGCCTCTCTTCTTGAAGCGGCCACATACATTATTGGCTTTGCTCTTTTAACCACTTTGCTCGCGGATGCCGGCTTTGGCGAAGACGGCAGTGATGCGAACCTGCTGGCATTCATCGTGTCCAATCAGAGCCTTATGTACCTCTGGAATTTCATCATCTACATCGTCAATGCAGTGTTTCTGGTGGTGTTGGTGATTGCGCTGCATGACCGGCTGAAAGCTGCAACGCCGGGGCTCTCTCAGGTTGCCGCTGCTTTCGGGTTGATCTGGGCGGGTCTGATTTTGGCCAGTGGCATGCTGGCCAACATTTCTCTGGCGGAAGTTTCAACCCTTTACGCACTGGACCATGACGAAGCACTGGTGATGTGGGCAACCCTGAGCAGCGTGCAGGAAGGTATTGGCGGGGGCAACGAGATCACCGGTGGCCTGTGGGTGTTGCTGCTGTGCTGGGCTGGCCTGCGTGGCTCCAGTCTTTCCAAGGGACTTGGCTGGCTTGGCATTATCATCGGTCTGGCAGGGATTGCCACAGTCATTCCAGGCATGAGCGATCTGGGCGGTATCATCTTCGGCCTTGGCTTCATTCTCTGGTTCATCTGGGCAGGTATCTACCTGCTCAGACACGGTGAAGCTTCTGGTTAAGCCGGTTGCAGAATGGTCTCAGCGATCAAAGCACCCTCAAGGAATTTGGGTAAGCTAAGGTCGTCAGGCAATGAAGAGGCATTATCTCAATTAAAACAGCATGTTACATGATGTAAAATCTTCTTGAGAACCGACACAGTTATATTTTGGGAAGGAGCGTGGCTGGTAACTGGAATGTGCATGCACAGAGAACAGCATTTAAGCCGGTGTTACTGACTGCTCATTACAGGCTTTAGAGAACGCATAAAATCGATGCTTAACTCTAGACTAGTCGAATAAATTTTCAGGAGAAAATGGCTGGGGTGGTAGGATTCTCAGCCGTCTCTCTGCACGTCTGTAAGCCATTGAAATTAATCGCGCTTCAACTTGGAAACAATTCATGTACTACACCTATGTGGGTACATTGTACAACACAAAAAATGAATTTCAGCAGCTAGAGCAAAAACAGAAACAGCTCGCAGGAGGTAGCCTGCTGGAGACCCAAATATCGAAAGCAGGCGGGCAGTATAGTTAGAAATGTATTGCTTCCTCTCCTTAAGATGTCATCACGCTCTTCGTTTTCTCTCCTCAGAATTCAAGGTTGACCTGAAATTAGATTTTTGGTTACGTAACTACATGCAAAAGTTATGGAGAGCCTTATGCCACCTATTAGTAATGCCGAAAAGCAAGCCCGATTCCGAAAAAAGGAAGATCTCAAGAAGCACGTAAACAGGCGCATTTCAGAAGCCCAACTTGCTATCTTTTCTCTTGGAGACAATGAAAAAACCAAGTTGAGCCAGCTTAAAAACCTAGAGAACTTGCCGTCAGGTTGGACAGATGAAGATCTCGTTCATGCCTATGAGCACATCGAGCGGATTTTCTTTGACCTCGTTGAACCAGACAATGCCCTTTCAGTCGATGTATTCGACGGACGCAATGAAATGGGCAAGTTTCCGAAAGGTTCAAACGCCAGAAAACGCAGGATTGAGTTGGAAGAGGCGACCAACGATACCCGCGCTCTGGCCTCACACTTAATTTCTGCTTTGGAGCTAGCAAAACTGGGGAGCAGTGAGAAAGCTGCAGCACTTGCTGAAGCTATGCGCCATGTTGCCCGCACTCTTGTTGACGATAAACCGCTGCATTTTTCTGATGCAAATCTTCTTTGTCTTGCAACACTACCTCCGCACTACAGACGTCCAGATTGGTTCAACGCTTCGTTCGCAAAGTGGATCTCATACCGTCTTGGCCGTGACGAAGCCAAGAATGATCTTGGCGAGAAGATAATCAGTTACAATTGGGAGATGTAAAGCATGCCGATTGATACAAACAAAGCTGATAATTCCGTTCTGCTAGATACGTTTGATCGAGTACTTGATGTTGAGTACAAGAATGAAAGATACAACGTAAGAGACAACGGTGCTGTCTTTCGGCACAACAAACTTCAAAACAGGGTTCGTCCTCTGGATAACAAATGGTCTTTCGGAAAACAGTCTGAAACGACCGGCTATGTCCTCCTAGCCGGGGTACCCGTTCACCGCATTGTCTGCTGTGCTTTTCACGGAGCACCTCCTACTAAAAACCATGTGGTCGATCACATCGATACCAATAGAGCCAATAATCGACCCGAAAACTTGCGCTGGGTAACTCGCCTTGAGAACGTCTTACTTAACCCAATATCGGCCAGACGAATTGAACTTGCTTACGGTTCTATAGAAGCATTCATTGCTGATCCTTCTTGCTTCAAAGGCGGCACCCAGTTCCAAGATATAGGTTGGATGAGGACTGTTTCTAAAGAAGAGGCTCTACTCACCAAGGAACGCTTCCAAAACTGGGCCAAGAGCGGGTCTGTTCCTAAAGGTGGAGCTTTAGACGAATGGCTTTTTGCGCATCAAAGCTCTGAGATTTCAGAAGCTCTAGAGCAAGCACAACAAGAATTCGAGTCTCTCACACCGTCTGTAGTGCAAGTGAACTGGAAAACACCAACGGCATTCTTATGTTGCCCCAGCAACGTCACAGAGGACGCGATAAAGAAATATGAAGAGCAGCTGACGAATGGCGAAGTGTTTTGTGAGAACCAATACGGTCAGTCACGTGTGGTTGAATATGCCACGACCGCTGATGCCGAACTTGTGGTTCTCACGCGATCAGAGGAAGCAGTTAAAAAATGGGCCGTGACACACATCTCTGTATCCGATGGCTTTTTCTACCACAGATCCGAAGGAACATTTTTCGAATACATTGGTGCTGCAAAACATTTAGCTGAGCTTTGCAATTTGGAACACGAGTACGGTGAGTGCATTGATGACTATTGCTGACGGAGACAAAGATGCCCAAATATTCAGTCTACGAGAAATCGACAAATCAAGTTGAAGAAATCCAGATAGAAAGGAAAAAGCAAATACCCGGGGGCACTCGCATTGAGGGGCTGTACCCTATTGATATGACGGAAGCAGAGCTTGCTGAAACTGTTAAGGGCACATTCGGTGGTCGAATGGAGGAATTCGAGTTTGGGCGTTTTGTCTATGTCGCCTATCGAGACTAAACCTTCTGGATTCTGTAATGCATATAGCTATGAGAAAGAAGGAGCCACCTCATCCAAGGCAATTGTGCGCTCTACTTCTAACTGCATTTGCCGCGTCTTTTCGTTTTCCAATCGTTCTCTTCCTTTTCGCAGCAAAAAGTCGGGCCCAGCGTGGGCTTGTGAGAGATCACTCTCTAAGCATCGTAGGGCCGCTCTGAGGACCGGAATCCTTTCTTGCGCTAAGCACTTACGGCGATTGAACTCCTGCCGCTCATTACTCACTTGCAAGTCAAAGTCTTGCTCCAAGTTACAGAGTTCAAGCGCTGCTTTTTGTAGGGAACTCTTAACACTACTTCTTTCTACAATACGCTTCTGGAGGTTCATTTCGAGTATTTCTCGCTTCCTTTCCAGTTCTTCGTGCTTACTGGTGAAAATCCACCACCATCGCGGTGTCGGCAACTGTTGTATTTCAGCTTTAACCTGTTCAACTTTCTCATCTATAACGCCAACTTGAGCCTCAAGCGTTAACTGCTCATCGTTGGCTTGTAGCAATTCTTGCGGGTATACAGGAGAGACGTAATTCATCTTAGAAATCAGTGTCTCTTCCCCTCCCAAACGGCACAGATGTTGAGAAACACGCTGGTAGGCACTGAGAGCAATAGTATTAGCTTCTACATGTAGGGCTGTAAGCTCCTCCTCAAGCATCACTAAAGCGCCTGCGATATGGTTCGTAGCTGAGGGGTCTAGCTTGATCTGAGCTGCTTGAGTTCGGTGTGAACCAGTTCCAGCTCTGCTCTGACCATTTGCATTCCTTCCACTAGCTTTAGCTGGGTCTTGACGAACTCTGCCATCACTCGGTTCGCTTCTTGGTTGATAGCTTGGCTCTGTTCTGGTTGCATCTGCTGTGCAGCTAGTGCGCCTCGCAGCGCTCTCATTCCGTTGAAGACCATTTCTGGGGTCAACTGTTGGTTCTGGCTCATTTTCACGTTCCATAAATTCGCGGATAGCGGAGATACGCTGACCTAAAAGCCGAGAAAGAGAACCTACTAGCTCCCCTGCTTCTGTCTCTACTATCCAAGTGTTTTTCTTAGCACCCAGCGCTACCTTCAAGCCTACGCTCGCAAGTGCCTGCTGAAGTTGATCGGTGTTGGTACACTCTTCCCAGATTGATTTCAGGCGTGCACGGACCTGTGGCAGATCAATTCCTTTGCGCTTCTTTTCTTGATGCTGCTGGGTGCTAAAGGCCTCAAGGTCTGTGGTTTGCTGGCTTTTGGTCAAAGTCTTGAGCTTATTTGCAACATCGTTCAGGCCGCGCTCTGCAAGTCCTTTGATTACAGCTTTCAGATGTTTGCCGGGTACAACCTCATGACCGAATTCAACTTCTGCCCAGCGTGCCAGAAGTTCGTGCTGCACGTAGTCCCATGAAGTTGGGAGGATTTTACCGGATACAGGATCAACTTCAGAGACCAAGACATGCCAATGCTCATCGAAAGCACTTGTGACAGCTCTTGGCTTCCCGTGTTTAACGACAACGGCAGCAGATGGTGAGAAACAAAACTCCCTTGCAAGCTGGTGCAAGAGCCAATGGAACTGGTTTTCTGAGGTTTCTTCACGCGGCGCAATTACCCAATGCCGAACGCAGTATTGAGAGGCCACTTGCTTTGCATCGCAGTGCATATCTAGAACATCATCACGAGAGCCTTGGAGGAAAGAGACTTCTTCGTTCTCCTCCCCGTGCCAAAGGTGATGAATAAGCCCCCTCACACCACGCTTCGTTGAGACGCGCTGGGCTTTGATGATCATGGGAAGTTCGCGAGGACTTGTTGAACGACTTGTCGGGTAGCGGCAATGTCTTGCGGGGTGAGTTCATCGCCTTTGGCAAGCATTGCATTCATGCTGCGGCGGAGTTCAACCACGTTTGCGCGAAAATCACTGCCATAGTCCTTTTGCGCCGCTACACTTTTGATCGCACGCCTGAGGATGTGTGAGGCAGATTTGCCACGCCTTTCCGCGGCTCGCTGCAGCAGCTCTTTTTCGTGAGAGGTAACACGAAACTTGATTGTCTTATCCTGCACCAATTCCATTCTCCGACCCTTTGGGGGTGAACGGGGGCACAGCCCCATAGGCGCTAACTTAAGAGGTTATATTTTGGAATTCGTTGAACTTTTCTCTTTCTTGGCGGCTCGCACATAGCGCGCCAGAAGCTTCTTGCTTTTCCGGTAATCCCACTCGTATCCCATATCCCCTGTATGGCGGAGAGCAGAGCCTGGAGCAGCAACTTGTTTATTCGCCATAAAGACGGTGTGCGCTCCTGCCGGTTTTGGTCAGGAGGCACGTGTGACAGGCATTCCTCACTTTGACGCTCAATCAGCAAGGCAAGGATCAGATGAGATAATAACCAGCTTCTTGCCAGGGCGGGGTCTTTTGCTGGTAGTCTGTCTATATGAATGAGACTTTTCAGTCGTTTAAAGGCGAGTTCGATCTGCCAGCGTATCCGGTAGAGCTCGGCAATGCTGTTGGCGTCAAACTCCTCAGCTGGCAATGAAGTAAGCAACAGCATGTATTCCGCGGCAACGAGTGAGGCCGGATTGAGTTTGCTGCCCTTTTTGCTGGCCGTGCGCCGAAGGCGTTTTCTTTCCTGCTCGGTGGCTTGCGGTGGTTTGCGCAGGATGATCAGGCGAGCGGGAACATCTGTTTCTTTTGTGCTACCCTTGATGTCAACCGGATAACCCACCGGTCTGTCATAGTCAGCTTCCGGCAACATGGCAAACAGATCAAATTGGGTGTCATTCATATGACGCAGCCGAACTTTGCGCCAACCGGTGCGGACAATAAAGTCGCTGCCATCTTCTAATATGCGATGCAATCCTTTGGCCTGGGCATATCCACGGTCAGCTATGTGAATGTCTCCCGGCAAGGCAGGCCCGCGGGTCAGGCTCTCAGCACCATGAACATCAGTGATCTCCAAATGTGTAAAGCAGCCGGCAGCAGGGTCATAGCTGGCGTGTATCCGCCAGTCTGTTCCTTTGCTTGCCGGACCGGCAATACATGTTCCGTCAACAAGCCGCAGACGGTGCCCATTTGGGAAGCTCTGCCCTCCGGCCTCTGACAACAGCTCGGCAACGATCACCCCGAGCCACTCATGAGCTCCTTTCAGTCGCTTCAGAACGGCAACATCCGATAACTCCCCCAGCCCACTCATGGAAGCCCACGCGGAGGTGCTGCGCAGCGACATGCCACACGGACCATAAGCCAGCGCCAGACGCAGCAGGTCTGTACTATCTGATACCTGCCGCCGGCGGCGCAGGGCACCACATTTGAATGCTGTTTGGTTCAGGTCGAGGTGAGAGGGCAGCGAGGACAGAACGTCCTCCCATTTTCCGCAGGGAAGAGAGGGATTAAGCATCCCTTTGATGAATCACACAATGATTCCAGTTGTCTATCTAAAGAATGAAAGCATCCACCAAAACTGAGGGTTTGTGCTGTAGTGGACAGCTTGTAGCGGAAACAGTCGTATTTGCTGCTCAAAATAAGTTATGAAAACGTCATGTTGATTAGCTTTCAGGTGCCTCTCAAAGGAGATTATAAAGCTGATGGGGTCAATAACTGAAATCACTTCATGCAGTCCATGATCAAGCCTTTATGAGAACCGCAAAGCATAAGGTTTGTAGATGAGTTATTTGTTGCTAAGGCAAGGCGTGGTTGAACAGTTTTCGGTTTTGGGTTTTGTCGCTCTCATATATGTTCTTTGCAAATCAAAATAAGATGCGGGGACAAGAGCAAAATGGATGCGGATGCTGAGGCAGTAGAACGGGATGGAAAAGGGTCAGAGCGATCAAGAAGTAGCTCGGCTTACACCTTTCGGTTGGTGGGAAGTAAGCAGGATATTCCTGCTGTTATAGAGTTAGCGCGGCAGGCGCATGAAGAAAGTCGGCTTGGCTACATTCCGTTTTCAGAAAAGAAAACGCAGAAGATTGCTGAGAATGCGATCAAAGATCCTACAAGACATGCAGTGATGTTAGCGCTAAAGGCAGAGCAACCGGTTGGCCTGCTCTACTGCAGTGTTGGTGAGTATCACATCGGTGAGGGAGTACTCCTTGCCACCATTCACAACATCAATGTGCTTAAAACTGTGCGATCCTCACTTAGCGGTGGGCGTGCCGCGCTCGGCCTTTTGCGCGGAGCAACACAGTGGGCAAAGGCCCGGCACGCACGTGAGCTCTTGCTGCATGCCACGTCAGATTTGGAGCTGTCCAGGTTGCACAAACTTACTAAAAAAGCAGGCTTCAAGTTCATAGGAGGAAGCTATGCGAGATCCATCTAAGAAACATCGGATCAAAAAAAATAAAACCATGCATGTGATTGATGTTGCGCAAAGGCTTCAGCGCTTCTTCGCCAAGTTTTGCAGAGCTGGTTTACTGGCAGGCTTGTTCACCTTCAGTAGTCTCACTCAAGCAGAAGAAATCAGAGCATTTTGGGATATCGAAGATCCAGAGTTAGAAAATTATGTCGACTCCCTGATTTACCTTCGTGACGTGCTTACTCTAGATGGTACTGAAGCGGACAATAGTGGAATTAATTTCATATTTCTATCTGGAAGTAACTACGTCAACGAGAGAGGCCTAAACACAAAATTAATCGCGGACGTTCTTAAAATACCTGATCCGCAACCTTTTAATGAATATTTAGACACCAAAGATCGTTGCTTGATCTTGGAAGTAAACATTTCTGATGCCGAGGATGCAATTCTAGCGGTTAATGGTACAGAAAAGACCATTCAACCAGCAGATTATAAATGCGCTGCGCTTGCTTTGCTAAAGTTCGAAGGGATTGCTCCACTCAGTTCAGATACCTCTACAATTAAAGAAATTACAAAAAAAATCGTTGAGCATTATTTAGAGGCAAGTGCAAATGAATGACGTTTTACGCAGGGCTAACAACTCATACGACCCAACTTTTTCTAGCTTTAGTCCAACTACGGTAAACTACTCTGCGTACGAGAAAGTTCTCGAAGTGGGCATAGTCGAGACGAGTAAGGTCAGTGTAAGTAATAACTACTCCTTCAGAGGTAAAATCGCCAATGTCACTGTCGGGCAGGTGATTGAGACTAAGATCCCGACTGAGGGAGAAAAAAAAGTAACAATAAAAGGAGAGTTGGGGGTTGGTTTTGCAAACCGGGGAGTGGGCGTTGCTGTCTCACCCGGTAATGCCGAGTTAACTGCAAAATTTGGTAGAATAGATACTTCACTCGACATCAACGGCACTTTAGGTGCAGCAGTAACGACAGATATTTCAGCTCGGAAAAGTGGCGGTTTCTATGCAGATTTAGATCTACCAGCGTCTGCTCGAAATGTAGGTACATTCGGACAAAATTCTTTTACTGCAATGGTAGCTACTTTACACGATAACCTTTTTGGCCTGTTTGAAGTTGACCGTGTCATCAATCAAGCCATCAAAGATGGCGCAATCGCCGACTTAACTGAGTCTAGATGCTTTGTCTCGGGTACAGCTGTCACTCTCTCAGATGGTTCCACCACTTCGATTGAAGCACTTACCACTTCACATTCAGTCTCCAGTTTTGATGACAGCGTTAATGCCGGTCGCGGTTCCTTGCAGGCTGGCAAAATCGTCAAACTCTACCAAAACGCCACTCAGGAGTTGTTGCGCCTTTCATTTGACGATGAACGTGAACCTCTGATTGTGACACCAGGTCATGCGTTCCTTGATGAAACAGGCTCTTTTACCAAGATTGGTGAACTAGTAGAAGCTGGCAATGGCACTGCTCGGGTAGTTGATCAAACCGGTGAGATAATTGAAGTCACTGCTGAACTTCTCCGCTTTGATGATAAGACCGCTGATCTGTTTGAGCGCAGTTCCAATCGCTCCGTTTTTGTTGATGGAAAATGCGTTTTAAACGAAGACGTACCAGAAGGTTGGAAAACCTATAACTTCGAAGTTGAAGGCCTGCATACCTATATTGCAGGCGGGGTTCGCGTTCACAACGACTCTGGTGTTTTGGGTCAGGTTGGCAACACTATTGATGACGTGTTCTTCGACAAACTTGGTACTCTTGGTGATGGCATCGGCGATATTGTCACCAGCCCGTTCCACGTTGCAGGTGAGATCCTGGATGGCGCTGCCCGTGCTGTTGGCGCTATTGGGACCGGGATCAGCAAAGGAATAAGTCGTTTCAGCGAAGGTTATATCTTTGGTGGTATTGCTGAGATTGGCAAAGGGATCGGTAACGCCTTCAGTGAGATTGGGCGTACAGCCGTTGAGACCGTGCGTGAAATCGGCAGCTCATTTGCTGAAGGCATTAGTAAGGTTGGTAAGGGGATCAGCGACTTTGTCGGCGATATCTTTGGCGACAATGATTCCAACGACGGCAAGGACAGCGACAGTGGCAAACCAGTCATCCTGGACCTAGATGGTGATGGTATTGAAGTGAATGCCAGTGCTGATGTAGATTTTGACATGGACGCCGATGGCTTCCTTGAGAAAACGGCCTGGGCTGCGGCGGACGACGGCTTTCTTGTTATGGACCTGAATGCCGATGGCACGCGCGGTGAAGGAGACGGCAAGATCGACCAGACCAAGGAGTTGGTTCTGAGTAAGTGGCTTGATTGGGATGGTGCAACCGACCTTCAGGCCCTGGCAACTTTTGATGAATGGGAAAGCCGCGGCGGAAATAACGACGGTGTACTCGATGCTCAAGATGAAGTCTGGAGCGAGTTGCATGTCTGGCAGGATCTCAATCAGAATGGTATCACTGATGAGGGTGAGCTCAAATCTCTTGAGCAGCTTGGCATCACACAGATCAATCTCAAATATGATGACGGCACCGACTATGCTGACCTGAGCAATGATGTCACTATCTATGACAATACGATCCTGGGCCGCGCATCTTACACCCGCAATGGTGAAGTGATCGAAGGTGGTGTTGGAGACATGTCCTTGTCCTACACGGCTGAAGGCTGGCGCCGTGTTGAAACGGATACGGGCTTCCGTATCGAGTTTGAGAACAACGAAAACTACGAGTACCGGGTCTTGGATGGCACCGGGTCAACCGACGTCAATTTAGCAGCTGCAGCTTTGGGTGGGGCGACCGGAGATGCACGTAACAACCTCTTGGACGCCAGCGGTTATGATACCGCCGTACAGCTTACGGGCGGAGACGGGAACGATACGCTAACAGGCGGCAATCAGGATGACCTGCTCTCTGGTGATAAGGGTGCAGACCAGCTCCGTGGTGGAGATGGAGATGACCTGCTCTTCTTTGATGAGCACGATAGTGTCGTACTTGGTGGCGATGGACATGACAATGCCAACTATGTTGGCGATGCAGCGCTGACCTTTGATCTGAAATCCCACCAGATTGAGGAGCTTCATGCTGGCAAGGGCAATGACACGATTACAGCAACCGGTGCATCTGTCTCTGTTGCTGTCTTTGGTTATGAAGGGAATGATAACATCAGTGGCGGCTCGGGTGGAGATATTCTCTCTGGTGGTCAAGGCAATGACATTTTGCGTGGTCATGACGGTGAGGACTTCCTTCAAGGCGAGGAAGGAGCCGACAAGCTTTATGGTGGTAATGATGAAGACGAGCTGCACGGCTCGGCTGGCAATGATGAGCTGCACGGAGAAGCTGATAATGATCGCCTCAGTGGTGGTTCTGGCACCGATACACTCTTTGGAGGGGCCGGTGATGATACCTACTTCTTCAATCGGGGAGACGGGAACGACACTGTGGAGGACACTTCCGGTACAGCCGATGCAATATCGTTCGGCTTAGATATCGATCTTGAAGACCTCAGCCTTGTCAAAGACGGTAATGATCTGGTGATCTATGTGCTGCCGCAGGACAGTCATGCGACCCCACTGGCTGATGTCACTGATACCATTCGCATTAGGAACTGGAGAGACACAAACAAGGCTGTAGAGGCTTTGACCTTTGCCTCTGGAGTGACGTTCTCGCTGACAGACCTGAAAGGTAGCTTGCTACAGGCAACAGGTACTCAGACAGTCACAGGCTCTTCCCTGCGCGACTGGATTGAAGGTCATGCTGGAAATGACACCTTGCGCGGTGGCAATGGCAATGACGTTCTGCAGGGCCGCGATGGCAATGACACGCTGGAAGGTGGAGATGGCATTGATATTCTCTCTGGTGGTCAAGGCAACGACACACTCAAGGGTGGTGACAGCACGGATGTTCTGACCGGAGGCCAGGGTTCAGACCGACTAGAGGGCGGCTCTGACAATGACGTTTACACCTACCAGCGCGGCGACGGCAAAGACACCATCTCTGACAGCTCCGGTGACATGGACATGCTGTTCCTGTCGGACCTGATACTGGATGAGGTGACACTGCGCCGCGAGGGCAACGACATGGTTGTCTATGTGCTCGATAAAGACAATCCCGACACGCCGTTGGCTGACTTGGAAGGCTCTATCCGTATCCAGAACTGGAACTCATCCTCCAAACGCGTTGATGCGCTCAGGTTTGCAGATGGGTTTGAGCTAAATATGAGCTCATATGCGGGTGTTGAAGCGAGAATAGCTGCAGTAAATGTTACTCGCACGATATATAACGGGGCACCAAAGCACCTTCCAAGTCATCAGTTTGAAGATTGGATCGATGATCAGAGTGCGTCTTCAGTCACACAGGTCACATCCTTAAGGAGCGGTCTGCCTGCTTACGATATTCATCATTTTAAGGGAAAGCTTTATCTGGAAGCTGGGAGAACTTACAAGTTCCGCGAAGATGTGGATGATGGCATGTTGTTTAAAATTGGAGACACCATCGTCCTGTCTGATAACAGTTATGAATATCACACCAATGGCACATTCACCGCGCCGAACTCTGGGTATTTCGACTTTGATTTCTATGCTTATAACGATGGCGGCCCCGGGGATTACCGTTTGCAAGCTGCTGAAGCGAATGGGCTAAACTATGTTGATATCGAAGTATTTAACTTTGGTGGGTTACCAGAAGCGCCTCTTGTTCTAGGTTCTGATGCTGCGGATATTATTGATGATACGCCGGGCAATCACTGGCTCCTTGGTGGAACTGGGAATGACCTGCTCCTTGGCCGTGATGGGGACGATATCCTGGATGGTGGCGAAGGCAATGACACTTATGTGTTCGAGCGCGGTTTTGGTAAAGATACACTCATAGAAACCTCCGGCACCGACACCATCCGCTTTGCAGACGGCATCACACTCTCAAATCTAAAGATAATTGTCGCCGATGGTGACTTAAAGTTTTATCTGATTGATCCGGGCAAGCCAGATCAGCCGTTAGGTGAGATTAGCGACGTTCTGACCATAAAGAACTGGAGTGCTGATGCGCATATCGAGCGCTATGAGTTTGCTGATGGTGTCCGGCTCAGCAGCATTGAGTTTGATGTTGATGGTTATGATATCTACCACGGTACAGCAGGTGATGATGTTGTCACTGGCGTGCGCGC
>NZ_LMCG01000037.1:0-557 GCF_001623065.1 Pseudovibrio sp. Ad46 | reverse complement strand
GGCAAGATAGTTGCCTCAGATGGTGATAGAAGTGATTGGTTTGGCTACAGCACACAGATGAATGATCATGGTGTTGTTGTTGCAGGTTCTCACTATGATGATGACAAGGGGAACACATCCGGCTCTGTCTATGTCTACACACCGGATGGTGATGGTTATGTTGAGACCAAACTTGTCGCCTCTGATGGTGCAAAGGATGATTACTTTGGCTATCAGACTGTGATCAACAATTCCGGCGTCATTGCTGTCAGTGCTATTTATGATGATGATAAAGGCGATTTTTCCGGGTCGGTTTATGTGTTTACCCCGACAGAAGGTGGGAGTTATGCAGAGGTCAAGCTGACAGCATCTGATGGAGTGGCAAGAGATTACCTTGGTGGCGATAGTCTTTCAATTAATGCCAACGGGGTCATAATTGCGTCTGCGTTTGGCACTGCAACCGATAAGATCTACATCTTTACGCCGGATGGTTCTGGTGGTTATACGGAAAGTAAGCTGGTTGCTGCGGGAAGTGATGGCTTCGGTGGTACGGTTAGCATCAATGATGACGGTGTTAT
>NZ_LMCG01000036.1:0-15175 GCF_001623065.1 Pseudovibrio sp. Ad46 | reverse complement strand
GTAGGTACGTGCGTATTACCATCAAGGCCACGGCCCGCGTGCCGATAAACAGGTCGGATACATAGTAGCGACTTCAAGGTTCCAAGTAAAAACTCTCTTGCGAAATGCAGGCGGTCCATACATATGGTCCTCTGCTAGCGGCTACTGCGTCCTGCTTTATCATTGCCTTCAATTTGACTAGCCTTCGCGCAAACAGATCTACTTCCACTTTATTGAACAACCCATGCTCGGGATCTGATGCTTAAGTCCGCAGCCGGTTTTGGCAACCTGACGCATGGCATTGAGAAGTTCTGGTGTGCGGTTGGTTGGGTCGGTGAAGCCAGCATCATCCAAGCTGCCACAGTATTGCAGCTCACCCTTGTCGTTGAAACCGAAGAAATCTGGCGTACAAACTGCATTATAGGTGCTGCCAACTTCTTGAGCTTCATCGACCAGATAGTCCCAACTGGACCCAGCGTGTATTTTGGGCGTTACGAAGAACAACAAGGGAACATTGAATCGCATTCACCCGCTTTGGTGATTTTGAACTAGTAAGATGCGAACTTTGCTACCGTTCGCAGCACCGCGAGAACTGAGGTAAGCGAGAGCCTGTTGCCAGAGATGAGGGCGAACACTGGACATTCGGATGTTTCCCTCAAGGGTTGCTGCTGTCAAAATAATTGTTTTTAATGTCTTGGTTAGGAGGCGTTGATGGATCTTTGCGGTCACATGAGTATAGTGCCTGTCGTGCCCAACGGATCACAAAAGGCTACTTTGCTCATGGCCCTAGCTTGATAATGGCCAGCTGGAACTGGACAATAATTCTGCTGAGCGCGCATTGAAGCCTTTGGCTCTGAGAAGGAAAATTTATCTCTTCATGGGATTAGAGGGCGGAGGAAAAGCTGCTGCCATCGCCTCAACCTCATTGAAACTCAATGATGTCGACCTGCAAGCCTGGCTCACATGGGTGCTGGCCTATATTGCTGATCATAAAATCAATTGCATTAACGATCTCATACCATGGTGTTACGCTGCTAAATAAGCATAACTGAAGTCCTAATCAATAAAAAGGCCGGGGTCACCGGACGCACACTTTGGGAAAACGGGTAATGCGAGAGCTTCAACGGGCGTATGCGCGACGAGCTACTGAACGGTGAAATCTTCTATTCCCTCCTTGAATCTCAAATCATCATCGAATGCTGGAGAAAACACTACAACACCAAACGACCCCACAGTGCTCTGAGCTATCACCCGCCAGTCCCGGAAGCCACCATTCAGATGGATCAAAGGCCAACAATGCACTCACTTTCAACTCGGATCACTCCAATGGGGCTGCTCAGTCGCAGAAATGTTGTCGGAGCACGACATAACCTTATCATATGAAACCATCTGCCAGTGGGGCATCAAGTTTGGCCCAGCTTACAGTCATCGGTTGCGACGCAAAAGAGCACAAAGCTCAGATATCTTAATGATGTTGTGATCAAGTTCAAGGGCCAGTGATGCTATCTGTGGCGGGCCCTTGCTCTAGATGGTTACATACTGGATGAGATCCTTCAAAAACGACGTAATACCAAGGCTGCTAAACGTTTAATGACATGTCTGTTACCAAGGTAGGGATTTGCTCCAAAACGAATTGTTACCAACAAACTCGGCTCTTATGGTGCGGCAAAACACAAAGTGATGCCAGCTGTTGAGCACCTCAGCCATAAGGACTTAAACAACCGCTCCGAGAACTTGCGTTTGCCCTCGCGAAAACGAGCCATGCAAAAGTTCAAGTCGCCAGGCCAGCTTCAAAGATTTCTGGAAACATTCTCCGGCCTGCGCAATCTCTTCGTTCCACCTCACCACCAACGATCTGCAATCGACACTCACCTCTACCGTATCAACGCTTTTTCACAATGGAAACAAGCTGCTGAGCTTGAAGCTTAAAATGCGTCTGGAGAAAACTATTGCGGCAAACTTCGGATTAAGTTGATAGCGCCAAATTGCTGACTACAAGATCAGGAAGGGCCAACTGAGCCAAAAGGGCATTCCAGCGATGTTTGCGACAGTACCCTTCGAAGTATTGGCTGCGACATAGATATTATTCTGTTTCTCGCTCAAATTCTAACCAGACTGATCGACTTTCGGGAATATCTTCGCAGGTATTCAGATTTAGGGTACGCCAGCGATGATCTTCTGAAAAGGTGCTGTCAGAATCTGCGCCAACCTCGAAGCAAAGCCCCGTGCCAGTTAATTCAATACGCCCATCTGTACGATGTGTGAAATCTTGTAAAGATGCCCGCACAAAAGGATATTGCGCGATATCAACTTCATCAGCACAATGTTTGATCATCAGCGGGGCACCAGGCAATGTTCTCCCATTCAAACCAACCGCTGTCACGCACCCCCGATAAGCGGGAAAACGAATGGCACCAGGAGAGGAAAAGGTAACGGCCTCGTCTGCATAGAAGCCCGGCCGTTTGCAATTATGCGCGTTTAACGGCATGGTAAAGTCTACCCAGTTGCCCGACCCGGCCACGTCAATACAATAACCGTCCTGCGGTCGATCAAGACGATCAGCTAAATAAAGATAACCTGCCTCATCACGCCAATCCTGAGCGTGCACCGTTATTGGCAAAAGTAAAATAAAGGCTAGTGTCCAAGGCATCACTGCAAGTGTTCTCATCAGGTGTCTCCTATAGTCGAAACATTATTTCGGGCATCTGTTATGCAATGCTCAAATGGATGTGCATCACACGTGCCCTTCAAGTTTCACCAATAAACGTTGCGATCTGTCGAGTTTTCCTCATCAGTACGGATTACAGTTTGGACGTGTTCTGGCCAAAGCTCTCCGCTATTCAACTAATGAAGGCATAGGTTGGTCTGGGTATGTGAAAATATCCAAAATTAAATGCGCGTTGCATTTTACTTCGAGCCACAGTTCGACAATCTCTAAAACCTATTGGCTTAACTCCGTCAAAAGAACTCAGTTAAGTCATTTGCTTCAGGATCTTGTCAGCCCGCAGTGGCAAATCACGAACGCGAGCGCCAGTTGCGTCAAAGACGGCATTGGCAAGTGCTGCGGCAGTCGGCCCCTGTGAAGCCTCACCTGCTCCAACAGAGGGCAAGTCTGGGCGGTCAATCAAATGAAGCTCAATGACCGGGGACTGCGCGACACTCATGATTGGGTAATCCCACCATTCGGTGCTGGTGACGCCGGTGTGATCGTAAGTCACCTCTTCCATCAAGGTCCAGCTCAGGGATTGGATGATTCCGCCTTCGATCTGATTAAGCACGCCGTCCGGATTGATTACCTGACCGACATCTATGGCTCCAACGACCTTCGATATGGCTACCTCGCCATTCTCTAAATCTACGTGTACGTCGACGACAATTGCGAAAATGCCCGATGTATTCCTATAGCGTCCAAATGCGAAACCACGTCCAGTGCCCTTTTTGTTCGAACGACCAGACCAATTGGCTTCTTCTGCAACTTTTTCGACAATCGCCCGATAGCGCGGATTGCTGAGGTGCTGCAACCGGAACTCAATCGGGTCCACATCAGCATTAAAGGCAACTTCGTCCATAAAGCTTTCCATAGCGTAGTGATTGGAATAAGCTCCCAGACTGCGCATCGCTGAGACACGTAAAGGCATCTCGGGCAGAAGGTGCTTTGTCAGCCTCTTATTCGCGATATCATAGATCGGATCACTGTTACGATCCGCCCCGAACATAGACGCTGCGCTTTTAAATGCATAGGGTTGCAGATCGCTGTTAGTAGACCAAGCGGGCATGAGGCCACTACGATTACCGCTGCTCATTTGGGATTGCAAACCTGGACGCGCAATATGAGCACCTGACCAGAGCGTGTGCTCATAGGAGCGCAACCTGTTGTTGGAATCAAGTTCGGCAGCAATTTCAATACGCATTGCCGTGCCAAATGGTGAATGAGCCAGCTCATCTTGACGCGACCACATCACACGTACTGGTAAATCGGTTGCGCGGGCTAAGAGCGCTGCATCCATCGCTACATCATCTGCACCATTATGGCCATAACATCCGGCTCCATGGGCATGAATGAAACGCAGGTTACTCTCAGCCATCCCTAGTACGTTTGCCATGTCACGCCGGGCTGGGTAGACACCTTGCGTATGCGACCACACCGTTAGGATATCGCCATCAAGCTGAGCAATCGCACAAGATGGTCCGATCGAACCATGGGCATGAAAAGGACGATAGTAAGATGCTTCGAAACGCTCGCCACCGGCAGAGTTAACATCGCCAACCTCCAGAAAAACACTGTCGAATGACGGCAGCGTTTTAATCCGTTCAGGCAACTCCTCCAGCGGTGGTTCAATGGGCGGGATGTCCCAGCTTGCACCTTCGGCCAATACTTCAGCTGCAGCCACAGCTTGTTCTTCACGTTCCGCAATCACGCCGAGAAAACTACCATCCCGTACAACTGAGATCACACCGTCCATTGCACTGACGGTGTCGATGGATACATCCACGAGTGTGAACTTCGGTGCTGGGGGGCGTACGATGCGGCCATGAACCATGCCCTCTAGGCGAATATCGACGATGTAAGAGGCTTCACCGTATAGTTTGGCCGGTAGATCAGCCCGTTGCTGGGGCGTACCCACAAACTTATGGTCTGCTGGACGCTTTGGTTGAGCATTGCCAGAGATCGGGATATTTATTTCCAAACCACCGACCAAAGCCCAATAGGTTATGTGACCGCCGTCCGGAGCGATCACCTCTCCATCTTCGACACAGATGTCCACCAAATCGGCGTGGAGCCTGCCCGCTGCCATCTTGACAAGATGACGGCGTATTTCGGCACTTGCGTGGCGTAATGTCATACCACTCGACTGTATCGATGCGCTGCCTGCCGTATACGATTCATCTGGTGACCGGTCAGTGTCTGGATTGATCACCTTTATGCGCGCAAGGTCGACATCCAGTTCCTCTGCAACGATTTGCCCAAATGCAGTCTGAATTCCCTGGCCAAGTTCAGCCTTGCCAGAGGACACGTAAACGCTGCCTTTGGGATCTATACGAATCCAGGCATCAACTGTCGATTCATTTGGGCGTCGCATTTCTCCCTGAGCAGTACGGATGGAAACCGGCAATGCGAAATAGGCGGTGAGCCCCCCAATGCCGTGTAGAATGGAACGTCGAGAAAGTGATGCTGTGTCAGGCTTAATCATGATTAGCTCTCCTCAAATCTGCACTTGAGCACGCTTGATTGCTTTTAGCACACGCGCCTGTGCGCCGCAGCGACACAAAATACCATCCATGCTCTCACGGATTTCTGCATCACTTGCGGCAGGATTGCTCGATAGCAGTTCAGTAGCCGTCAGGATCATCCCATTACTGCAGTAGCCACATTGTGCAGCCTGCTCAACCAGGAACGCTTGTTGAAGCACTGAAAGAACGCTGTCGGGTGTCTGATCTTCGAGCGACACCACCTCGGAGTCGGCGACAAGCGAGACCGGTGTGATACAGGACCGAACGGCCTGACCATTAACAAGCACAGTACATGCACCACATGCGCTGGCACCACAGCCAAATTTAGGGCCGTTCAGAGAAAAATCATTTCGTAAAACGTAAAGAAGAGGGGCATCCTCATTCACGCCAGTAGTAACTGAATTTCCGTTGAGCTGGAATCTTATCATTGTGTTTCTCCTGTCTGAAACGCCAAAAGCTGGCTCCTACGATTTCGATGAGATTCCATAACAGCCTATCTAACAATTTAAGCACTAATCGGAGGGCCCCATAAGGCGGTCTTCCTTGATAGCTATGATGCGATTGATAGAGGTTGTAAAATCGCTCCCATCAACGGTAAAGCGTAGGTGCTCGGTGAAGGCGACCTAACGTAGTTGATCATGTTTCTCTATATTTCTACGTGCTTTGTCAGCGAGGATGACTGGTACTAATCAGAGGAGCCAACACCGATCATGTCCAGCGGCTGGCCTACATTGAGCGTGATAAAGCTAGAAGGGGACAGTTGAGCCTCACGCTTGGCTTGTTCCAGAAGTTCAACCGGCTCAACGCGCGCTTCTGCACTCAGTTGGAAGGTTCCATAATGCATGCCGATTGACTGTTTTGCTCTTAAATCCATATGTGCTTTAACAGCCTCAAATGGATCAAGATGCACTGGCTTGAATAAATGCCGAGGTGCATAGGCACCTATTGGCAGAAAGGCCAAGTCAACAGGTCCAAATTGTTCATATGTTCTCTTGTAGTGATTGGCGTAACCACTATCACCGCCAAAGTAGATATTCTTGCCACCAATCTGCATAAGAAACCCGCCCCAGAGAGTGGAGTTTCTATCAGTCAATGTACGACCTGAGAAATGCTGCACTTCAAGAAACCAAAGCTTAAAATCATCTGACACTTGCGCGCTATCCAGCCAATCTAGTTCATTGATGTTGTCAGAGGATGCCAAGCGACTTCCCACCCCAAGTCCGGTATATATTTTGGGGTTGTCGCGCTTAATCAACTGATTTATGGATTTCAAGTCCAGATGATCATAGTGATCATGACTTACGATAATTACGTCGATTTCTGGTAGATCCTCCAGAGCTATGCCCGGTTTATGAACCCTCTTTGGGCCAGCAAAGGAAATCGGGCTGGTTCGTTCTGAAAACACTGGGTCAGTGAGAATATTGAACCCATTTATCTGGATAAGAAAAGTTGAATGGTTGATGAAGGTGACGCGTGCGTCCTTGCTATTGACTCTGTCCTGCGGGGACGGATCTGTGATCGTTTCCACCCATTTCGGCCATTTAGCTCTTTCCGTGTCAGAGGTCAGCCCTGCCCAGGCTACTTCCCAGAAGGAGTGAGTTTCGACCAGACTGTTATTCCTAAATGCTCCATCTTTGAAATTCAAAGACCCTTGCTTGTGATCTTTTTGAGTAGCCGCACAAGCTGTCATGAAAACACCTACCAATACGAAAATTACTGCTGTAAATTCAATGGGCCGCATCCATAAGTTCCCCGTTCAAAAGATCCAAACATAGGCGACATCTGGTCCGGCCTATTTAGCGCTGTGAGCGTGCGCGATTCATGATGGCAAGTTCTCTAGAAAATATTCCATTTGATCCTGCAACGTTGCTGCCATTGGATGCACCTGCAAAACTTCACAGAACAACGAAAGGGTGAGCAGCAGAGGTACGGACATCCGCGTATCCTTTTTTACATGGTCATACGGCTGCTACAGGTTGTCTAACTTATTACCGCATAAGTTTGGATATACTTGTCTGGAATACTTTTCTTGTCAAGTAATCTATTCAAAGATAGGGATTGCGAAGGCAAAACTAGATCTACCACCCGAGAAAGAGCGTCTAAACATAAGGATGGCCTATCTGTTACCGCTTAAAGCAGAACGCCTTCGGCAAATGTTGCAGGCTGCTGTTATGGAAGAATGTAAACTGACACTTTCAGAAAAGAAATGCTTGGGCGTGTTTGCCAGTCTGGAGCACCTGTGACGATGAGTGAAGTTTCACACGCCTTGCTGCTCACCGAAGGAGGCGCGATCAAGGTCATTGGTCGTTTAGAAAGCGCGACCTTGTTACACGACAACGCTCAAGCAACGGTAAGCAAGTGGTGCTTATCAACATCACGGAAGCTGTCATGACTGTGTGCGTCCGATGACCCCAGCCTTTTTATCAATTAAGGCTTCAGTTACGCTGATTTAGCAGCGTAACACCATGGCATGAGATCGTTGATGCGATTGATTTTATGATCAGCAATTTGAGCCAGCAGCCCTGATCCCGGGCACCCGCGCTCGATTGGCCCGGAGGGCAGCGGTGCCTGAACAACTTCCTCGCAGCATGAACACGAAAGGCTCTCCTCGTCGACACTGCTAGAAACAAACCCTGTTTCTGTTGTATGCATTGATCTCCCTTCAAGCATGGGATTGTAACGGTGATCATTCAGCCAATAATATAGCCGTGTTTTTCTTGTGCCATGGCGCCTGGCAACCTGAGTGACGGGCAAACTTCCTTCCAGCGCCTGCTGACAAAACTGGAGGAAGAATAGAAGATCAAATCCTATCGCGTCAGGTCGACTTCACCGAACGCTCACGAAGTAAGTCAGGCAAGATATTATAAATCAACGGGTCCTGGGCCTAGCTTCACTCTATTATTCACTCTGATCAACCCTTCGTGTTTATTGTGGCAACAAGATCATCCTCATCTATTGGCAGTTTACTCGCGCGATATCCTGTTGCTGCGCGGATGGCATTTACGAGAGCGGGAAGTGCAGCAATCAACGCGGCTTCACCTACACCAGATGGCGCCACAGAAGGGTCACTGATGAGTTCAATTTCAAATTCTGGCGCGTGGTCAATCGTCGCAATCGGATAGTCGAAGAAACCATAAGCAGAAATCGAACCATCATCGATAGGCGCCCCTTCGACCAAGACTTGCCCGATGGCCATCATGGTACACCCTTCGATCTGCGCCTTGACTTGATCAGGGCTAAAAACAAATCCGGGATCAAGCACACAGTAACAACGATCGATGCGGACTTGTTCGCTCTCTTTCTCATAAGATACGTCAAAAGCCATTGCAACATGGGTTTCCTCGGCAAAGATTGCAGCGGCGTAACCGCGACCAACCTCTGCGTCTTCAGGAAGCGGGCGAGCGGCGCACATGGTTTTCAGCTTTGTCAAACACGTCTTGAGACGGTCTTGTTCCGGGCCAAGATTTTGTATCCGTAGCAAAATTGGATCCAGTTTGAGTGTTCGCGCGAGTTCCTCAATCGCCGCCTCGACTGCAAGCGAATTGGGCGTCGCGCCAAGTGAGCGCCACTGGCCAACATGGAAAGGAAGTTTGACGTCAGTGAATTCGATGCGGCGGCGATCAACGGTATAGAATGGATTTGAACCTATAGTGGCGCCTATGTCGTGAAACAGTTTCCGAACGAGCGACAAGCCCCCTTCAGGTAACAAAAAATCGTTGAACATGACGTGTCCGCTGACGAAAGCGTGCCACCATTCGATGATTTTCCCATCGTCGTCTGCTTTGATCCGAACCCGATGAGACGATGGCGGACGCGTACGGTCTGCGAGGAACTCGTCACGCAGCGACCACACCACCTTGACCGGTCGATCAACCTCTCGTCCAAGGAGCACGGCATCGCGGACAACATCATATGTTGCGCGCCCACCAAAGCCGCCCCCCACACGCATGAGGTGAACCGTTACGCGGTCTGTTGACCACCCAAGTTCCGCTGCTGCCTTCTTTTGATTGACGAACATGTCCTGTGTGCCCGCCCAGATCTCGACCACTTCTCGCCCGTCCCGCTCACTAAATTGAATAACCGCAGAACGCCGTTCAATCGTCGCATGTTCGACAATTGGCAAATCCTGACGTCGGTCAACTGTCCAAACCTGATCCTGAGCGATATCATCGTTTTCGAGGATGCTCTCAAGTTCCCCAGCCGAAAGAGCGATATCAACATCAATCATCGCGTCGATATCTTCTTGAGTATAACTTGATGGGCTGTCCCACTGTACAGTCATCTGCTCGAGTGCAGCGTCAAGAACGCTTGGCGTTTCCGCGACAATGCCGGCAAAATTACGCTCTTTATCGACCACGACCTTGATGACACCGGGCATACTGCTGACGCCACCATCATCAACATCAACGATCTGGGCACCTGCCATGGGGGCTGGAACGCCGCGCCCATATGTCATGTTCGGCAAACGAACGTCGAGTGCATACACCTCTTTGCCGGTTACAATATCGCGCCCTTGAACCTGCAAAGCAGTTTTGCCAACCTGCACCTTCTCCCTGCCTGGATCAAACGTGTAAGAGGTCGCATCCGGGAGGTCCCCAAGATCGATCACTTCGTTTGTTCCTGTGACAATATCAGCGAAGGTCACGATTTGATCTTCCGGGGTAGTAAAACCGCCTTTAGCATCGCCAAGAGCATGGGCATCAAGGCCAACTTGCTTGGCCGCACGTTGTCTCAGCTCTTCACGAAGACCAGCAGCAGCTTCAGCCAGAGGACGGGCGTTGTTACTGGTTCCCGAGCTTCCTACGGTGACCTGAAGTCTCGTTACGTCGTTTGTTGAGGGAAGCGAGACTTGGATATCCTCAACATCAACATTTAGCTCTTCAGCTACGATCTGGGCTAGGCCGAGGGATGACCCTTGTCCCATTTCGTGCACGGGGCTTAGCATTCTTACAGTGCCATCCAGGTCAACTTTGATCCACGCTGTGCCCTCCTCAAAGTCTGGTGCGCGCATCGACGCCATTACTGGCGCGAACTCTCTGCCCACGAAATAGGTGACGGTTAGACCCGCTGCTGTCCAACCAGCAGCTTTCAAGAAACCACGTCGTGTGAAGCGCCGCTTTTTTTGTGTAGTTGGTTTCATTTCTAGCCTCCCTTTCTTGTTTGCATCACTTGGGAAGCGTTCTTGATTGCGAGGTTGATCCTTTTATAAGTTCCGCAACGACAAAGATTGTTGCTCATACGATCTATGATTGTTTGGTCGTCAGGGTCCGGTTCTTCATTCAGCAATGCCGCGGCTTGCATGATCTGCCCTGCCTGACAGTAACCACATTGGGCGACGCGCTCGTCCAACCAAGCCTGTTGAACAGGATGTAAAACACCATCGGCGCTGGCAAGACCTTCAATTGTGGCAATGCTGTCAGACTGGACATCAATCGCATAAATGGAACAGCTGCGGGCAGCCTCACCGTTGATGTGAACTGTGCATGCACCACACTCCCCTTGGCCGCAGCCAAGTTTTGGACCAACAAAACCCAACTGTTCACGCAGCACCATAAGCAGCGTTTCATCTTGCCATGAGTCTGGTACATCAAATTCAGAGCCGTTGACGATTAGACGCATGGATCAATTCCTCCAATTGGCAGACATAATTCTGAGAGTTTCGTAGGAACGCGCGGTGTCCGGCTAGTCTTGCTCCAGAAGAACACCATTCTTGATGACCATGTTTGGCATTGAACGGCCAACCAGCTCACTTGCACTTCGAGCGGCTTCAATTCTGTTTAGATCTTCGTCGCTTAGACTTAGATCCCAGCTTTGCAGCGTATCCTCTAGTTGGGCTGTGGTGCGAGAGCCAGCCAGTGGGATAATGTCTTCGCCCTTGGCCAACAGCCAGCCGTGCAACAGTTGGGCAATCGAAATGCCTTTGTCGGCGGCCATATGGCGTAGCGTAACCATCAAAGGATCGCCTTCTGCATCGGGTAATTTACCAAAACCCATGGCGCCAAAGGCCACAATACCGATACCCAATTCACGTGCCGTGGGCAGGATGCTTTTTTCGACGGAGGTATCGGTTACGGAGTAAGCGAACTCCACCAAGCTCAGCGGGTGGGTGGCATGCGCTTTGCGAATGGTCTCTGCATCGGTTTCCGACAGGCCGATATTGCGCACATATCCGGCTTCGACCAGGTCAGCGATCGCACCGATGGTATCTTCAACAGGGATACCGATATCCACACGAGCGGGTTGATACAGGTCCACATAATCCAGACCCAAGCGTTTCAGAGAGGAGGTGATGTAAGTTTTCACATTCTTTGGGCCAACATCGACCTTGTTGCTGCCCGTAAAAGCATTCTGAAAAGTTCCATACTTCAGGGAAATGAATACCTTGTCCCGGTCAACGCTTTTCAGTGCCTCACCGATAAGAAATTCATTATGACCATCCTGGCCGTAAAAATCCCCTGTGTTCAGGAGGTTGATGCCTGCCTCCAGCGCGGCGTGAATGGTGGCAATGCTTTCGGAACGCTGCTGGTTCGGCATCATCGACATGCGCATGCATCCCAAGCCAAGTCTGGAGACTGCAACACTGTCATTCTGGTAGGTTTTCATATCCATTTGAAACGCTTTCTCAGATTTCCAGCTACTTTCGCTGGCTACCCGGAAAGTACTCATCAGCAATTACATCAACAAGGCGCATTTCATTGAGGTGATATATGTCGAAAATTGATATATGGCGATAATTCTCGTCGAGTTCGGCGTTTTTCCAAGCAATAGTTAAAAATGACCAGATCGGTAGGAGATTGGAACCTACCGTTTACACAATCTGCTCTACCGCCTGCCGAACTGCACCACGAAACCATCTTTGCGCTGGGGAATGGTGCGTGGCCTTGTGCCAGATCATTTTGAATTGAACAGTTGGAAACGGGCAAGGCGGCTCAATGTGCGCGAATTCCCTGAACAGCCCATGCGCCATGCGCGACGGTAAGATCGCTATGAGCTGTGACCCACGCATCAATGGGGGAAGGGCTTCGAAACTAGGAACTTCGACCCTCAACTGACGCTCTATACCATGTTGTTCAAAGATGCGTTCTTCGAAGGGCGTTCCAGACAGAGAGAAACGGACTGTCGCGTGAGGCAGTGTACCGAAATTCTCACGCACTTCATCTTCCGAAACGACCTTGGGATCAAAGAAGCACTTTGAGCAATCCTCAAACAGCGTAGTGCTGTAGATATCAAGCTGATCTGACGGCGGGAGAGGTGTGACGACAACATCGCTCTCTCGCATACGCAGCCGATCCACGTAATTCCGGCCAGACGGGATCAAGCGAAGTTTGGCTTGCGGCGCTTCGATTAAAAATCTGTCCAGCAGTCTGGGAGAAATCAACTGACGCTCATAGTCTTGCGCTTCCAGGCAAAATCGGGTCGTCATTTGCTCCAGTTCCAGAGGTTCTGGCGAAACGAGTGTCTCAAGTCGATCTAGTATTTCCGAAACCTCGGGTGCTAGGGCGAGGGCGCGCTCGGTTGGGGCAATGCCACGTCCAGCTCGCACGAACAGAGGATCTCCAAACACTAAACGCAGCCGATCCAAAGCATGACTGATCAGGGGTTGACTGACGTCCATCCGTGCAGCCGCACGCGAGATAGACCCTTCTTTCGCAACTGCGCAGAAAATCGTCAGCAGCTTGACATCGACCTTCATTAGATCAGTTTTTTTCATATATGACCTCAATAAGATGCGTCTTGTTTATATTATGAACGAAAAAGATACTCCTCGCAACATCGACCCGATTGGAGGTCATGCAATGAGGATGCTCGGATATGTCCGCAACGAACAAACAGAGTGAAGTTGAATTTGTTGCGCTCGTCGCGCTGACTACATCGCTAGGAGCATTGTCGATTGACGCTGTACTGCCCGCACTGCCTGACATCGGCGAGAGCTTTGGAATGGCCGATGGAAATGCATTGCAGCAGATCGTCGGCGTTCTGTTTTTGGGACTGACCATCGGACAACTCGCCTATGGGCCGTTGTCCGATCGCTTTGGACGCAGGCCAATCCTATTCCTCGGCATGGCGGTTTTCGTATTGAGCAGCCTGGTTTGCATTCTGGCGGACAGCCTCGTAGTGATGTTTGTAGGCCGGTTCTTTCAAGGCGTGGGAGCTGCTGCGCTCAGGATAGTGCCTATGTCCGTTATTCGTGACCGATATGATGGAGCCGCCATGGCTCGCATCATGTCCCTGACGATGGCGGTGTTCATCATTGTACCTTGCATCGCTCCAATGCTTGGACAGGGGATTCTGATGCTGGCGGGATGGCAGTCGATCTTCTGGTTCATGCTGGTGCTGACATGCGCCTCGGGGTTTTGGGTTTGGACGCGCCAGCCGGAAACTCTTCCAGTTGAGCGGCGCAGCGCGGGCAGTCTTGTCTCGGTCCGCGACGGACTTGTCGCGACCCTGTTGAACCGGAAAACACGTGCCTATACAATCGCCAGCGGGCTGATGATGGGGACTTTTATGGCCTATGTCATGTCGGCCGAGCAGATCTACCGCGATATCTTTGAATCAGGTGATCTGTTCGCGCTCTACTTTGGGGTAGGTGCAGGCTTTATCGGTATTGCCAGTTTAGCCAACGCCCGTCTGGTTGAAAGCTATAGCCCGGAATTGATCTGTCGGGCCGCCCTGTTTGGCGTGATCCTGGTTAGCGGTTTGGCATATGTCATCAACCACATTGCCTCATTATCTTTATACGGATTTCTTGTCTTAATCTCGATCGTTTTCTTTTGCTTCGGACTTACGATGGGCAATATGAACGCAATCGCCCTGCAACCGCTTGGACATATTGCCGGGTTGGCCAACTCGGCCATCAGTTTTCTGTCCGGATGCATTGCCATGGCGATTGGGTCAGTCATTGCTGGCACTTTCAATATGACGGTAGCCCCCCTGTTCTTCGGGATATTTGCAACCAGCCTGTTGTCTCAGCTTATCTTAATGTTGGCGGATCGCCAACAAATGGTAACGGGAACATAGCCCGCATCCTGATCGATTTCTAAGGAAACCGAAATGACACTTGATTTGACACCCTATCATGCAGCCCGTGGATTGGTGCTCCGCATGTGAAGATGTAGGCTGCTGAAACGACAAAAGAACCCGGTGATGTTCGCGTATTGCTCTGGAGCCACGCAAGACGCAAACTCTATGCAATCGCAAGGCAACTCAACCACGCCTGTAGCTCAAAAAGACCTGCGCCAGATTAGTGATCTACATCAGATTGAAAAAGACGATCCGGGCAAAACCCCAAGGAACGTCTGCTAGAACGCCAGGAGCGAAGCAGAGAGAGTGAGCTGGTGCGCGGTATTATCCTATCGTATGAGACCAATTGCAACTGGTTGAATAAGTTCAACCCATGATGAAAACACGCGAATGACCGCTTCTCTAATCGGGCGTTGAGGTCAAGCTCTTTTTCCTTTTCATTCGGATCATATCCATCTCCGGGTCACGCTTCTCTTCGCAGTTTGGATCGCTCTTCATTGTGAGCGGCTGCATGCATGTGCCGGAATGGTTGTAGAGAGCCCCGCTATTGGACGCGCTTTCATGGCGCAGCAGACATTTTCGGCTTCATCTACAAACCTCGTCCAGAGAGGACGATCCTACCGTGATACTTAGGTCAGGCTATATCATGCAACAACCTCCAAGCCATCACGACAGAATGATGTGTCATTGACCCACATGCGGTGCATGACAACTGCCAGCTTTCTGGTACGCAAGCATACCTTGCGACTGCTCAGGAGCGTACGCATTGCATGCGAACGGCGGCTTTTCATATGCACTGGGCTATACCAGCCGGAGCGCAGGACCTGCGCTATTCCACTGAAGACAAGATCCGCATCGTACTCGCAGGACTACGTGGTGAGGACAGCATTGCTGAACTGTGTCGTCAAGAAGGTATCTCGCAGGGACTTTATTACAGTTGGTC
>NZ_LMCG01000035.1:0-1394 GCF_001623065.1 Pseudovibrio sp. Ad46 | reverse complement strand
TAAGCATGGAACGGAAGAAAGAACGCACCCAAAGTCAGAGGGCCATAATGGTTCTAAGTAACCTGTCCGGTAATTAGACTGTAGGTACGTGCGTATTACCATCAAGGCCACGGCCCGCGTGCCGATAAACAGGTCGGATACATAGTAGCGACTTCAAGGTTCCAAGTAAAAACTCTCTTGCGAAATGCAGGCGGTCCATACTTAATGGCCCTCTGCTACTGCATCATAGCGTTTAATCCACCTCTTGAGCTGCTCTCTAACACCCAACGCACAACACTTCATCTAAACCAATCAGTTAGAAGATATTTTTCGTTTCACTTGACCCAATTTCGAGAGTGAGTCGAGCATGACTGGGAATAGTGACACTTACAACCGTACATATACGGCGTCCGAAGTTGCCAAGATCGTTGGGATGAATATTGAGACGTTGCGGGTCTGGAGGCGGCGGAAGCAGTTGGTGCTTGAGGGCGAGCGCCAAGGCTGGACCCGATATACCTTTAATGATCTGATGGCCGTTGCCACCTACCACAACATGGTACGCTCTCACTGCACCAATACGATTGCAGAGCTGATTGCCGGGACTGTCTCACAGCAGCTCGCCAACAAATGGTCTGGTATTCTTGGCACAGAAAGTAGTGTTTTCTGCCTTTGCAACAATGCAATGGATGAGGAAAATATTCAGATACAGATGCATGTCGGACTGGAAGAGCTTCTGGAGGCGATCACTCAGATTATGCGAAGCTCAAAACGTCAGCCTGCCTATCATATTGTCGATTGCGGAGCTTTGTTTTTGAAAGTGCTGGTATCTTGCACCAAGGTTTGTGAGGAGAGCGAATAACCGCTTTGGCTCATAAATCACAGGCCCATGCTATCGACATCAGAACATCTATAGCCTAAAGATCAAGAGGGGATCGATATGGCGAGAGCGCAGTTGAACTTGAGTATCCAGCCGTATCGCATGCTGAAGAGAGCTCTGCGGCTTCCTATTGCGGTCTAAGTGCAACCAGCTTCCTGGCCAATTATCCGGTTCCCGCCGTTCTTCTTCCTGGAGGGCGCAAGGTCTGGGACGTCAAGGATCAGGATCGCTGGATTGAAGGCTTAAAGGAAGACAGCCGTCCATCTGATGATGATCTCCTCAATCAGCTGGGAGCCTGATATGACGATAGTCTGGGTCAAAGGCTTCAAGATCTTCAATGACCAGCACGGCAAGCTGCGGTGTTATCATCGCAAGACTGGTGAGCCGATCAATCTGGAAAAAGCGCCAATCGGCAGTGCTGCCTTTCTGGCAGAATGCGAGCGACTAACAAACTTGATGTCAGTGGCTGATACCAGCAGGCCGGGCACGCTCGGCAATCTGATTGACAAGTATCGCGCCGGCTCTGCCTTTCTTGAGC
>NZ_LMCG01000034.1:0-3059 GCF_001623065.1 Pseudovibrio sp. Ad46 | reverse complement strand
TAATCATTGTGATTGCCGAGCGCCGCAGCACCGATCCGGCCACCACCATCAACTCCTATGGCGGCTTTGTGCGCGGCTGTCTGGCAAAAGCTAAAGCCGGGGATCTGCACCTTCAAAAGTCTGTTTTTGGCCTGCTCAGCAAGGCAAATCTGGATGAATAAGCACCTCTCAAAAAAAATGGGACTGTGCCCCCGATCGCTGTCAAGGACAAGGGAGCTACTGCTCCCCGACCCTGAGGCCTCCCCATCCTTCCTGCAGGACTTTTGCGCCGGCACATCCGGCCCAAAAGTCATGCAAGAAGGACACGAGCTGCAAGTGCATTCCAGTGGGAGATACCCCGCCTCAGGGTCGATCCTTGACAGCGCTCTCCCCCGTTTTTGTGACGGAAGAAATGAACCGATCTGAGCGATGTTGGGAACGAACAACACCTCATTGTTTTGAAATTTGAATTTGGAGTATTTTATAGTGCAGGCCAAGTATCTTGCCGACCAGCTTTGTGAAGTCAGCACCGCTTTAGAAGATGCAGTTGTGCAAACCTATGGGGAGCTTCCAGCAAATTGCGCAGCAATCTTGCTACTTCTGCGCAGAAAAGCAGCGCCCTCTCTTGCGTACATCTCAAAGCAAGTCTGTCTCAGTCAATCCGCAACGGCAACGCTTGTCGACCGGTTAGAAGAGGGCAAGCTTGTCCGGCGTATGAAGCGTGAGGGCCGTCAAGTTAAGGTGAAGCTCACGGCCGGGGGCAAAAGAAAAGCTGATGAACTTGTCAAGTCCCGCAGGCAAGCAGCTGAAAACCTGCTGGCAAATCTCAATGAAGAACAGCGCACTGTGCTCTCAAAAACCTTCATCCAAATTATGAGCGGCATAGACCGCTCAGGCAACTTTGAGGATCTCGCCTCCTTAACGGCTGGCCGTTCTTAGCTCGCTTAGGGTGTCATTTCTCACTCAGCCGCACTCAGTCCCAAGCTCTGCGCTGTTGCAGATCACTTACCAATCCACCCATCGCAACTTGATGGATCATTCAAACGGAGATTTCCATGAAAAAGCTTTTCGTTCTTCTTGCCGCAACCATGCTCTTAGCGGCCTGCCAAACAACATCCATTCCCGTCTCATCAAAACAGCCACCTCGGGTGGTGACACAAAAATCTGTTCCAGCAGCCAAAAAGGCTGTGATCGATGCATTTGCTGGCATAGGATTTAAGGTGATCCGCAAGACCAGCAACACTGTTGTGGTCGAACAGATCCTCACCCCAAACAGCACGGAACGAAAGCAGCATGCCTCCTACAGCGATGGCATTCCACGTGCCCGTGCTGCTTTGCGCTTCAGCAGGGTTGATGGTGGTACTCAGATCACAAGTTCATTCGATATGATCACCAATCCGGGCAAAGCCAATCAAGAGAAAGTCACGCTGCTGGATAGCCCTGATGGTGCTCGCCTGCAGCGCTTGTTGGAAGGCTTGCAGTGACCACCGCGCCTCCATAATGCGTTTTTTATTCGCGAAATGAGACTTATTTTCTTGGAAGGACTATGAATAAAATGATTTTGAAGCATTCAGCAAAAGCAACTTTGAGCGCAGTAGCTATATTGTCATGCGCTCTATTAGTGAGCTGCAATCCTCTTCCTGAAGTGTCTGATGATCAACTTACAGCTCTGTTTGGCGACAAAGGCTGGAATTTTAACAGCGACCTTCAGCCATTGATTTCGGAATCAACTGAACAATGCGTGATGCTTATGGCTGGCTTGGATGTGCCGATCTATGCCGGGCTTGATGGTACTTTAATTAGTCAAGTGACGCTTGAATGCCGAAAAGATCTGCAAAAAAGGCTGAGTGACCCCGAACGAAACTCAACAGAACTTGAGCTGAAACATTTCGAGAATGCAGAACTCGCCAGGCGGATTATTGATCTGAGGGCAAGCTTGATTGAGAGAAGAAATGCCGAAATCCTTTCACAGCACAAGGAAGATCTCCAACAAGGGTTGAAGATGGTGAAAAATACACAGGACCGTCTTCCAGAAACAATCAGGCGAGTTAAAGCTGCTTGTGCAGATATCGAAAAACTAAGGGAAGAGAATAAACAAACCAAGATTCTCTATTCATTTCGTTTCAACCTACCTTCCATCTGCGAAGAAACAGAATTTTCAGCGTATCGTGACTTCCTGAATAGCGAGCAGGAAAAGCTTGCGATGGTTTTGGCCGATGAGGTGGCCCTGGGTGATCCCACGCTGCGTAATCCGTTTGACAAGCTGCGTTTGGACCGCTTCCAACGTCCGATTACGTCGGCCCTTGAAAAGGTGGTGACACTTCAGAAAGATTACTCTGTTGGTTTGGAGGAAAGGCAGGAGCGATATAACGAGCGGAAGACTTTGCTAGTTAAAGCAATCAATCAAGCACAGGCTGAGACCTTGGAACTTGGAGAGCTTTTTTCAACCTTTAAGAAGTACTGCGAAAGAAACCATTCATTTGGCAAAGCCAATGGAATAGGCAAAGCGTTCTTAGTCTACAGTGAGGTTTACCTTCCCCGCCAATGTCACGAGAAAAACTATAATCTCGCAGCCCTGAAGGAAAAACAAACCGCCTTCATAGAGGAAATAAAGAATATTTTGAAAGATCATACCCACATGAACGCTTCATATTTCCGAGTAAGAAATGACAGTGGAGTTAAGCAATATCTATCAGATAGAATAGAGCGACTTGATGATAAATTCGAAGAACTGAAGTCGGCTGTTGCGCGCAAAAAAGCGAAACGATCCTAATTTTTTGTCTCGTCGGCTGAACTGGGCCATGTAAGGTCTTACGGCATCATAAAGATGAAAATCTGTGGTGCCGTAATCTTTTGTTTTGCGGCTGTGGGAGAGTAATAAAGATTCATACCGAAAGCCCCCCTTTGCGGACCTTCATCGGCGCAAAGCATTCCTAGTAGCGGCACGACGTAGGTGACCAATAACTGCCATTCAGCCTCAACCCAGTAGCTTCTGGCCAGCGTGCCACCTCAACCTCCGATAGATTTTGGTCTGCTTGTTGCTGAGTGACCATAAGCTGACACTCACGCTACCTTAGAGC
>NZ_LMCG01000033.1:0-1453 GCF_001623065.1 Pseudovibrio sp. Ad46 | reverse complement strand
AGACAAACCTGAGATCTTCAACGTATGTTTTGCAGCAAACACAGTCGCAAAAATCGACTTAACATCATAACATGACCGTCACCCATGTCCCCGAACAAACGTCAACTATCTCTCCGGGACAAACATCAAAGGCCGGGAAGACACCGGAGGAAGCCGACTGGCTGAGGAGCAAAAAGCCCGCACACCACTGTCTTTCCGCCCCTGAGCCGGGACCCACACGATAATTGCTGCATAGCGCTAGCCTAGCGTTTGCTGTCAGGCACTCATGGGTCCCGGGTCTCTGCTACGCTCCGCCCGGGATGACAGTGGGGGAAGCCGACTAGCTAAAGAGTAAGCCCACTTATCTGCGGGCACATGAAAATCAGCCGAAAACCACGCCTACCGCCTTCTCTTCACGCAATCACCCTCCCTCGTCATCCCGGGACAAGCAACGCGCAGATCCGGGATCCAGAGCAACACCACTAACGCATCAAAAAAACACACGAAGATGCTGGCCTGCGGGCACAATTCGCCCGGCCGCAGACCAGCAGGACACTCATGAAGGGCTGTGCAAGGGTGGTCGAGGCCAGCCCTTGGAGTGCCGTTCACAGTGATCTAATCAAGAGACGCTTTATTGGTATTGACCAGTGTTGGAGAGGCGACGCTGCGTGTCGCGTGACCAGAAAATCCTTTAGGGAAGGAAGTGCCGGACAACGCATCAGTTAAAGTTCCGCAGGTCTTATCAAGTGCCTCTAGGCGGTCAGATAATGCATGGTGCAAAGTGAAGAGAACGTCACGCTCACTGCTGTTCTTCATCCGCTCGCTCAGCACCAGATGCTGCATATAAGCAAGGTTCTGAAGATCAGAAACAGCAAAGTTCACGTCATCAATTTCATTCTGAAGAGTATTTGTGGCGCCACAGGCGCATGCAGAGTCGTCCATATTCAAAGCCTTCTTTTCTGGCTGTTGAAGTTCCGCACGACAATGAGCTTGTGACGGCCCGCTGGCGAGCGGGAGGTTCACAACCTGGAAAAGACAGGCGAGTTTATTCCCTCTCGAAAGAGGTGTTGTATTCACCGCCCTCCCGCTCATAGCAAAGGGTTTGCGCCCTCAGAAAAAAGGCACAAAAAATCCGCTAGTTGACGGGAGCGGTTACCGCTTTTCGGAGGTTGTGAAGCCTCACATATGAATGTGGAATGGAACGCACCACCTGTCAACGAAAAGTTGCAGGATGATAGGAAGGTGTTGCCGCAGGGATACGCTGGTGAGACCCCACCACCGTCATCCCGCACAAGCGTAGCGCGATGCGGGACCTAGAGCCCCACTTGCTAGCCCTATCCTTCGTCTTCCCGCACTTGATGCGGCAACTGTGTTTATGCATTGAATGGAACACTATCTCTGAGGAGTGCATTGGCTGTGATGAGTATCTTTCTCGCCAGAGCAATCATTGCCGCTTTGAAGGGCTTCCCTCTTT
>NZ_LMCG01000032.1:0-15505 GCF_001623065.1 Pseudovibrio sp. Ad46 | reverse complement strand
ACCGGCATTAATGATGTTGCTGACATTGCCTCCGATAATTACATCGTCCGAAGCTGTGCCATCCAGTCTTATGCGTTCGTCTTGCAGAAGTTCAATTTTGCTCAAACTCGTCCCGTCAGCAAACTCATAGCGTTCGATATGCTGGCCAAGATCGGCAAGATTAACTGCTCCACTCTTACCACCTTTTTCCCAGGCAAGGGTCAGGGCAACGCCGTAAGTGGGGTGTTCATGGGACGTGATGGTAAAATCAGTCAGAACCAAATCATCAAATACAAAGGTATCATTTCCGGAAGACGCGTTCTCGCCGTCCTTGTTTATCCAGACAATCCCGTTGTCCTGATTGTAGTGATATGTATCATCACCGCCCTGGCCGCGTAGATGCTGCCAGTTCTGACTGTATGTGCCGCCAGTCAGGATATCATTGCCGTCACCGGCATTAATGATGTTGCTGACATTGCCTCCGATAATTACATCGTCCGAAGCTGTGCCATCCAGTCTTATGCGTTCGTCTTGCAGAAGTTCAATTTTGCTCAAACTCGTCCCGTCAGCAAACTCAAAGCGCTCAATGTGCTGGCCCATGTCTGCAATACGCAGTTCTCCGGGCTGACCGTCTTTGTCCCAGGAGAAGCGCAGGACCTGACCTTGTGTTTCATAATCAAAACTGTCGATTGTAAGATCAGAAAGTTTTAGGTCCTTGAAGTGCAGGATATCCGTCCCGCTGCTGGACCATTCGGCACTACGAGAGATCCAGAGCTGCCCATCATCTTTTCCAATCAGATAGGTGTCATCTCCTTCCTGGCCGAGCAAATGTTGCCATGAGCCAGAGTATCCACCCGCATCGAGGAAATCGTTGCCAGCACCGGCATAGATGAGGTTAGATGTTTTTCCGCCAACAATAAAATCGTTTTGAGCCGTGCCATCAAGGCGGATGCGGTCCTGCGAAGCAGAGGACGATGTAACGGAGGTGTTGTCGACCTCTCCAAGTTTGAGCTCATATCCATCAGCAAATCTCAAGGTATCGATGCGATTAGCATACTCAGCAAGGTTGAATAGATTTGCTTGAGCACTGGAAGATCCACTTCCTCCAAAGCTTGAGACAGTGGTGTAGGTTGCTTTTGTATTCCAGTTTTTGATACGAATGCTGTCGGAGAGATCGGCAAGAGCAGCATCTGGATTATCTGGGTCCAGCACATAGATGATCAGATCTTTGCCTTCAGTGCGTAGTGTGACTTCATCGAGCTTGAGATCTGTCAGAATGAGGAGGTCATCAGAGCCGTGTTGGTCTGAGATTGTGTCTTTGCCATCACCGCGAGAGTAGATGTAAGTATCATCTCCTGCGCCACCTTGCAGATTGTCGTCTCCAACGCCTCCAACCAGAAGATCATTATGGCCTCCACCTTTAAGCGTATCGTTTCCTTCGCCACCAAAGAGGCTGTCATAATCATCACCACCATCAAGGATGTCGTTGCCCTCTCGGCCAATCAAATAATCATTGCCATCCTTACCTTTGAGGGTCTCATTCCCAGCTGCCCCTTCAATCCAATCATGCCCGCTTGAGGCTGAGACAGTAGCGCCCTCAGCAGCTTTCCGGAAGCTACTCGAAAAACGAGATAGTGGTACTGAGACGCCTGAGGCAAATTGCAGGCTTTCAATTCGGTAAGAGGCTTTATCCCAATCCTTAATCCGAATAACATCTTCCACCCCGCTGAGAGGCTGGTCATGGCTATCACTCGGCAAGATATAGATCAGAAGATCATCGCCACTTCTTTTCAAGGTGATGTCTTCAAGCTCAATACCATCAGCAAAGCGTATTACGTCAGTGGCAATTTCTGCCTGAGAGGGGGTAAATAAAGTTCCCCCGGATGAAGACCCTCTCGAGGTAAATCCTGAAAGCACAGAAACTCCAAGGACGGTCCCTGAAGAGGATTTCTCACCACTTGCGTCTTTGATTGTGTCTTTGCCATCACCTCTGCTGAAGAGATAGGTGTCTGCGCCTTTGCCCCCTTCGAGGAGATCATCTCCCTTGCCCCCAGCAAGAGTGTCATTCCCATCTTCGGCTTTTAGCGTGTCGTTTCCCTCACCGCCAACCAGAATGTCTTCTTTGTCATTGCCCGTGATGGTATCATTACCCTTGCCACCAAAGGCCGCCTCCTGAGTTGAGACGTGGATGGTCTCATTGGTGTCGTTTCCAATGAGCACTCTCATGTCGTTGGTGGTGACGTTCAGCCCTTCCACGCCAAAAGACGCAGTCAGGTCTTCTTCTTTTTCCAGATCAAAGAGGAAGACATCTTCGTTGTTGGTTTGCCCGGTGTTGTTGCCGGTCACCTTGTGTTCTACGGACCGGGCCAGATCTACGCTGAGCTGTGCGCGGGTGAGTGTATCTGCGTTAAGGTCTTCAAGATGCTCCGCCAGTTCTGCAAGTTCAGGTTCCCGGCCAAGTGTGCTTTGATAGGTTCTTGCGACAAAGCCAGCATCACTTAAAGTGCCATAGCGGGTGGTGTACTCATCGGAATCAAGCAGGCCCTGCGCCAGCGCAGTGTGATTGAGCTGGCTGTTGTCCGCGTATTGGACAAGCATCTCAATCTCAGAGATGTCCATCTTTCTGTCGAGCACGCTGTCATAGATTTGAGCAGCTTCTTGCAGCAAACGGTTTTTTGCCGCCTCATCAAAGCGCTGTGAGGTTACCGTGGTTGAGCCATCAACTGTCTTTTCTATGCGCCAGGTCTCCAGACCATGGGCATCGATCTCATGGCTCACTTTGATATGTTCATTGCTTGAAGACGCACTTACCCCGTTGTCCCAGGTGTAACTGCCATCGTTCAACACTGAACGTGCGATGGTCTGCGTGATGCCCTCACGCAAGATCGTGGTGGTTAGGCCGTCAGATGAGGTTTGGGTCACAAAGTTCTTTTGAGCTGAACCGTTCGCACTGTAAGCCGTCTCTGTGACGGTCTTGCTGCCATCTGCCAGCGTTTTGGTGACCTCTGTTTTGTCTTTCCTGCCATCACCATCAAAATCAAAAGTCTTTGAGACAGTCCGGCCATCTGCACTGGTGACTTTCTGATAACTGGAGCGCAGGCTTCCACCCTCATTGCGCTCCGTGCTGGTAAAGGTGGTACTGCCATCTGTACCTAAAATGGTTTCATCAACGGTGGTGGTATCAGTTTCCCCATCACCATTGGAATCAACCGTAGTTGTTGCGGTCAGGCCATTGCCTGATGTGACAGTGGTGCTGGAATACTTGAGTGCATCGCCGTCTTTTTCCTCAAACACCTTCACCTGATTGCCAGTCTCATCATAGGAGATACTGGTCTTGCGCAAGATATCCGCACGGCCATCGCCATCCAGATCGAACGCATAGGATTGCTCATGCCCATTGGCAGAGGTGGTCTGAGTAACAAGTGTCCCTGCAGTCCCGTCTTCGCGAAGCTGAGAATGGACCGTGGTCTGATTGCCGCTTAGGTCCAGCTGTGTCTCGATCTTTTGATCTGTCACACCATCCCCGTCCAGGTCGATGGTAGAGGTCCGGCTACGCTCATCTGCACTGGTCACTGTCGTGGTGCTATGGAGTTTTTGTCCATCATCAGCGCTGAGCGTGTGCGTTTCTGTTCCGCCGCCAGAGGCCCCCAGTTCACGGTCTACTGAACGGTTGGTGTTTCCATCTCCGTCAAAGTCAGTGGTCTCGCTCACGTGCAGACCATCACCGCTTGTGGTGCCTGTGGTTTTTGCGACCAATAAACCACCAGTATCTGTGGTCGTCGTGGTTCGCGTCACGTCTCCGTTGCTGGCAAAATCTGTTTCAAACGAAGAACTCGTTTCAAAAATACCATTGCCATCCCGGTCAAGACGTACTTGCCCGCTCAGTCCATCATCAGCAGTCTGTGTCTCAAGACGTGCGGCCGCATAACCCTGACCATTCATATGGGTCACGGTCTGTGTCCGGCTGCCATCATCAGACAATACGGTGACATCACTGGTGCTGCGATCTGTGACGCCATCTCCATCCAGATCAAGTGTTGTGCTGGTTTGAAGACCATTGCCGCTTTTGCTTTGCACCGTTTTGGCCAGCAACCCGCCGCTCTCAGAGTAGTAGGCCATCGTAGATGTGGTCACACCATCATCACCAATCACGGTGCTGACAACCTCATCTTGATGACCATTGCCGTCCACATCCACCGACCGTGTATGAGAGCGTTCATCTGCACTCATCGTGCTCACAGTCTTGCTCAGCAACGACCCATTTTGAGCTTTAATGCTGCTGGTTGTGGTCTGGCTGCCATCTGCGGCAAGCACCCTCTGAGTGTTGGTCGTTCGATCGCTCTGACCATCACCATTGAGGTCATCACGGCGCGTGGAGACCAAAGTGTCATCAGAGACCTCCAAAACCGTATGTTTCAGAAGCGTACCATCCTGCCCCTTCAAAGAGGTCGTGGTGGTTTGTGAGCCATTCCCATTCAGGCTGCGGGTGGTTTCTGTTCGGCGCTCATAGACACCGTCACCATCCTGATCGAGCTGTTCCGTGACGCTTAGGCCATTGGCGCTGGTCAGCGTAACGCTTTCACTTTGCAACTCGCCATCTTTTGACTGCGTGCGCACAGATGTCGTGACCTGACCATTATCTGCAACAGTCTGCGTGGTGATCTGATCAGCCTGACCATCACCATTCACATCGACTTCGCTTGAACGGTAGCGCTCGTTGTCTGAGACTGTTTCAACAGAACGAGTGCGCAGCTCACCAGAACCGTCGCGCAGCTCAACTGTGGTGACAAGGGACCCATCCACCTGAAGCTCCGCTTCTGTTGTTTTGACAAGGTCGTAGGTGCCGTCACCATCCGCATCTGTTTTAACAACAGAGCTTAACTCATCATCGCTGAGGGTCGCCTGTGTGCGGCTCAGGAGCGATCCATTATCAGAGCGGGTCTCAGACGTGCGAAGGGTGCTGCCGTCAGCTTTAAGCACAGTGGTGTCCTTAACACTGCGCTCAAAGGTGCCATCACCATCATCATCCGTTTGCGTCACGCTCTGCAGGCCGTCATCACTGACGCTTACCGTGCTTTGGCTGCGCAAAGAGCCATCTGCATTGCGGGTTTCCTGTACGGTGGCTTTGCTGCCATCGGTATTCAGCACTGTTATACTTGTAACTGTCACGTCGATAGATAAATCACCATCCAGATCTCTTGCAACGCTTGTGGTCAGACCATTGGCGCTGGTGGTGGTCAGTGTTTGTCCAAGCGCCGTGCCGTCATTGGCATAAGAGGTCTCATGCAGGCTGACTGAACCATCTGTCTGCTCCGTGCGTATGGAAACGGCATCACTGTTGCCATCCCCGTCCAGATCAACGCTTGTGGTCTTCACGCGCCGGTCTGCGCTTTCCTCCACGACCTGTTTTGAGATCAGGCTGCCATCGCCAGCATAGTCTGAACGGGTCTGGCGTGTACCGCCATCGGTTTCCTTCGCCAGAACCTCAACAGTGCGGGCATCGATCTGACCATCCCCATCTACGTCAGTGGTTGTGGTAACACTCAAACCATCCGCACTGGTGCTGACCTTTGCTTGAGAACGCAGCGAGCCGTCAGAATTGCGGGTGGTAACGGTTCGCGTTGATTTGCCGCCTCCATCAGTACTGGTGATGTCTTGAACAGCAACATCCGTATCCCCATCCCCGTCACGGTCTGTGTGTGTGGTGGTCCGCAGACCGTCGGCACTGGTGGTGGCGACCGTCTTTGCATTCACAGAACCATCCGCATTACGGGTCCAGCTTGTGGCAACTCGATCCTGAGTTGTAGAGTTGGACACGACTGAAGACACAACCTCGTTAGCCTCAAGGCTCCCATTCTGGTTGAGGTCTACAAAGGTCTGTTGGCTGACCTTGTCCGCGCCCAGTGTTTCCCGGGTCATAGCGCGCACAGACCCGTCCGCGTTGGTCTGCGTAACTACCTGCTCACGGCTGCCATCTGCGGCAATCGTGGTGGTATCCACGATGGTCAGATCAATGTCGCCATCGCCATCCTGATCTGCTGTTGTGGTCTTGGTCAGCGCATCAGCAGACTGAACGGTTGTCGTTGAACTGCGCAGGGAACCATCACCATTCTTAATGGTGAGTTCAGAAGTCGTCTGGCCATCTGCTGCAACCGTAATTGACAGCTCTTCACGGGTGTCCGTGTCACCATCTCCGTCCAGATCCCGCTCAACCACTTTTGTGCGACCATCTGAGCTGACATCTTCTTTGACGTGCGAGCGCAGTGAGCCATCCTGATTGGTAATCGCAATCGTCTCAGACCGGCTGTCATCACCGTTTACGGTTACACTGTGGGTCTGGGTGGTATCAGCGGACCCGTCACCATCCTGATCGTGCCCATCTACACGCACGGTTCCATCACTGGATACAGTTTCACTGCGAGAGGTGATTACAGATCCATCCTGGGCTAGAGCACTGATGGTAATGATCTGGCTGCCGTCGCTTTGCGTTGCCCGCACTTCGTTCTGGTCGAACCAGCCACCGCCTGTCATATCGCGCTCAATGGTCAGGGTGTTCCCATCTGCGCTGGTTGTGGTCTGAATGCGACTGCGCAGGACAGCACTGGCTATATCGCTGCCAGCAAAATTGCTCTCTGTTTGCGTGCGGCTGCCATCAGAACCAACCACCGTCACAATACTCTGGATCCGGTTCGTAACCCCATCCCCATTGTCATCATAGCGGTTGGTGAGGACAAGCCCGTCTGCGCTGGTAACAGAGTGGATCTCATAGGCTTTGCTGCCATCGCTCTCATAGGCCGTCGCAATCAGCGTGCGTGCGCCAGCGCCATCAACACTCTCCATCTGTTCCACCCGATAACCCATGTCGGATGCAGCAAGCTTCATGTCGCCCACTGTGCCTGTGGTTCCATCAGACCAGGTAAAGGTGGTCTGACCGGCGATAACAGAGCCATCACTGAGCTCAATGTTGGAGGCATCCGCCGTCAGGTTGATCTGCGTAATCCCAAGCTCGGTCAATGTTTTGACGCTGGTGGACCCGTCCGCATTGGTCACCAGCAGCTTGAACTTGGCAAAGGCAGCATCCTCTGCACTCAGGACCCCATCGCCGTTGCTGTCAAAGACAGAGGCCAGCGCTTCCATGTCACTGGTGGCTGTTGGATCCCATTCAGTGAACACAAACTGGCGTTTTTCGGTGATCGCATCGCGGCCATCGGGATCATAAAACAGCACCCCATCACCACTGGCTGCCCAGGCCGTGCGATGCTCCAGACCATCCCCACCTGCATCCATGAAGATCGTCGACTGATCCAGCCGCGTCACCTGAATGCCATTGCCATCCAAATCAAGAATAACCGGATCAACAAACTTGTTGTGTACCCGAAAGCCTGCGGCCACATAAGTGTGCAGCTCGGCTACTGTGAAGTTGTAGACCGTATGACGGCCTTCAACGTCCGCAATCTGCTCAATGGTATGGAGCGAACCATCAGCACGAACGATCTGATCTCCCACCCGAAGCTCAGCAACAGGTCGGAAACTGCCATCAGCCAGCAAGAACGGATGCTCAGAGGTGACCTGCACACCATCCACATCCAGAACTTGTCTTTTGCCATGGACAAACAGATCAGTAACTTCGCGCGGCTCAAGCGCACCAAGACCATCAAAGGCCATGACATGATCTTCAAGGGCTACTTGTTCGATCGGCTTGGCAGAACCATCTGCCATCAGGATCAGTGTACCTGCAACAAAACAAGTTTCGCCTACACCACCATCGCTCCAGCCAGATCCGACATCAGGAGAAGACCCGCCACCACCAGCATCAGGGTCACCGTATGAACTTCCACCGTCGCCACCATAACCGTGATCATCTCCGCCATCAGAGCCGAACCCCCAGCCACCTCCGCCATAATCGGAGCCATCAGAAGAGGTGCTGCCGCTGTCGCCGCCAGCAAAACTTCCATCCGTCTGAACCCCACCAGTAGACGATCCAGTTCCATCCTCATTCCAATATGACGATGTGCTTCTTTGGTGGGCACTGTTAGTATTACGATCAGAACCTGACGAAGCCGCTTCATCCAAATCATGATATAATTGATCTGTCGGATCGCCAGGAAGCGGTGGGCGAGAAACTATTGTTGGCGGTATTCCGGCATTCAGGGCATTAGGATCATGATATAGGTTACCAGCCTGCCCAAAAGGTTGAGGTAAACCAATTGACACTGGAGTGCCTGCATTCAAAGCATTGGGATCTAAATAAAGGTTCCCGACCCCTCCGACCGGAGCAGCTGCCTCCGGCAGGCCGATTGTCACCGGAATACCCGCATTAAGTGCATTGGGGTCAGAATACAGACTACCAGTGTTGCCAAAGCTAGGAATCTCAGTGTCTATACTTCCGCGAAGGTTCCAGTCGCTTCCGAGGGAGGGGGACGGCGAGGAAGAAGGTAGTATATTATTTACCCACTCTTCTATGTATTTCTCGCCAAGAATCGCACCAAAGCCACCGAAGATAATTCCACCACCGATAGCGCCTGCTGGCCCCAATAAAAAGCCTCCAGCAACAGCTCCGGCTTTCCCTCCTAAATAAGCTCCTCCGAGTGTTCCTCCGAAGCCGGCAGTCTCCACAGCAATCTCATGAGGGTCTCCAGTTCCGAGTGCCGCAATTACGTCTCCTGAGGCCAAAATGGTACTACTATAAAGATTAACTCTTGCAGCAACTTTTGAAGAAATCCCGCCGTAACTCTCGGCTAATGCGATTGAACTCTCACGGATAACCCCGATAGAATAGTTAGCAACATCTTTAGCTGATACTGACAGATCTGGTTCAGAAGATGTAGTCGGTTTTGGCTTAGGAAGGCGCCCCCATTGGGCGTCTTTTCTGTAAATTGTAAGTTCAATCATGAGACACCCATTTAACGAGCTTGAGCAGTTTTACACAAAATATGATCGGTTGAGAGAGCGCAGCAGAAAAGAAGAATGCGTATGCCACACAAAGTATTGGGTAGGGATACCCAACAAACAAATAGAATGTCCCCAAATAATTACTTACAGAAAAGTTAGGATTAAAGAATAACAATACATATGTAGACGATAAAAATAGAAATATAGATAGAATGGAAAGCATTGCCATTCCGATATTTATTTTCTTATCAGAGCATAATCTCAAATAACTCATAGATAAAATAGCTGCGAGGGGTATTATACTAACAAGTGAAGTCGATGAGCTAATTAAGTACTGATAAGAACTCAGCTCATTAATTGATTTCAAGACGTAGAATCTATCAGCAAGCAATGGAAATGCATGAATATAGGGGATGAGAAAATCAAAACTTGAAGCAGCTATTATCCGAGGAAATAGATAAGATGGTATCAATATGGTAAAAATTGAAATCACAAGAAACCAACGAGATATTCTGCTCCATGAAACATAAAGTTCATAACTATCATAAATAGAAGCAGCGAACGGAAGAAATGTCATGTACTTCTCCCTCTCCTGAATATACTTGCTTTTATTAATATTACTCATTATCTTTCTTGCGCCACATAGGTATTATAGGATTTATTCTTTTTTTGCATGAGATTGTCGATATCAGGTCTTGACCATTCTTATTAATACTTCTTAAGGCATGCATTTTCCAACATACTTTCCGCTCCAGCAGAGAACATATATGAGAAGAGGAACCGGAAAAACCAAAAGCTGTTCAACGTTACTGCGTGCCCGTCCTAGAGGACACAACCTAGATTAAGCGCTTTGCTGTGATTTCACGAGGACGGAAGATCTCGCTACATGAATTCATTTCAGCTTAAGCGCAAATTAAACGTATTGGTATTGCGTACATCCGCAAAGTGACATCTGGCTCCAGGAGAAAAGGCTTTGAAGCTTAAGAAGCGCAGTGTAGCAGAGTGGGCTCAGGCATGAACTGCTGGATATCTTCTAAGGCGCATGGTGGTTTGTCGGCTAACACCGTGTTTTCTGGAAGTTGCGGAGACACTCATACCGCTCTCCAGGTCCAGAAGAGCTTCCTGCTTCTGCTGAGATGATAGGCGCTGCGGCCTGCCAAGTGATTTACCCTCAGCCTTAGTGCGCTGCAGACGTGCGTGACATGGTGGTGGTTCCGTCCAAAATTGATGTCCGAAACTATAAGCCTGTCCATAATGCGGTCAATCTAATATTTGAACAGGCGTTGGAGCCCTGTCCGCAAACCACCGTTTTTGAACAGATGTGGTAGTCATATTTCAAACAGGGAGAGACACAATATGGCCCGCCGGACGCTCTTAAAACCTAATGACCGTACTCAGCTCTTTGGCATTCCCTCAGATGAAGAAAGCCTGATCAGGCACTATACGCTTTCTGCGGCTGATTTGACTGAAATTGAGGGGCGTCGGCGTGACCACAATAAGATTGGCTTTGCCATTCAGCTCTGTCTCATGCGTTATCCGGGGCGCGTGTTGCAGGTGGATGAGATCCCGCCAAAAGCCATGCTGGATTATGTGGCCCAGCAAGTCGGCATCAATCCAGCGGTGTTCCAGATCTATGCAGAACGTGAAGAGACACGGCGTGAACATGCCAATTATCTGTCGCATTACGTATCCAGGCGGCCCGCCACTGCAGAAGATCGCCGTGCAGCTTTGACTGCAGCACTTCATGCAGCCTCAGAAACCGACAGCGGCTTTGAGATTGCCTCTGCAATAGTGACTGCTTTGCGAGAGCGGGACGTCCTGCTTCCAGCGCCTGAAACCTTAGAGCGGATTGGTCTTGCCGCTCGCTCCTTAGCACGTCGCCGGGCAGAAGAAAGGTTAATTTCAGGGATCAGTTTAGAGACGCAGACTAAACTTGAAGGGTTGCTAAAGACTGATCCAGAGCTCGGGCAGACGCCACTCCATTGGCTGCGCTCCGCTTCAGAAGCGCCGGGAGCTTACAACCTGTTGGGATTATTGGAACGGCTGGAATTCCTGCGTGCGCTGCACATTGACCCGGATCTGCAAGCAACAATCCCTCGAGGGCGTTGGGACCAGATGGTACGCGAGAGTGATGTCACACCAGCCTGGCTTGCTGGTGATTTCAGGGCAAACCGCCGTCTGGCGATGATTATCGTGCAAGTCCTCAAGCTCAGTCAGAAAATCACCGATGATGCGCTGACTATGTTCATCAAGCTCATGGGGCGCCTGTTCTCTCAGGCCAACAACAAGAAAAAGCAACAACAGGTCGATACCCAGAAAGAAACGTCAAAGGCATTGCGCTTGTTTCTAAAGACCATCTCAACACTTCAATCTGCACGAGAAAGCGGGGAAGACGCGCTTGCAGCGCTGGACCGTCAAGTAGGATGGCTCCAGCTAGAGCAAGCGCAGCAAGGTGTGAGCTCGCTTGTAGCACAAAATGATGCTTCCGTTCTTACCCTGGCTGCTGCTCACTATGGAACATTACGCAAATATTCAGGCTCTTTCCTCAAGGCTTTTGAGTTTCGCTCTGCTCGTCGGTATGATCCATTGCTTACTGCCATCGATACGCTGGGGAAGATGTATGCTGAGGGACGGCGCGTTCTGCCTCGCCCTGTACCCAGTTCCCATTTTGGGAATTCGGAACACCGTTTGATTTTCAGTCAAGCAAAGCCGGATCGACGTCTTTATGAGATCGCGACTTTGGCCGTTTTGCGTGATCGCCTTCGTTCTGGAGATGTCTGGGTCGAAGGTAGCCGGTCGTATCGCCCTATCAAAGAGCACTTGATGCCGCCCGCTCAGTTTGCTCAGCTCAAAGACAACAACGATCTTGCCCTTGGCGTTCCGTTAGATGGTGCAGCGTGGCTATCGAAGATGCAGGAACAGCTTGACTTCAACATCAAGCAGCTGGCCTACCGAGCACGCAATGGCAAGCTGAAGGACGTCCGACTGGAGAACGGTACACTCATCGTCACTCCTCAGGCCAGCGATGTTCCTTCAGGCGTTGAGGAGCTGAACGAGGAACTCACGCAGATGTATCCGCATGTAGAAGTGCCCGATCTTTTGCGGGATGTGCATGAATGGACCGGTTTTGCAGATCAGTTCACCCATGTGCGCACTGGGGATGCACCAAACAACATTACGACCATGCTGGCAGGCACGCTGGCGGACGCCACAAACCTTGGCCCAAAAAGGATGGCTGGAGCCTCAAAAGGGATCAGCGCTCATCAAATTGGTTGGATGAGGATGTTCCATGCCAGGTCCGAGACCTACCGGGCTGCACAGGCTTGCATCGCAAATGCCCACGCCCTACATCCCCACAGCCTGCTTTGGGGCAGCGGGTCTACCGCTTCAGCTGATGGTCAGTTCTTCCGCGCCAGCGACCGGGCTGAAAAGCTTGGAGATGTAAACCTTCATTATAGCAATGAGCCTGGTTCGAAATTTTATAGCCACTTATCCGATCAATATGGGTATTTCGGCATCTTGCCCATCAGTCCGACAGAAAGTGAGGCCTTATATGTGCTCGATGGACTGTATGACCATGAAACCCGCTTAGAAATTGAAGAGATCTTTACTGATACGGGCGGCGCGAGTGATCACGTATTTGCCTTGTTGATGCTGACGGGACATCGGTTCTCACCACGACTGCGGAACCTAAAAACCCGAAAGATACATGCTTTTGAGAAGGCTGAGGCCTATCCGGCTCTCGCCAGCCATATTGGTACTCCAATCAACACTACTCTCATTCTGGATCATTGGGAGGATCTGCTGCATCTGGCAGCTTCTGTGACAACCAGAGCAGTGTCTCCGTCAACCATATTGAAGAAGCTGGCCTCTTCCTCAAAGCCCAGCCTTCTTGCCAAAGCCCTGCGAGAACTGGGCCGTTTGGAACGCTCGCTGTTTATGATCGAATGGTATTCTGATCCTGCCTTACGGCAACGCTGCCGAGCAGGCCTCAACAAAGGTGAAGCGGCTCACAAGCTCAAACGAGCGGTATTCTTCCATGAACGCGGTGAGATCCGCGATCGCTCATTTGACGGCCAGGCATTTCGTGCCTCAGGTCTCAACCTTGTCGTCAGTGCTATCGTTTACTGGAACACGGTTTATCTCAGCCGCATCGTCCAACACCTCCGCGATCAAGGTCGAGATATTCCCAACACCCTGCTCAAGCACATTTCCCCTCTCGCATGGGAGCACATCAATCTGACAGGTATCTATTCCTGGGATAGCGAGCTTGCATTTAATGATACCTACAGACCTCTACGACTTCCGAGACTAATATCAGACGCAGCCTGATGTTCTAGCTCTGTTCTTTCTTAGCGTACGATTTTTAGCAAATCTTGTTCTGGCCCCTTTTACGCCAATTGAGATCTGGACAGGGCTGCATGTCGAGCTGGAGAACTGGCGCTTGAAATGTAGCCATGTGAACGAAGACCTGCACCCACTAAGAGATACAGAAAACTCAGTATATCTGAATGAGCTGCAAGCATTTCCCGCCAGAAAGTGGGCGCTGATTGGCGATGGTGCTGGCTGGACACCGGTTTCAGCCATGGCACTCTCATGGTGTGAGGGCACAACATGGAAAGGCGTGCTGAAGGCGTGGGAAGCCATCAATAATCTTGATCTGGAATCTGATGTGACCAGCCTGTCTGCCCAAATGACCAATCCAAAATTATTACCAAACCCAGACCTGGCGACAGTGCTGAAGCTCGGGCAGTCACCGGGAGGAGCATGGGTCTTGCTATCTGCCTTGCGCCTTCATGACAAACCAGTGCGATTTGATGAGACGCAGGTTTCTCGCAATTCCATGCACTCCGTGCTCTGGCCGCTCATAGAGCAATGAGTGTCGCTGGGTACTCTTCCCTGACGTTTTGAGCGCAATCAGCTAATTCCTCCCATCCTTTCTTCCGTTTTGATCTGAAGGCACCGCAGCAGGGCTTGCGCCCTCACGCGAACTAGATCGTCACTCACCTGACCACAATCTTCCTCGCCTTTCAGGCTCCGGGAGATCATGGACAGCCTCCCTCCTCACCAGCTCCCGCTCACCCGTTTTATTGGCAAGGAAAGTAGAAACGGACCTTCCAGAGACGGAGCAAACACCATGAAAATCTCAGACGCCCTTTCCATCCTCGGACTTTCTTCAGGTGCATCACAAGACGAAATCAAATCCACTTACAAGGGTGCTGCCAAGAAATACCATCCAGACCTGAATCCGGCTGGGGTTGAGATGATGAAGCTTGTTAATGCTGCCTTTGATGTGCTGCGCGATGCGACCAGCACACAGACCCAAGAAGACAGCGATTGTAATTACGGCGAAGAACTCAACGCGGCCATCAACGCCATTATTGATCTGGATGGGCTGGAAATTGAAATCTGCGGTGCATGGGTGTGGGTTGGTGGAAATACCCGAGAACATAAAGAGACCTTGAAACAGGTAGGCTTCAAATACGCCAAGAAAAAACAGAAGTGGAATTATCGCCCGTCCGGATGGAAGTCTCGCAGCCGTGGCACCTATTCAATGGATGATATCAGAGACGCACATGGCAGCACGCGCCCGTCTCGTCCTCCCCGCCGTAACTATGCACTTGGAGCAGCGGCATGACACTGGAAGAAACGGTTTTACCGGTCGCCAGAATGTTGTTTGAGGGGGAGGGGACAATCCTCTCCCAAGGCCACCTTGTCACGGTTGAGGCTCCTATGGGAGCCTTGGTCATCAGCTTTATGAAAGAGCGCGGCCGCATTCGGGCCAATGCCAGCCTGCGGCATGATTTGGGAGACAGTCACTATTGGCGCAATCTGAAAGAATATGCTGCGTGGGGAGAGCAGCCAGCCTTACGGCGAACGTTTGCGCCTGACCGGTTTACATCCCATCCTGAGCAAGTCATGAAGGAGATCAACCGTCACATCACAGAGCCAGCGTTCCCGCTGGCCTTTAAGGCACTGGCGGCGATTGCTGATCATCACGATAAGAAATGCAGGATTGCAGAAGTGGTCAAGCGGGCAGCTCCATCAGAAGCGCATGTGAATATTCACGGCAGGTACAGTTTGCGCAAGGCTATTCAAAGCTTTGATTGCGGTGCTCGCGGTGCTTTCGAGATCCGGCCTGACAGCGCTTATTGTGATCTGGAGATTCAACATCTGTCTTTGGAGAAGATGGAGCAGCTCATCGCCTTCCTGAATGCCTCCTGAAGCGGGGAGGCTTTCATCTGCTTTATTGCCTCATTTGGAATTAAGCCGTGCGCAGGCCGGTGCTTTGCGGGATCTACCGATCCCACGACGCACACTCTCTCCAAAGTCTTCATCTGGGAAAGTATGAAAGCGGCGCGCCCTGGCTTGCAAGCCCTTCGCGGGATCAGCAGATCCCACTTCGAACTTACAATCCAGCTCACTCATGTTTGTTGATGGGCTGGAAGCTGGCAAGCGATGGCCGCACCCACCACATGCCAGCTTCCAACAAGCCGAAGTTCTGATCATTCTTTTCTGTCGTTTTGACCTGAGGGACAGCTTTAAGGGCTTTGCCCTCACGTGACCTAGATCGTCGCTCGCCTGACCACAATCTTCCTCGCCCTTAGGGCTGCGGGAGACTATGGACAGCCTC
>NZ_LMCG01000031.1:0-24752 GCF_001623065.1 Pseudovibrio sp. Ad46 | reverse complement strand
GAACAGACCGTAAAGAAACATCCAAACCAGCATAGTATTCCATGGTGCTCTCCCATCCTCGCAGCAATATGCTGCGATCTTAACAGGAGCTGACCTCTCGTGAAGGACGAGCCCGATTACGCATGCTTTTGGCCCGCAACAACATTCTACCCCTGCGAATGCCTGTGCGCAATTAAGCTTTTCGATGTGAACTTTAATATTCAAAACTAAGGCGAGGAGCATATTTGCTGCAGCCAGTATGTAACTTTTTTGACAAGTGTCTCTTTTCTGCTGATGTCTGTTATTTGGAGCAATTGTCAATATGAAAGAAAATTACTCACCCACATAAACCATCGTAGGTGCTCATCAATGTGGCACCTACGATGGTTTAAGATTTACGTGAGTTTGACGTTCGCCATCAATGCTTTCGCATGGGCGGTAATGGCATCTAGTCTTGTTCCTGGACGGAACAGGGATGAGCCGATGCCGGCACCGCTGGCTCCCGCTTTCATATAGTCTGCGATGTTGCTTACATCTACGCCGCCAACGGGGAGTAACTTGATCTCTTTTGGGATAACAGCACGAAACGCCTGGATGATTGCCGGTGGACATAGCTCGGCAGGGAAGAGTTTCAGTCCGTCTGCGCCAGCATCCAGTGCTGCGAAGGCTTCTGTTGGCGTGTAGATGCCGGGTAGCCAGCTTAAACCGTACTTTTGCGCAGCAGCACCTACTTCAAGAGAGAAGTTCGGCGCAACGACAAACTCGCCGCCACAGTCTTTCAGCTGGTTCACCTGAGCGGGTTTAAGCACCGTTCCAGCACCAACACAAACAACATCACCCAGCTGTTTTGCAATGCGCTCAATACTGTTGAAAGGGTCAGGAGAGTTGAGCGGTACTTCCATAATTTTGATGCCGCCTTCAATCAAAGCGGATGCAACATCAATGGCTTCCTCTGGTTTCAATCCACGCAGAATTGCGACCACAGGGGCTTCAGAAAAGATATCTTCAAATTTTGACATCAGTGCTTCCTTCGATATCAAATCAGTTTTCGGGATTGAGCGAGTTCTACAGCGCCGTAAACAACGCCGCCGGGCGGCACCACACGTGACACGCCCTCAAGGATTTCAAAGGCACATTTGTACATATCAGGCAGTGCGCCATTTCCGAGAATCCAGATTGGTTCTTGTGAGGGCAGGAGTTCTCCAATCTCGGCGCCAATCAGCATACCGCTCAGATAAGACGCGGCTTTTTCTTCAGGCAGCTTGTCCACCAGCACGCGGGACCTTGCGGTGAACACACGGTTGAGCAGCGCACCTGCTTTCCCTTCACGCGCACCAAAGCGCACCCCCTCTTCAAACCAGTCGCACAGTGCTGCTGTCTTTCCAAATGCACCGAGGATCGATGCTGAGGTCAAAGCATGGAACATATCGCCTGTCAGGTAGGTTTTGTAAGCAGTGATGGCACCATCCTGAACTGAGACATGCTTGGAATGCGTGCCCGGAATAACCATGGCCGCATTGCTCAGCGCAAGCATCTCTATGGCACCAAAGATCTCGGTTTCTTCACCGCGCATCACATCGGCATTTTCACCCACTGCCATAATGCCTGGTATGAACCAGATCTCACCCAAGCCCTCAACCATCATCGAGACCATATCTTGAGAAAGAGCACTCGGCCTTGTTGGCATGGTTGCATAAGGCACCTCCAGCCAACCGTTGCGTGATCCAATCATACCAGAAAGGATAATCGGCAAATCACTCCGGTATCCTTCAAGTTTGGTGATATTGGTCTTCAGGACCTGTTCGAAGCGATCTTTTGCCGCCAGAATACCTTCTGATGTGGCTATCGTGTCGATGACTTGTGCATCTGATGTGACCGTGCGTGCTCTGAAAGAGCTGGTGCCCCAGTCTACGGCAATCAGAACCGCGACCTTTTCGTTCGTCATTAGTGTCTCCACATGCCAAGACCAGTCATTGTCCTGGCAGTTGAGGCCTGCTGTTCTTGCAAGCAAACCTCTGGAGATAAGCCCTAAAGGCTGGAGATGTCAGATACGCCCTTGTCGAAGGTTCGTATGTAGCGGCCGATGTGGAACCCAAGTGTGTCTAGTGCTGCTGCAATATCATCGCGGGCCAGTGCCTCTACCATTGCTCCATGCTCTTCAAACGACTTATCTGTTTGAATGACGTCCTTCCCCAGATGCGTACGGATCGCAGCTATTTTGGCTTCAATCAGGCTGTAGCCTTTGATCAGATAGCGGTTCTTGCAAAGGTCAAACATGACCCGGTGGAACTCGATATCTAATTGCAGGTAACGGCTGATGTCATCCTTCTCTTTTGCAGGAACCATTTCTTCACGAATTGCACTCAACCGTTTCACGAGCTCAACTTTGTTGCGCTCATATGCCAACTGAAGGGCGGCGCGCTCCAGAATGACACGATGCTCTGTCAGTTCAACATTATCCAGTCCACTGAGCGTGAACACAAAGGTGCCATGCTGCGGGAACACTTCCACCAGCCCTTCAACACGCATTTGTGCAAGGGCATGACGGATCGGGGTCTTACTGATATTCAGATACTCGGCGAGCTTTTGCTCAGAGAGTGCTTCTCCAAGTTTGAATACGCCCTTCATGATGGCCTCACGCAGTTTTGCGGTTGCCAAATCAGACAGGGAGACTGGACGAAGAGTTTCTTCCATTAGGTGTATACTTCACTTAGAGAGATCGGTTAGTGGGTCCTCATGCAAAAGGCACGAAACGCAAGCTAGGGTATAAGACGGTGACATACAGTCATCAAGGACTGTTCTTTGGTTTTCTTTCACGAATTGGCGTAGATGGCCGGGATTGCAAAGAAAATCAGCACTCCCGACCAAAAGCAGATTAGATCCGGCCAAACTCGGCAAGAAGATCTTCTACAGTCTTTCCTTTAGCCACCCATTTGCGGGTTTCTTCTTCGCGGTCCGCCTGTTCTTTCGCCAGTTTCACAACTTCCTCGGCTTTTTCCAGCGGCACAACGGTGACGCCCATAAGATCAGCAACGATGAAGTCACCCGGCTTTACAACAACATCGCCGCATTGGATTGGCACGTTGATGGAAAGCTCTTCCTTGCGGCCAGAGAACATGGTGTGTGTGCCGCGAGGCGTGATCGCACGGGTCCAGATTGGCCAGTTGATGTCTTCCAGCTCGTCCGTATCACGGCCAGCACCATCCACGATCATGCCGCGAATGCCGCGGTTTTGAGCCAGACCGCCCATGAGACCACCGCATACGGAGGTGTTGACATCACCGCCTGCATCCACAACGATCACATCGCCCGGCTGACCCATTTCAAGTGCCTTCAAAGGATCAACCAGATCCCCTTTTGAGAGCTGAACGGTGATCGCCTGACCACAGACCTTTGCGCGGAACGGAGGTTTGATGCCGCTGTCCATAACGCCGGTACGGTACTGCACATCTGCAAAGACAGCGGTTGCGGAGTAGCATTTCAGAACTTCGTCGAATTTTTCAAGCAGGTCTGGGCGACGTTCGAACTCATTGAATACTTTTAGCATGACAGCTTCCTTATGATTTTATTTGGCCTGAAGGCGTTCGAGATTGACGGTGTATTCGGCAGGCTTGCCGGTCAGCACCAAGGCGACCTGACGGGCGGCGGTTTCGCGGGCCTGACGAATGGATTCCTCTGAGTAGTAAGCTGCGTGTGGGGTCACGATCACATTTGGCAGCGTGAACAGAGGATTGTCGGCAGGGTCCCAGGACGCGCGTTTGGCTGGCTCCTCTTCAGGATCATCCAAACCAGCACCGGCCAACGTTCCTTCGGTCAAAGCTTTGTAAAGCGCCTTGTTATCGATGGTTGGACCGCGGCCTGTGTTGATGACGATGGCCCCCGGTTTCATGGCAGCAAACTCAGCATCCGACAGGAAGTGACGGGTTTGCTGTGTCATTGGCACCTGCATGCAGATGTAGTCAGATTGTGCCAGCAGCTCGTCTTTGTTGACGAGACGACCGCCGTGTTCTTTCACGATCTTCTCATCCACGAACGGATCATAGACAATCAGCTCCACGCCGAAGGCTTTTGCTCGCTGCGCGATGGCCTGACCAATCTTGCCGAAAGATACCAGACCAAAGGTGCGGTCTCTCAGGCGATGAACCGGCTGACCTGACTGCCAGCGCCAGATGCCAAAGTGGGTGGCCTTGTTGTAATCCTGCAACTTGCGCACAAGGGTCAGCCACAGCGAAATTGCATGGTCCGCTACTTCTTCAGTGCAGTAATCCTGCACGTTGGTGACGAGGATGCCCTTGTCGGTCGCCGCATCAACATCAACAATATCGACACCAACACCATAGCGGGCAATCACCTTACACTGCTCCATCTTTTCGATGGTGCGTGCGCCAACTTTTGCGTACTGGTTCATGATTGCCGCGCAGTCGCGGGCTTCTTCAAAAAGATCTTCTTCGCACTTTGCCTGCAAAGCCACCACACGGGCGCCAGCTGCTTCAAGGATCTTGCGTTCGACCTCGTAGTCACCGTAATCATAGTCAGAGATAATGACTTTGGGTGCTTCGGACATTGTTATAACTCCTTGATTTACCAAAGCGACGGAAGAGTGAGAGAGATTGCGGGCACATAAGTGACCAGCAGCAGCAGCACCAGCATTCCGATAAAGAATGGCAGGATTGCTTTACTGAGGTTCTCGATAGAGACGCCCGAAATACCACTGGCAACAAAGAGGTTGACGCCAAGAGGAGGGGTACAGAACCCGATCGCGAGATTAACTGTCAGGATCACACCAAACACGATCGGATCGACACCAAGTGCTGTCACAACCGGCAGCAGGATCGGGGTCATGATGATGATCGAGGAAATAGTTTCCATGAACATGCCGACGATCAGCAGTACGATGTTGATCAGCAGCAGGATGACAATCGGGTTGTCTGAGAAACTGGTTAGAGAGCGGGCCAGATCGGCAGGCAGCTGAGCGATGGTGATCAGGCGACCAAAGGCGGTTGCCATGATAACAAGGATCAGGATTGTGCCACTGGTTTTTGCGCTTTCTGCAAGTATGTTGAACAGGTCCCTGAAGGCAATATCCTTGTAAAGGAACAGGCCAATAAACGTTGCATAAACAACCGCAACCGCGCCAGCTTCTGTCGGGGTGAACACACCACTGTAGATGCCACCAAGAATGATGCCGGGAACCAGCAAAGACCAGATGGCTTCTTTAAAGCTGACCCAGATGTTGGCTGGTTCAAACTTCGTGGTGGACTGGGCGATCTTCTCGTCATTGCGCAGCAGGTAACGTGCTGTACTCATGAAGACGAGCGCAAACAGAACACCAGGAATGATCCCAGCCAGGAACAGTTTGCCGATGGAGACTTCAGCAGTCACACCGTAGATGATGAAGGGAATGCTCGGAGGAATAAGCACGCCAATCATACCGGCAGAGGCTGTCAAAGCGCCTGAGAACGGGCGTTTGTAGCCGACTTTTTCCATCTCTGGGATGAGGTTGGAACCGATCGCCGCAACAGTTGCCGGAGCAGAGCCAGAGATTGCAGCAAAGAACACGCACGCCAGCACATTCACATAAGCAAGACCGGCACGGATATGCCCAATCAAGGCGTTGGAGAAAGACACCAAGCGGCGTGACATGCCGCCATGCTGCATCAAGTCACCCGCCAGAATGAACAGTGGCACCGCAATCAGGGGGAATGAATCAGCGCCCGTGACCACAGAGCGGGAGAGGAGCACAAGGGGGGGAGTGCCATCGACAAACACCATGACGATCATGGAGGAAAGGCCAAGGCAAATCCCGATAGGAATGCTGAAGAACAGCAGTATTACCAGGCTGATAAAGAGGATACCTGCAATCATGACAGATCTCCGGTTTTATGAGGTGCAACCAGTTGGCGAACGGTTTTGAGGATGTTCTGAGTAATGCGGAAGGAAGACAGCACAGCTCCAACAGGGGCGGAGGCATACAGAATGGGGATTGGGAAGCCGAGAACGACAGACTTTTGATGAGCCACAAAAGGCGCCATGATCAACTTGATGCACTCAACGGAAAGGACGCAAAGGAACGCAAGAACAGCAAGATCTACGGCCAGTTCCAGCCAAAGTTGCTTGCGCTCGCTGAGAGCGGTTTTGAAGATTGTGATGCGCACATGGTCTCTGCGGTGAAACGCATAGCTGACCGAAAGCCAGATGAACCAGACGAAGATCCACAAGGTCAACTCTTCGCCCCATGAGAGCGAGGCATTCATGACGTAGCGCATGAACACATTTGCGGAGATCAGCAATACCATTCCAGCCAGAAGCGAGGCAATAAGAACCCGTTCCAAATTGGCGTTAAGCCATTTGAGGTAAGACATTTTCTCCTCCTGCGAGGACTTATTTTTTGGGGAAGACGGAGGAGTGCTCAGACAAGCACTCCAACCAGAGTTTTACTCAGCTGTTGCCTTTGCAACGGCTTCAACCCATGCGTCGTATGCATCAGGACCAATGGTGTCTCTGTACTGAGCACGCACACCCTCGGTCATTTCGCTGAAGGTCGCACGTTGTTCTGGGGAAAGGTTCATCACTTTAACGCCAGAAGCTTCAATGCGCTTTAGCTGTTCGGACTCTTCTGCGTTCACTAGCCCCTGCTGGTAGTCAGCAGTCTTTGCCATAGCATCACGAATAAGCTGCTGCTGATCTGCCGGCAGCCCATCAAAGAAAGGCTTACTGACAACTGGCAGATACACTGTAAAGACGTGGCCGGTCAGAGACAGGTTGCTTTGCACCTCATAGAAGCGCTGGGAGTCGATGATTGCGATCGGGTTTTCCTGACCATCAATCACACCCTGTTGCAGCGCTGAGTACACTTCACCAAAATTCATTGGAGTCGGGTTTGCACCAAGAGCGGTGAAGGTATCAACGTGTGCAGGCACCTGCATGGTGCGCAGCTTAACGCCCTTCAGGTCTTCAGGTTTTTCAATCGGGCGCACATTGTTTGTAATGTTGCGCATACCCAACTCGAGGTAACCCAGACCAACGAGTCCCTGATTATCAAGGCGGTTAAGCATATCCTTGCCTGCTGGACCGTTCATGACATCCAGAGCAATTTGCTTACTTGCGTACATATAAGGAAGCTCAATCACAGCAAACGCAGGATCCCAACCCGCGAAGATTGCCGAAGGAGAGACTGCCATTTGCAGAATGCCGGTCTGAACGCTCTCGATCATTTCACGATCCGGACCAAGTTGAGAATTCGGGAAAATCTGCACTTCAAGTTCGTTTTTGGAACCTGTTTCGATCAGCTCTTTGAAATGCTCGATCGCTCTGTGCATGTGGAACTGTTCGTTGGTTCCGTGCCCAAGTTTAATGATGGTTTTAGCTGACGCGCCGAATGCTAGTCCCACAGACAACGCTACGCCCAGACAAATTGTAGACTTCTTAAACAAGACGTCCTCCCTAATTTTGATTGGCTGCTCCCTGCAACCCATCATTGCTATACTACTATACCAATGAATTTGAAAATACGTCTTTATACGTAATTTAGCTCAGCAAAAGATGCGTAAACAATCGCGAGAAGCGTTGGAAGAAAAGTCCTAGAGATATAAGTGAGTTAAGGAGACCTAGATACTAACACGCGCGTGAGGGATTCCCACCAGAGAGAATTGCCCGATCACGTCGTTGGTCCAAAATGGATAGCCTGGATTGCCCACCTGAGCTTCTGGCACACATTTCTCCGCTGGGATGGGCTCATATCTTGCTGACAGGAGAATATGGTTGGCTGAAACGATGAGACACTCGACTTAGCATACTATTCTGCCCCTACCTGAAACGACCCCAATGGGGACATTATTGTCATTTTGCACCTGCAGATGCGTACCCTCAGGCAAATGACCGCGGTAATGAGCTAATCGCACAGTTCTCACGCCTTAACTGGTGTGAGGCGGGGTTCTTGACAAAGCTCGTTTGTCTGAACGCCGGGATGTTTCTTCAACTCTAGGGAGAACCTCTTGAATGTCCGCAGTTGGCGGTGGATTCAACAGGTCGCGGCAACTCACTCTGAGAACTTCTAGTTATTCCTAGCACGTTGCAGCATAACCATTAGCATGCGTAATCGGGCTCGTCCTTCATGAGAGGACAGCTCCTGTTAAGATCGCAGCATATTGCTGCGAGGATGGGAGAGCACCATGGAATACTATGCTGGTTTAGATGTTTCTTTACGGTCTGTTTCGATCTGTGTGATTGACGGCGAAGGCAAGATTATATTTGAACGCTTGGTTGCCTGCGAAGTTGATTTTATCGCCAGTACCTTAGCTCAGACGTCGTTGCTTATCACCCGCATTGGCTTTGAAGCAGGAACAATGAGCCAGCCTCTGTTTTACGGTTTGAAAGAACAACACGGTTTGACGTTGTCTGTATGGAGGCAAGGCAAGTGAATGCGGCTCTGTCTGCTATGCGTAACAAGACCGATAAGAATGATGCACGCGGCATAGCGCAGGTCCTGCGCTCCGGCTGGTATAGCCCAGTGCATATGAAAAGCCGTCGCTCGCATGCAATGCGTACGCTCCTGAGCAGTCGCAAGGCATGCTTGCGTAAATGCATAGACTTGACAAACGAGGTACGCGGGCTCTTGAAGGTTTACGGCCTGCGTCTGCCGGAACGGATTAAACACACACGCTTTGATGCAACAGTGCGACCGTTTATCGAAGTCCACCCAGATTTGAGCTTGGCACTGGTTCCGCAGCTGGATGCGCGGCTTGCTTTACTGCAAACGTATCAGGAACTAGATAAGCGCGTTAAACACGCTGCAAGCACTAACTCAGTTTGCTTGCTACTGATGGAAATCCCCGGCGTTGGCCCAATAACAGCGCTCTCATTTGTCGCCGCCGTGGATGACCCGGCGCGGTTCAGGAATTCGCGAACGGTTGCTGCCCACTTCGGCTTAACGCCGAGGCGTTTTCAGTCCGGAGAAACTGATAATCCTGGCCGGATCTCTAAAGCAGGAGACATGGAGGTCCGCTCTGCCCTTTATACGGCTGCTAATGCAATGCTAACCCGCTGTACTGGCGGATCCAGCATCAAGAGCTTGGGGGATGCGCCTGATGCGGACCAAAGGGCGCCGCCGTGCTGTTGTGGCCGTGGCCAGAAAGCTCGCGGTTGTCATGCATCGCATGTGGGTCAATGATACATCGTTCTGTCGTGATGGCTTGGAGGTTGCTGCATAATATAGCCTGACCTCAATATCACGGCAGGGTCGTCCTCTCTGGACGAGGTTTGTAGATGAAGCCGAAAATGTCTGCTGCGCCATGAAAGCGCGTCCATTAGCGTGGCTCTCTACAACCATTCCGGCACATGCATGCAGCCGCTCACTGTAAAGAGCGACCCAGACTGCGAAGAGAAGCGTGACCCGGAGATGGATTAGATCCGAATGAAAAGGAAAAAGAGCTTGACCTCAGCGCCCGATTAGAGAAGCGGTCATTCAACCTAATTCTAGGCATGATTGGCCAAGGCGAGACTTCAACTTCAGGTCGATCTCATATCTCTTGCAGCAGAAGGCAGCTCTACATTGTAAGTGGATGTAAATAGTTGTGTCGAGCTAAAGCAAACCTCCAAGGGGCAGATGTTTTGGTCAGATTGGGGAAGTTTTCATAAAAACTTTCACCGCCCAATCTACAAACACTCTCACCCTTGGCGATAAGTATCGGTCGCGCGGATAGAAAATCGATACCCGAGACGACGTTGGCGGTGTATCTTTGAGTAATTCAACCAGTCGCCCTGCTTTGAGGTCTTCAGCCGCAGAGTAGCGCGGCTTTTGAATAATACCAAGGCCGAGACATGCACACTGTGCATAGGCTTCTGCTCCGCTGACCGTCACTGGTGTAGGAAGCTTAAAGATCTGAACCTTGCCATTTTGGACAAACTCAAGCGGCAATATTGCCCCTGTCGCGGTGGACCAAAAACCGACCATCTGGTGCCCTTCAAGTGCGTCAATCGTTGAGGGTGTGCCGAACCGCTCAAGATAATCCGGTGACGCGCAGGTCACCTCGTCCAGATCAGCAAGCTTGCGTCCGATCATATCACTATCAATTGGATTACCGACCCGCAGAGCGCAATCCACACCTTCACGCACCAAATCGACCAGCCGGTCGCCTTCACCGATATGGATCTGAATGTCGGGATAGCGTTCCAGGAAATCAGGCAATGTCGGCAACAAAAAATGCCGTGCGAGGACCCCGTGCACGTCAACGCGTAGCATCCCCTTGGGCTTTGTCCCAGCAAAGGCATCTTCGGCGTCTTCAATTTCCGACAGGATAGATAGGCAACGCCGATAATAAGCTTCACCATCCAACGTTGGACGCACAACGCGGGTAGTACGATGTAACAGGCTGACACCTAATCTGGCCTCAAGTCCCTTGACTGCATCCGTGACCGTTGATCGAGGCAAGCCAAGATCGGCTGCGACTTTGGTAAAATTTCGAACTTCCACGATCCGTGTGAAGACGTTCATAGCATTAATGCGATCCATTTATTATCCGACTTAGCAGAATAGTGATGACAATTTGTACGCGATTATCCACATAACGAGAAAGCCTATTTCATAATCACAACCAGCATTGGTTGATCCAGGAAAGGAAAAAGACATGAGCACTACTGAAAACAGAACTGCAATCATAACTGGATCTTCACGCGGGATCGGCGCTACGATTGCAGAACACCTCGCGGCAGGCGGGTTCAATGTAGTTATAAACTATGCAGACAATGAAAATGCTGCGCGTCAAGTTGTCGAAAAGATCAAGGCGACAGGCAATAATGCTATTGCGGTCCAAGCGGATGTATCCGATGCGGCAGCAGTAAAGCGAATGTTCGAGATGGCCGAGAAAACCTTCGGCGGTGTGGACGTCCTCGTCAACAATGCAGGCATTATGAAGCTAGCCACCATTGCAGAAAGTGATGACGCTCTTTTCGATAGTCAGGTCGCGATCAACTTCAAGGGCACGTTCAACCCCCTACGTCAGGCAGCCAAACGTCTCCGAAATGGTGGTGCCATTGTGAACTTCTCAACCAGTGTTGTCGGATTGAAACTCGAAACTTACGGCGTCTATGCTGCGATCAAGGCCGCAGTTGAGACGATGACGGCCATCATGGCTAAAGAACTGCGCGGGCGATCTATCACCGTCAACGCCGTGGCCCCCGGTCCGACCGCAACCCAGCTTTTCCTAGATGGGAAGCCTCAGGAGGTCATCAATCGTATGTCACAGATGACACCGCTGGAGCGTCTCGGCGAACCGAAAGATATAGCCGCCGTTGTGGCGTTCCTCGTATGCTCCGACGGTGCGTGGATCAACGGGCAAACCGTGCGCGCCAATGGCGGTTTAGTCTGATCGCCATTGGAAATGCAGGCGTGATATAGTTCTATCTGCTTGAGTAATGAACTTGACGTTTCTAGTTCACAATCGAGCAGTCTGTGCAGAGGCTTCGATCATCTTTTCTACACTACTCTCGATATGTCACTGTCTGACCAATAGCGGCCATTCGACCAAATCTAGGTGTTTCCAGCCAGCGTGTGGCCTTCAACCATAGGTCGATTTTGGTCATCTGGTTGCTGAGTGAGGTGGATTCAACTGGTGGATGCAACACACTGTGAGAACTTCTCAGCTGGGGTTTGATATTGCAAGGTCTTGCGGGGTCGTTGGTTGAGTTGTCTTGCGATTGCATCAAGTTCAGGCTGCGTGTGTACAGATAACTCAGTGCCTCGGGGCAAATACTGCCGCAGCAAGCGGTTCGTGTTTTCGTTTGATCCGCGTTGCCACGGTGAATGTGGGTCGCAGAAGTATACAGCAACATCCGTTACTAATGTCAGGCTTAGATGATCTGCCATCTCCTTGCCTCGATCCCAAGTCAATGATTTGTAAAGCTCTTTCGGTAATTTGTGGGTGTGTTTGATCAACCCGGAGATAACACTGCTCGTGTCTTTGTTGGCAACCTTAATCAACATGACATAGCGTGTTTGCCGCTCAACAAGAGTGGCGATATAGCTATTCTTGGATCCTCCGATCAGATCACCTTCCCAATGCCCCGGTATTGCACGGTCTTCGACGCAAGCGGGCCTTTTGCTGATCGAAACGGCATCCTTAATTTGGCCTAGACTATTTCGTTTGAGGCTTGCGTGTCTGGACCGGCGTATCGTGCGTTTAGCACGCAGATGGTCCAGCAGTTCTTTCTTCAATACGCCGCGGGCCTGTATGTAAAGGCTTCGATATATCGTCTCGTGGGACACCTGCTTGTTTACGTCTCCTGGAAAGCTACGTTTGAGCCAGCCGGCAATCTGTTCTGGAGACCACTTGCTGCGCAGCTTCACAGATACTGCGTGGCTCTTCTTCGGTAGACTTCATCGTTGAGATCATTGGCGCACCATTTATAGTAACTCACCGCGCTCAAACCGTGTTCCCGGCACAGCTGAGCAACCGGAATGCCGCTGTCGCCCTGCTTCAAGATTGCAATGATCTGCCTGTCGCTGAAACGAGATTTCTTCATAAAATCAGTCCTCAATATGAGGCAACAATATCTCTACTTTTAACTTGATCAAATAACGGGGGGATTACCCCAACATATGGCCTTGCTATATCCGAGTTGAAAGCAGAAGGAAAATGCCCCGCGGACACTGAACATCGCCAAGTGGAGTATCTGAACAATATCATCGAAGCTGATCACGGCAGCTGAAACAGCTCATCAAACCTGTACGCGGGTTCAAAACCATGAAGCCGCCTATGCGACGATCAAAGGCTTTGAAGTAATGCGGGCACTGCGCAAAGGTCAGGCTGGTGCCTTCAACTTCTCGAAGGATGTTCTGGGTGAAGCCCGCCTCGTTGAGCGGGCCTTCGGAATTGGCCCAAGTGCTCTATCTGAAGCTATGACCATGCTCGAAAACCATCTTCAGAGCGATAAAATCTAATAAGATAGCCCTGAAGTCACACAAATTGCGCTCTAAGACACGTTTGCAACAGAGCCGGATGCTTTACACACGTAATCGCGGCAATGCTCAGATCCCGCAAGTTTGCAATTCAGAAGTGATGGGCAAATGTTGACGTTACATATCTTAAGTAGAATGTCCCTCGCATATCCTGCGTTCTAAGGCGACATAGCGCCCGAGTTCAATACGTTGGGCAAACTGAAATTTGATTTACGAGACACCGACAGCACGATCATGCTCCTATGAGAAATCTATTTAGAAACTGAACTTTTGGGTTTGTCGCCAAAACTTATAGCAAGGCGGTTCAAACCATTCATTGCGCATACGATGAATGTCAAATCTACGGCTTCTTTTTCCGTGAAGGTCTCCAATAGAAGGTTCAAATTGCCCTCAGATTCACGTTCCTCAGAGATTCTCGTGACGCTTTCTGCCCAACTGAGGGCAGCGCACTCTCTTTGTGAGAAAAGGTTGCTCTCCTTCCACACCGGTAAGCAATCCAGTTTCTGTTGATGAACATGAGCTTTTCTAGCTTCGTTTGAATGCAAATCTACACAGTATGCGCAGCCATTGATTTGTGAAACACGCAACTCCACCAAAGTTTTCAGGGTTTCCTCAATTGCAGGGACCTGCTTTTTGATGGAGAGGAGTGAATTTACGGCATCTGCGTTTATCTCAAAATAATTTAATCCCAATTCCATTTCTCCAGTGTTGATCATCTCTATATCTGGACTGCCAACTGGCGATAAAACTAACGCTCAGAATGGATCGAATGCGAACATAGTTGAAGTCTTTTCAATGCCTTCGATATCGCTCACCATTTTGGAAACAAGGTTTGGTGCTTCGTTGAAATCTTCCAAATATGTTTTTGTCATGATGTCATATTCACCGTTGATCGAATAAATCTCGGAATGTAGTTCTTTGATGGCAATCTCATTTGCGATACTACGCCACGATCCTGGTTTGCATTTTATCTGGACAAATAAACACCGCATCGTTGTAAGGCCTCCAAAAGGACATTTTAGAATTGGGTTTGCAAGTAAGAATGTGAGGCAAGTAGAGATCTCTTTCCTTGATTTTATTCTCCTATAATACGTTGCCCAGAAGCGGATCCCTCAACACTTTTCGCATAAGCTGCGGCGACAATTTTTGAAGAAACTGGTTCGTGCCCCTTGAGGGTTTTTCCATAGCGCTCATAGGAAATGTCCATGAGGCCTGGACTCACGACGTTCAGTCTAATGTTGCGAGGCATTTCAATCGCTGCAGCTGTTGCAAAACCAGAGAGTGCAGCATTTGCTGTCGCAGCGCCAACACCATTTGGAACAGGATGTTGATCCAATAGCCCGTTTGTTAGGGTGAAGGATCCACCATCTCTGACATAACTCATACCTGCGAGAACAACGTTCACTTGGCCCATGACTTTATCGGAGAGTGCATACATAAATTCAGCTTGAGAAATTTCCTGCAATTTTGCAAATTTAACAGAGCCTGCTGTCACTACGATAGCGTCCACTTCTCCAATCGCATTAAATAGCTTTTCAAGAGATGTCATGTCAGTCATATCAGTCTGATAGTCACCAGAACTGCGGCAAACTCTAATAACTTCGTGTCTCTTGCTGAGCTCTTTACAAACCGTTCGACCAATATCTCCACTTGCACCAATAACAACTATTTTCACCTCATTCCCTCCTTGGTAGTGATCTAGACTTCAACTTGCCTCAGAACTCGCGTTTGAATTTAGATTGAGACAAATAATCAGGCGAATGAATGTTTGGATCAGTAGCGGTATCTGGAATCGGTGTTTCAAGTATTGTGCGAATTGGAATTGTTCCTGTCCAACAGTGGGGGTTTACACCTTCAGGACCATACTCCTTAAGTGCGTTGCTCTGCTGCCTTCTCAAAATATCCATGACAGAGTTGTCGTAGCGATGCTTTACGGATACTTCCTCAATTGGCAAACGCATGAACTTAACCTTTTGGATTTCTTCTTCTTTATGTTCACGCAACTCTGAGCGGCGACCAGGAAATAATGTTTCGACGAATTCAAATGCGACATCCATCTTCTCATTACTGTCTTCAACCAGCTCTGATTTGCCATGGATCGTGACCGAGCGATAATTTACAGAATGGTGAAAAGCTGAGCGTCCTAAAAGCAGCCCGTCCAGGTGACTTACATTGAAGCAAACATCAATTTTTTTGGCCTGTTCAAGCAACATCTTGCTGCCAGCTAGACCATGCCAATAGACGTAATTACCTTTGCGCCAGTAAAGTGTGGGATTTAAGAAGGGCTTGCCGTCGAGTACAAACGCAATCGTACACATATACCCGCTATCCAATATATCATAGACTGCTTGCTCGCTGTAATCTGCGTATTCAGGGGCTCGTTTAATTGTAGACCTTTTGGTTTTTTCAAATACTCTAGTGGACGTCATATTACTTTTTCCAATTTTCTATGGCTCGCATGACTCAGAAAAAAACTGCGGTTTTGAGATGAAAATGTGTTGTCCTGGCAAATTGTAATTTGGTGCCGATCAATATCTTAAAGGCGTGCTTTCAGCTGATTTGAATTTCTCAGGCAGGAAAGTGGACAAGTACGCCTGCCGCTTCCCGAGCAATTTGTAATAAACCTGTTTTAGGTCACTGTGAGCTGAGCGTTGAACGTTTGCGTCAGCCATTAACTGGTTGTTGACTCTGCAAATATTGCTATGACGTACTTCGTCAAGAAGACCGGGGGCTATTTCGTCAATATAACTCAAGCGAAGAAGTAATGGCGCTACTGCGGCTTCTACGAGCGAGAATGAATCGCCAAAAAGGTACTTCCCACCGTGCGAGGCAGCTTCCAGTTCATCGAGCTTTTTATGAAGCGTTCCTACAGTTGAACCGTATTCTTCCTCACTCCCCATTACGGAAAGATCATACAGACTCCACATCAGCTGGTTAATGAACTGAATCCACGCACGGTCACGGGATCGTTCAAACAAGTCCGACGGATATGTCTTTTGCTCAGCGTAATCCTCAATAAACTCGATTATTGCTATAGATTCAAACAGCACCTGATTTGTACCAGCGAAAAGAACTGGCACTTTTTTTAGCGGGGAAACTTTTGTGAACCATGTTGGAGGGTTCGACAGGTCGATATATTCGATGTCAAAATCGAGGCCTTTCAACGACAGGGCTATAAATACCTGCTGCACAAAAGGACATAAATTATAGCTTACGAGTTTAAATTTCAAACTTTGCCCCCCCATGCAGCATTGCTTACAAACACCTTAGTCTACGGTCACCAGTTGTCCGTTAATGCCTCCCTCAACGCACTTAAGATAGGCATTTGCGACCCTTTCCGATGAGACTGGAGTATGACCAGGAAAAACGCTTCCATATCGTTCGACGGAAATGTCCTGGAGCCCCGTGCTAACAACGTTAATCCGAGTGTCACGTGGCATTTCAATCGCCGCACTCTTCACAAATCCGCCGATAGCACCATTGGCAGCAGCTGCACCGCTTGCCATTCGGATCGGGTCTCTATCCAGAATACCGCTTGATAGGGTAAACGACCCGCCGTCATTGAGATAGTTTAGGCCTGCGAGTACGCAGTTGATCTGGCCCATTGCCTTGTGCGTGAGGTTAAATAAAAATTTATCTTCAGGAAATTGCTCGAGAGGGCAGAAATGAACCGCACCAGCAGCCAGAACAACAGCGTCTACTTTTCCGATCTCTTTGTACATGGCATCAATAGAGGATCTCTCTGAGATATCTGCATTTACGTCACCACTGTTACGTCCAACTTTAATCACATCGTGATGGTCCGGTAACGCAGCACATATCGTCGTTCCAACATGTCCTTCTGCACCAATTACAACAATTCGTTGAGCCCGACTTGAGGTGTTCATTTCCGCTAGATTGGTCGTTTTTCGTGCATGGCTCATCAGTCACCCTCGGGGTTTATATCCACATATTACCGTAGAGTTTCTAAATTAGAATATTAGAATTTAAAAATGAAAACATTTCATTTATTTGGTTCTTGAAATTTGATCGTAAAAAAACAAGTATTATATCGATATCGATAGTATTGAATTGATATTATCAAATCTAAAATATATATTTTACATAAGAGTAATATTATAAATATTATTATTTAGGAGGCTGATGAAAATGTTGCTTGAAACCGGGCATATTGACGAATTTGTCAACAATAATCTTCCAGTAACTGAACTACAGCCAGAATTTAAAATTGATCTTTACCCATATCAAAAGAAGTTAAACGTAGGAGTTGAACTAGTTGATGCCTTAGTGGAGCGGGGTTTCGGCGAACATCCGGCTTTAATCGGCTCAAATGGTACATTGACGTATCAGCAGCTTAGAGATCTTTCAAATCAGATTGCTAGAGTTCTCAGTGAAGATTTCGGCGTCATGCCTGGGAACCGGGTCATGATTAGGTCGAGAAACTGCCCAATGATGGTGGCGTGTTTTTTGGCAATCTTGAAGGTTGGTGCAGTTGCTTTCAATACCATTGCGCTCATGCGTGCGGGCGAACTGAGCATCTTGATCGATAGGGCTAAGGTAGATTTGGTTCTTTGCCAAAAAGGTTTAGATGAAGAGCTAAGCCTGTTGGATAGAAACACACGCCCTGATCTTAAAATTGCGGAATTTTCGGCAATCATTGACGACAAAGCGACTGTAAATGCTAAGGCAATCTTCAAATCGACTAAGTATGAGGCAGCTAAAACCTCTCAGAACGACATTGCACTGCTAGCTAGTACATCCGGCACGACCGGGAAGCCTAAAATCACCATGCATCGCCATCGCGATATCCTTGCAATTGCTGATGGATTTGCAAGGCAAGTCCTAAAAATTGTGCCAGGCGATGTCTGTATAGGTACACCTCCGTTGGCATTCACTTTCGGTTTGGGCGGTTTGGCGGTGTTCCCGTTACGCTTTGGCGCAGCAGCCGTTTTGTTGGAGCAGACGTCACCATTCAATCTGGCAGAATTTATCGGCCAGTATGATGCAACTGTCTGCTTCTCCGCACCAACAGCATACAAAGTTATGCTTTCTGAAGAAGTTAACTGCAAACTTCTCAAGACTTTACGTTGCGCTGTATCCGCTGGTGAGAACTTACCGCAACCAGTGTTAGAACACTGGCAAGATCGTATAGGCGTTCCAATCATAAATGCGATGGGGTCAACCGAGGCACTACACACATTCATCTCAACCCGCCTGGAAGACTTTCAGTCAGGCTCTGCTGGCCTCTGGCCAATTGAGGGGTACGAGGTTGAAGTATTTGATGATGGTATGAAACCTGTCGGGATTGGGAAGCCGGGCTGGTTGGGTTTCCGTGGACCAACAGGTTGTCGCTATATGGATGATGACCGACAGGCCGAATATGTCAAAGATGGTTGGAACATTACCGGCGACTTCTTCCGCAAAGATCGGGATGGAAAACTACACTTCGTTTCTAGAGCAGACGATATGATTATTTCGTCTGGCTACAATATAGCTGCTGCTGAAGTTGAAGAAGCACTGCTTTCACATCCATCCGTTCGAGAATGTGCAGTTGTAGGTATACCAGATCCAGATAGAGGAAGTATCGTCCGCGCGCATGTCGTACTGGCCGATAAGAATAGCAAAGCACCGAGCTTAGTTGAGGCGTTACAAGAGCATGTGAAGAACACTATATCACCATACAAATATCCAAGATCGATTATCTTTGTTGACAGTTTGCCCAAAACCGAAACGGGCAAATTAAAACGGCACATGTTGCGCAAGGCGGAAAATACAAACGACGACAGCGCTGAGGACAAGGATTCTCTGATAAGTGAAATAGCTAATGACCCGACGATAGGGGCTGGAAATTTTCTTTTTCGCGTCCACGAGTTAGCAGTAGATAATGAACGTACAGCAGTCACTCACATTGATATTGAGGGACAAGCTTGGGCATTTTCCTTAAATGACCTGGTAGCGAAAGCAAACCATATAGCATCTTGCTACTGGCATTTGGGTATACGGGCGAAATCCATTGTCGCATTATATTTAGATGATAGCATTTCCTATTATCTTCACTACCTCGCTTTAACGAAGATCGGAGCTATCCCTGCATTTTTAAATGGCGGAGTTTTGCCGGAAATTGCGAGTAAGTATCTATCAAAGATCAAGCCTGAGTTGCTTGTTTCTGAAGGGGAAAGGCTGGGTGAGATCCTCACCTACAACGCCAATTTCGAATGTCCAACAACAGATATCATTGAGGTGGAAAAACAACCTTTCTCGCTTCCCTGTGAAACCTATGATCACTTGGATGATGATACTGTTCTCATTAGTCATACTTCCGGTACGACGGGTCTTCCCAAGGCGGTTTCTTTTAGTCAAAAGTCGATAATTTACGGGGTCAAGAAGCAGCTTGGTAAGAAGCTCGGCAATGCTATGTTATCGGCTGCACCGATCTCACATGCGGCTGCCATCACAATGCTGATGAGCAACATAATGCGTATGAACCATCTGATTGTCACTTCAGATAAATCTCCTGAAGGGATAGCGGCGGCAATTGAGACTTTTGAGCCGTCAATAATGTTCGCATTCCCTAGTGTTTATGTTGATTTGTGTCGGATTGACATTGATCCAGACCGCCTCGCCTCCATCAATATATGGATGAGTACTGCGGATGCATGTCATGAGCCTCATGTCAGAAAAATGCTTCAATACGGTCATCGTTATGAGGATGGAAAACGCGTAAATGGTGCTCTGTTTATTGATAACTTGGGCTCTTCGGAATTCGCTTTTGGGATCTTTCGAAACATCCACACGCTTAAGACCAACAACTACAACCGCTGTGTGGGTAAACCATTTTCCTGGATCGAAGTCGCGCTCTTTGATGAACAGGACAAAAAAATCACCGATTATGACGTAGTCGGCAGGCTTGGAGTTAAATCACCGAGTGTGACTTCAGGGTATTGGGAGAATCAAGAGGCGACTGCAGACGCCATTCTTGACGGCTACTGGCTTACTGGAGACCTAATCTACAAAGGCGAGAATGACCTTTACTACCACGTTGATAGAACAAGCGATTCGATGCTGCTGGGCGGCAAAACCTACTATAGCTGCCAGCTCGAAGAGGCCTTTTTGAAAAATATTCCTGAGATCTTCGATTGTACAGTGGTCCAAGGCGAACTTGAAGGAACTTTAAAGGTTGAAGCAGAAATCAAAGAAGGCCTGCCTTTCGCAGATATCGCGCAGAGAATATTCGTATATTCCAACCAGAATAACCTTCCGGATATCACTGAAATCAAACAGGTTTCTCCCGGGTCTAACGAAGGGGTCACAGGGAAAAAACTAAAGCGCGTCATCCGCGAAACAGCTTGATTGGATTGCATAATGCTTAAAGACATTGAAGTGTCATCAAATGCGAAGCTGTTTTCTGTTTCTAAAAATGTAGAGTTTTGCGAAACGGACATGGCAGGCATCGCGCATTTTTCAAATATCTTTCGATATGTAGAATATGCGGAGACGAGGTTTTTCCAGCAAGGCGGAATGAGTATCTGTGATCCGGCCAAAGATCAAAAATGGCCGATCCTCTCAGTGAACTGCGATTTTCTGCGACCAATGACCTTTGGCGATGAGATACTCATCGCCATAAATGTTGGCCGGATTGGCACAAAGTCACTGGTGCTCAATTTTTTCATCTGTAAAAAACTGAGCGATGGCCGCGAAGAAGATGTTTCCAGAGGCCAGCTGACAGTCATTCACGCCAAAGCGTCGGGCGAACATGGCAAAATTGCAACTGCCGAAATTCCACCTGATTTCAAAAACTACCTCCGTGAATATCTGGCAACGGCAGATTGTGGCGAAATAACAGTTGGTTAACCTCTTATTCAATCACGGAAAGCGAACTGGAAACGAATATATGCCTCAACGCCAGAGACCGAACCCGGCGGTAATTGCTAATCAGGTTTTACCGCTGTTGTTCGTCATTCTTTACAGTTCGGGGTATGTGGCATCGAAAATCGGCATCGCATTTACAGATCCGTTTACGTTTCAAACCCTGCGATTAGCCGCTCCAGTTCCGCTTTTCTTAGGCATTATTTTTTTAATCAAGGCTGAGTGGCACAATAAACCGATAGAAGTATTCCATGTCTGCGTGACTGGAATTCTCATACACGGATTTTGCTTCACAGGTATGCTGATCGCATATGAATGGGGGATGGATGTAGGCACAGTCGGTTTGATTATGGCACTGCATCCAGCACTCGCCTCTGTGGGGGCAATCGCTTTTCTGGGCGAAAGATTCAGCTTCAAACTGATACTAGGCTTGTTGCTCGGGACAATAGGTGTCCTGCTCGTCGTCAATCAAAAAGCCAATTTAGATAATAACACCTATAGCGGGGTGTTGCTTACAGTCCTGTGTCTTTTCAGCATGGTCGCAGGTGTGCTCTACCAAAAGCGATTTATAGCGCACATGAACCTGATGACAGGGTCACTGATCCAGCATTTAAGTGCGCTCATCCCCGTGTTTGGACTAATGCTTGCCTTCGAGCCAATGGTCATCAACTGGTCCGTCCCTCTGCTTGGATCATTACTTTGGCTGGGCATTGTCATATCTCTGGGAAGCTGGGTTCTCTTTTACATTCTCATACGCAGCGGCGATGTCTCACGGTCACAGAGCTATTTTTTCTTAGGTCCACCCACGACTGTACTGCTGGCATGGATATTCTTCGATGAAGGTTTCGGATCTTATTTCATGTTCAATCTCAGCCTGATCGTGGTGGGTATATTGATTGTCACCAGGCACAAAACACCAAAGGTGGTTGAAACCCAAACCCCGGAAGAAAGCATGGCACGAAGCGGATGAAACCTGCTCAACGTCCGTGTCACCCAAACATCCAGCAGGTGGAAGAGTGCTGACCACACCATTGTTTGGGAGCAGTTGGTTTATAGAACATGGAGATTTGGAATGTCTTATAACGAACCGCGCATCTTTGTCGAAAAGATCATTGACGTGGGTGAGGAAAAAATCTTCATAAACCCGAGAATTCTGATGATCCGGGCCTTCATGGCTGGCGCAATTCTGGCAATTGCTGCGGTCTTTGCAATCACCGTCGGCGTGCAAACCGGCTTCCCCATCGTAGGGGCTGTCCTGTTTCCCGTTGGTTTTTGCATGCTGTATCTTATGGGGTTCGACCTTGTTACGGGCATATTCGTTCTTGCCCCGTTGGCCTGGATTGACAGGCGGCCCCACGTCACTCTTAGCGGGGTGGCAAAGGCGATCACGATCACTTTCATCGGCAACTTTTTAGGTGCCCTGCTGGTCGCTTTTCTGACCTCTGTCATTTTCACCTACGGTTTCTCAGCGCCGGTCAATCATGTTGGTGAGGTCATCGCGAGCATCGGTAAGAACCGCACGATAGGCTACAAAGAACACGGCATGGGTGGCATGATGACTATCTTCATCCGCGGTGTGCTGTGCAACTGGATGGTATCCCTTGGTGTGGTTGGCGCAATGGTGTCCACCTCAGTCAGCGGAAAAGTCATCGCAATGTGGATGCCGATCATGCTGTTCTTTGCAATGACCTTCGAGCATTCGGTGGTCAACATGTACCTGTTTCCAACGGCACTGATACTGGGTGGAGACTTCTCCATTCTCGATTATCTGATCTGGAACGAGATCCCGGTTGTGATCGGCAATCTGGTCGGAGGTCTCGCCCTCACCGGCCTGCCGCTGTTCGCAGCTCACATGCGTTCCGCTGACATAAAAGAAACGTACTCTCGCTCACCCTCGGTGAATACATCAGCTTATGAACGCGACATGCTCTAAGCATATGCCAGTTAAAAACGATTGATGCATTTAGAAACGAATTTATAGATCCGACGCAATATTATTGGTTTTCAGGGGAAAATTATGACAAATCTTGATCAAGAGACAGTAGGTACTCAACGTCGCCCAACAGGCATGACCGGCATGGCTGGCGGCGGTTTTTATGATGCCAACTCAGCTCCTCAATGGGAGCAAATCGCAGCCGTCCTGCCTTGGTTAGAAGATACTCTCTCAAGTCTACCCTTTGAGAAAGGTTCAGGACCAGTTACCTTTGCAGACTTCGGGTGTTCCGAAGGGCGCAATTCTATTTCGGTTATGCGTCACCTCATCGGCAAGACAATGCAGCAGACAGACCGTCCGTTTTTGACGATCCATTCTGATTTGCCAACAAATGATTATTCTAAGTTATTTCTTGGTTTAAGACCTGACGGACAATCAACATTCGGCTCACAACGGGTCTCATCAGCAGCCGTTGGCGGTTCGATGTATGATCAGTTACTGCCACCAGACAGCGTCCATATCGCCACTACTTTCAACTCAATAGGCTACTTGTCCGAACGCCCGCTTAATAAATTGCCCGGATACGTATTACCAAATGGTCCCAGCAAAAGGCGGGCAAACGGTCACGTCACAGAGGCTGAGAGCAAGATATTTGCTAAGCAAGCCGAAGATGACATGGCAGCCTTTTTAACCGCCCGGGCGAACGAACTTGTATCAGGCGGCAAGCTTATGGTTCAGGTCTTCGGCTGTACAAATGAACTCCGCACCTGCGACGGCCTGTTCGACCTTCTCAACGACGCTCTTCTAGCGCATGTCAAACTCGGCAATATTTCCTCGCAAGTATATGAGAGATACTATCAGCCAGTCTATTTCCGCAGTCTGGAAGAGCTGACATCCCCTTTAACGAACTCAGCGTATAATCTGGCCGGTCTTTACACGCTGGATCGAACAGAAAGCTATGAAGTGCCAGTCCCCTTTGTTGAAGCTTACAAGCAAGACAAAGATCTGGATCGCTATGCTACCAATTATGTCAACTTTTTCCGCGCATTCACTCAAGCAGTGTTGCGTGGAAATCTCCCCGATACACCATCAAAAGCAAATCTGTTAGACCAGATCTACAAGACAGCAGAAACCCTTTTGAAGGCCACTCCGGAAGATTATTCATTCCGGAATATCTCTGTAGCAATGCTTCTGACACGTAAATAACCGCTCTGTTGCAAAGTCTAGCGCAGATAGATAATCATACTGCGCAGCATTTTGCCCAATAACCGAACTTGACACTATGCAAGACACAAATGTTGCAAGAACTAACAGCGTTGGTTTCTTCAAATCTTCTTGCTTCAGTGGCACAACCATCGAAGCCGGGGTACAACGCACTTGGGGGCACCTCAGATTCCGATAAATACCAATATAGCTCAGGAACTTCTGAGTAGTTCAAGGTATGACACTCTAGGATGCTGCTGGGTGAGGCAGGCAGGTGGCAATCCCCCGCCAACTGATCGAGTTTAAAAGTAAAGATGTTGTTGCCTCATATTGAGGACTCACTTTAAAGAAATCTTGTTTCAGAGATTGCGTAACACTTTACCTAAGCTGTACTCAACCCTTGATGGAAACGTCCGAAGGTCCGGTAATGGGATGGACCGCCTGCTCTCCTAAGGGGCAGGCTCTATAGTGATCCTGTTCTCATGAAACCGGAGCAGTCCCATGACCACAGAACTTCTTTCCGTCGGCATCGACATTGGCAAAGATACATTACACATCGTTGGGTTCAATGATGATGGTAGCTACGCTTTTCGGAAAAAGATCAGGCGTTTGTCCCTCGTGGCTACGTTCGAGAAGTTGCCGCGTTGTATTGTGGGCATGGAAGCGTGCATGAGTGCGCATTTTGTTAGCCGAACATTGCGCAAACTGGGGTTCGATCCCCGTATCATCGCCGCCAAATACACCAAGCCTTTCGTCAAAGGCCAGAAGAACGATTACAACGATGCTGAAGCTGTGGCCGAGGCCGTGCTGCGGCCC
>NZ_LMCG01000030.1:0-11561 GCF_001623065.1 Pseudovibrio sp. Ad46 | reverse complement strand
TTCTCAGCTGCAGCGCTGGCGGTCCGTGTGTTGTGCCCCATTGTTCACTCCTAATCTCATGATCATGAGCCAAAACACTCCCTTATTCAAATTAACCGATCTGTCCATAAGGCTTCGATGGGGAACAATTTTCAGGTTCCCATCTGCCTCAACAAAGGCGACAACAAATCGACTGTCAAAAGTAGATACTTTGGATATCTCTGTTGTTTCGATCTGCGTAAATTCGCCAATAACTGATTGGTTTCTTAATAGCTGAAAACCATCATCATTTAGATCCCAAAGACTAATCCAAGCACAGAAGTGGGGACTGTAAATAGGGTCTTCACAGTTACCATATGCTCCGATTTGACCCGTGATAAGTTTTCCAGTTGGAATCGATTTGACTACCGCCTGCGTTGTGGATCCGATGTCTGGATAGATTTCTAACTGTGCATACTGTTCGAACTCACCAGGAATTGCAGCGTTCGTTTTGCGCCATTCAATGAGTTTGGAAATACTTCCGTTCCCAGAGATAGTCACCCAACGTCCAGCTACTACATCAATAATTGCGGTCACGTCGACGTCTTGAATTTCAAGACCACCATTTGACGCTCCGCCATACGGCGAAAATGCGCCACTATGAAGAATTTGCGTCAAACGTAAGTTGCCATCTTTGTTTCTTCTGGCAAGTATATTTGTTACTCCTTTTGAAAGGGCAAGATTACTTGCGTTATTGAAATTGACTTCATCTGACAAAGTGAGCACATTGCCTTCTAGGAACGCCATAACGGCAAATGCCTGACCATTCGGGCGCCGGGCAGCAATGAGTGCTGCGCCATTTGCTTCGGTTGCTGTGACTTCAGTTATCTCAGGGCCAGTTAAATGGGAAACGCGATTGATAATCATCCCATCCCCGGAGATGGTCCATAGGATAACCTGCAGGTTCCCGTTGCTATCTCTTATGGGAGTAACAAAACTGCGACCTGCCACTTTTGCGATCGCTATACTGGTAGCAATCTCAGTATCGCGAATGCTGCTGGTGCCTAAGGGTGTTGATTCACTACTTTTCCACGTGACGATACGCAGGTTGTTGCTTTCATCTAACACAGCAACCACATAACCTTCTGAAAAATGGTAGTCGTAACTCGTTAGTGCTATGCCTTTAACGGTTCCGTAGTCGAACTCCTTAATGACCGCGAGTTTAGCAGCGTTGCTCGTTGAAATGTCCATGCAGAGGAAAATAGATAAGGCGAGTGCAAATAGTCTGCTCATAGCAGCCTCCAATTTCTTAAGATAACTTGTTTCGCTAAGATGAACGGTTCAGCGCCCGGTAATTACACGTTTTGGGGGGCGGTGCTTGTTGAGATCATCGCTGATTCCGGCGCTGACAAATCCGTCTTTGTACCAGACAAAATTCAGGTTATTTTCACCATCAACGCCCATGCCAGCAACATCCGCAGGTGTGTAACCAGGAGCCAGAGTGTATTTGTATGGTTTGCGATGCTTGTCTAAGTCGTCACTGCTTCCTGCGCTGACGTAGCCTTTTGTACCAGGCAAAACTCCAGTTATTCTCGCCGTCCATTGCCATGCCAACGATACCCCGGGGCTAGTTTGTATCTATAAGGATGCCGATAGTTATGGATGCGAGCCGATGAGCCAGCTGTGACTGTACCGTCTTTACTCCAGGCAAAGTTGTAATTATTTTCGCCATCAAGTGCGAAACCGATCATGTCCTTTGCGACATATCTATCTTTTCCAGGCCCTGACCATGGGTTTGGTTTGCCTCTCAAGTAGCAAGCTTCAATCTGCTCTGGGACAGTGTTTTTGTAGTAGATGGATCCGAAGTCGTTTGCACGGTGATTCAGACCATTGTTATGCATCATCTCATGCGCCATCACGCTGGCAATACGGCGCGGCGAGTTACCGCGTATGAAATCGCGATCCATTTCAAATACACCACGTTTTGCATAAACCCGATGTGCGCTAGCATTTGTGCTTCCAGAAAGGTTCCTACACTTAATTTTGGTGATTTTGGCACGGTCCATGTATCCAACAATGTTGCTGGGCGATTGCCTGCTATGCTCTACTAGATAGGCATTATCCATGCAGGCCGTAAGTTCTTTCTGCTTTTCCCGTGCTATAAACTTAAACTCTTGGAATGCATCTATAATTTTACTTTTCAGCTCTGGTGAACAAGAGCGAATTTTCACCTTATCTTGCGCAGCTGAGTGTTCCACCGAAGAGGAAAACAACACTGCTAAAGCAAGAAGTGACATGACGTGTTTCATCTATCACCTCAAAATTTAGGAGTTGATCTTTTGTAGTGGCAAGTGAGTTGATGACTGATGCAAAAGTCAGAAGTTGTATTGCCTAGAAAACTCTTCGGTTATCGTAGGCGTTCGTATGGTTAGACTTTGGATGATAAGAGCATTCAACGAGCTCAAAGGGTTCTAATGCTTAGACACGTTTTATCGGCACCTGAATGAGACGTCTTGTAAAAAACGGCAGATGGATGAGCACACAAGATGAGCGTATACTTCAAATTCCCTCCACCTCCCGATTTAACGCGTTACATCAGAGGCTTTCATATTGCTGATCAGCAGGTTGGTGAACTCACCATTCAATCCCCTCCTACGGGATATCCTTTGCTTGGGCATATATGGAAAGGGATTGGGAGTGTCTGCGTCAGAGATATCGTCGTCCCGCAACTGGCCCCGCCGGTTACGCATTTTAGCGGCCAGTTATATAGGACGAATGCCAGTGTTCACTGGAATGGGTACATTGGTCACATCCTTGCGGAATTCACAGCAACCGGGCTTTATGAGCTCTTTGGTATTTTAGGTGATGAGCTTATCAATAAGACAGTACGGGTGAGCGCTCTGGCTCCTGAATTTGCAAGAAAGTTGGACGCCGAGCTTGCTGAGGTTGAGAGTACAGAAAGCTATCTGAGATGCTTTGAAATTGCTTTGAAAGAGCAAGCCCTCAGAGCTAGTTACGCACCCCGTTTTGTTTCTGAGGCTGTAAGCATCATCGAAGAAGCCCGCGGAGATGTTAAACTGAGGGAGCTAACTAAGAGAATTGGCACCGCTGAAAGAACTTTTCTAAGCCGATTTAAAAAAGTAGTGGGAGTGCCGCCGAAGTATTTCTGCCGTGTAACTCAGTTTAATTATTTTGTATCAGTTGTACTTTCAGGAGAAAAACTTCCACTGTCACAGCTTGCTACAGAGGCTGGTTTTTACGATCAGGCACACTTTACAAGAGCAGTACAGGAGTTTGTGCTAAGTGCCCCTTCGCATTTCCTTGAAGGAGACGTGACACAAATTTCCAGCTTTATCAGGCAAATGAATGAGGCCGCAAATACTTAATATTGAGGTATCCAGAGTGATCGCACGGGCCTCAAGCGGCCATTGAAGCGCTTCCATCATGGGTTGAGACACGCTCACTCGAAGGCTTCTACAATAGCTCTTATGGGCGATATGGATTTACTCAACTGACCAATCGTTAACACATTAATTTGGTGCCGAAGTTTCCGTGACAACGCCTGCTTGTGACTGTTCTCATATGCTTGCTCCGGCAAGATGGGGCTTTTCTTGTCCGGGGTTTTTGACGTTAAACAGGATTGCGTAGAGCACCGGGACCACGATCAAGGTGAGCACCGTTGCGAAGCTCAGGCCGCCCATGATGGTCATGGCCATGTTGACAAAGAAGGCATCCTGCAAGAGCGGAATAAGGCCAAGAACCGTAGTGGCTGCGGCCATAGCGACAGGCCGCATTCTGCTAACGCAGGAATCCACAATAGCAAGGTAAAGGTCTTTTGTTTCGGCCTGCTGATCTATTTCTTCAATGAGCACAATGGCATTCTTGATGAGCAAGCCTATCAGGCTCAAAGCGCCGAGGAGTGACATGAAGTCAAAACTGCCGTTCATAGCGAGTAAGCCAGCCGTTATGCCGATGATGGCCAAAGGGACCGTCAGCCAGATGATGAGTGGTTGACGTACGGAACCAAACAGCAGGATAGAGGTGACAATCATCAGAGCAAAACCAGCTGGCAGGGCACCATAGATACCCGCCTGCGCCTCAGCTGAATCTTCATATTCCCCGCCCCAGCTGAACGAATAGCCGGGAGGCAATTCAATCGCTTCGACGTCCCCTTTGATGCGGTTGAACAACGGCGTCGCCAACTCCCCTTTCGGATTGGCTGAAGCGATTATAGTTTGCATTCGGTTTCGGCCCCGAATAACAGTCTCTTCCCAAACCGTATCAAAGCGGTTTACCACCTGTTGCACTGGAACGGATCTTTGCAAGACCGGGCTCCAGACTTCAACATCGCGAATATGAGAAACGTCTTTTCTCTCCGCCTCTGGTGGGCGAACGACGATAGGAAGGAGGCGCGTCCCGTCTCTGTAAATCCCGACCTGACTCCCCTCAAAGGCCTGCGCTAATGCCACTGATAAATCCTGCCGGTTGATACCTAACTGGCGTGCGACCTGTTCGTTGAATATGGGTTTGATGAGCTTTTGTGGTTGACGCCAGTCCGTTCGCACATCCTTGGAATCTTCATCAGCCCTCATGATACGCATGGCCTCTCCTGCCAGATTTCGCAGAAGAACAGGGTCTGTTCCGTGGAAGCGCGCCTCGATTTTTCCATCCCGGCCGGGCCCAATACGCAGCGGTTTGATAATTGGATCGAGCTGCGGCATTTCCTCAAACATGAACTTTTGAGTGGCGGCCCAGACGTCCGGTATCTGATCGCGGGTCTCTGTTTGAACAATGATCTGTGCGTAGGCCGGACTGTTTTCCTTCGGCTCATAAACCAAAGAGAACCGCGCATCACCGCCGCCAATCAAGGATGTGGTTTGCGTTACCCCCGCCTGGTTGCGCACAAACTCCGCGACTTTGAGGGTATCGTCGCGGGTTTTACGAATGTCGGTTCCCTCAACCTCCCAGACATCAACGAAAAACATCGGCGTATTGGAGTTGGGAAAAAAAGCCTGTGGCACGTAACCAAACCCGACCAATGCCGCCAAAAACAAACTGAAAGCAGCTGAAACCGTAACCCAGCGGAACCGAATGGCGGTTTCCAGAACGCTTCTATAACTCATATAAACCCTGCCGGCATATGGGTCTTTTTCTTCGCTTTCCTCCGCCTTTTTATCTGGCCTTAGAAAGAGCGCGCACAGCAACGGTGTGGTGCTGACTGCGGTTATCCAGCTTAGGGAAAGTGATATAAGAATGACGTAGAATAACGAACGTGCAAACTCCCCTGTGCTGGTTTGAGAAAGCCCGATAGCGGAAAATGCAAGGATGCCGATTACCGTCCCACCCAGAAGAGCCATTGCATTGCTGGAAACCACTTCGCTTGCAGCTTTTGCCGCCTTCATACCTGCTTTGATACGAATGAGCATACCCTCTGCAATCACGATTGCATTATCGACAAGCATACCCAAAGCAATGACCAGAGCTCCCAACGAGACCCGCTGTAGCTCAATATTAAACAGCTGCATGAACCACAGCGTTCCGGCCACGGTGATCAGCAGCACTGCGCCGATTATGAGACCGGTTCTGAGCCCCATAAAAAGCAAAAGAACAACAATGACGATGACAATCGCTTCACCCACATTGACGATGAATCCGCTGACGGATTGATTCACCGCTTCTGGCTGGTTGTAGATGATATGGCCTTCGATACCGATTGGTATCGTTTCGACAAGCTCTTCAAATTTCTCGTTGATCGCCTTGCCGGTGTTGACCACGTTCTGACCAGGTAACATCGAAATGCCAAGGGTCAGCGAGGGCAGTCCGTTGAAATAGACCATCTTTGAAGGTTGTTCTTCATAGGCACGAGTAATGGTTGCTATGTCGCCTAAGTAGACAGCCTTTTTATCGGCTCCTTCATCCTCCGAGCTGATGAGCAAGCCGCTGATCTCTGCAACAGAGTTAAACTCCCCCGTTGGCGAAATGCGAATGTATTCATCCCCAACTCGAACGCTGCCTGCATCTGCAACAATATTCTGCGATGAAAGCAACTCCGAGATACGTTCTGCAGAAAGGCCGAGTTCGCCAAGACGAGCGCGTGAGATCTCGATATAGACGACCTCCTGCTGCGCACCGCCAATAACGATCTTTCGTACACCGGGAACAAGAACGAGTTGTCGTTGAAGAGTTTCAGCCACATCCTTCAGATCGCGGTAGGTATACCCCATGCCAGAAATAGCAAGATAGATGCCATAAACATCTGCAAAGTCATCCACGGTTACCGGCTCTCCAACACCGGGAGGAAGCTTGTACCTTACATCTGCAATCTTCCGGCGCAGTTCATCGTAAATGTTGGGAAACTGCTCAGTCGTGTATTCATCTTTAAACTGGATCTGGATATCAGAATATCCGGGCCGGGAGATCGACATCTTTATACGTTTGAGCTGAGGGAGTTTTTGGACCGCATCTTCGATGTGGTAGGTGACTTCTTCTTGTGTTTGCTGCGCCGTAGCCCCCGGATAAGTGGTAATTATCTTCGCTTCTTTAATCGTAAAGTTGGGGTCTTCCAGCTTCCCCATCTCATCAAAGCCAAGAATACCACCACCGACCAGCACAATGATGAGGAGCCAAGAAACAACTCTGTTTTTTACCGAGTAACCGCCAATATCCATAGGAGTATCCTTGGCCTTATTTATTCTCGCTTCTCGTCTTCACCACTAGCTGCCGGTGTTTGCGAAGACTGCGCTTTCTCTTCCGCCGACTTTCGAATACTCACATCCTCCGGTCGCTCCTCAGCCTGCTCTCGCGTGCTCATTAAACTGACCTTCATCCCCTCAACCAAAAACGGAACGCCCGCGGTCACAATGCGATCTCCTGGCTCAAGTCCATCCGTCACAGCGATCTGGTTGCCGCGAAGATCACCAACCTTGATGTGGCGTTTTTCCAATGCCCGACTCTCAGCGTTGACAATCCAGACATGCGGCTCAAGGTCATTTGTAGACATCACTGCTTCGGAGGGAATGAAGGTAACATTGGCGGCCTTAATGTATTTTGTTAGATCGATGACAACGTTTGCTGTCATGCCGGGTAAAGCATTGATGTCTTCCGGCGTGGGCATGATGTAGGTCGCTTCAAAAGTACGCGTTGCAGGGTCGGCAGTGGCTGCAACTTCCTTGAATTCCAGCGCATATCGGTTGTTGGGGACCGCATCAAAAAATACGATTACATCCGGTTCTATGCGCGTTTCTTTTAACTCTTCGGAGGCCTCCCTGACCAGAAGCATGATCTGCTCGGGGACATCGAATTTCACTTCCAGCGCTTTAAGGTCCCTAAGCTCGATGATGACCTCTTTCGCCTGAACCTCTTCATAATTCTCGACGAGCCGTTTGGCTATACGTCCGCCAAAGGGGGCTTTCAAAGTGGTGTAAGCCAAATCCTGTTTGGCCATATCCAGCGATGCTTTTGCACTCTTCAGGTTGTATTCCCTGCGATCCCTCTCTCTGACCGTAGAAAAACCCCTTTCTGCCAAAGGTTTGATACGTTCAAAATCTCTGTCCGCCCGAAAAAGTTCTGCTTCTCGCTCCTGCACAACCAACTCAAAATCAGTGGAGTCCAACTGCGCAATGATCTCCCCTTGTTCAATCGCTTCTCCTTCCTTAACCGGAAGTTCAACAATCGTACCGGGAACGCGGAACGATACTTCAGCACGTCTTTGAGATTCAATGCGGGCAGGGAAAGAGCGTTTTCCGCCGGATTCCGGTGTCAAGACTTCAAAGGTTTTGACAGGCCGAACAACCTCAGACACGCTCGTTTGAGGCTCCTCGCCACACGAGGCGAGGCCCAGAAGAAGTACACATGCGGAAGCGAGATATACTCGAAGTCTTAGCATCGGAGAACACCAGTCATCGAAGGTTGCTGAACACAATCGTTTTGGCTTGCTATCTGTGCCTTATCACGGTGCTACAACACCATTGTTATTCTTGCCTTTACCACCTTAAGAAGAAGACAGCTGCTTTCTAGACGAAGCACATATTCGGCTAAATTATTCAAGTTAACATGTATCTACAACGCCATCGATACAGCGAATAGAAAAGCAAAACAATAAGTACTCTTAATCAAAATTAATATTTAACAAGTATACGCCATTGATTTTACTTTCTATCAATTAACGACCTGTTAATCAAAGTTGAAATTTATTTGATTTCTTAGCACTTAGAAGAGCAATTGGCAGCATGGTTCACTGAGTAATTCTCGGTTTGAAACGATCGGAGAGATTAATGCCTGTGACACTACATGGTTCTGCAATTTTTGTTGGCGTGCTTTTTCTTTCAATGAGTGCAACGGCGGGTATATTCGGCGATGCGCCTGATGTTGTAATCTGTCCATTAGAGAACACTGTAAACCGAGAGGGCGGCCATGTGGTGTTCTACATCGATGGCACTGAAGATGACACCCCGTTCTACAAGCCACTGGGCAACAACCCAGTACAGCTCTCGGTAAACGACAATGGAACATTAGACACCCGAATCCCCAGCTGCGCCGGTAAATCTTTGGACGAACTAAGGCAAGGAGGTTTGGCTTTAGACTTCAACTGATGCAAAATACTGCACAGAATGAGTTCATCATCTAGTAATTTCAAGAGGATAAGTGCTGTCCGAAAGTGGATTCAAACCAACCCCAATCATAGATATCAAGGCTGGCAGCGTGCCTCTCGGACTGGCCGAGGATACTTGTGATCCCCTTCCATCCCGAAACTGAAAGATGCTCAACGCTTGCGGAAAGACGCTAAATGTCACGCAACAACTTCATACGACCCTCAAAACTGTGATAAGGATTGACTTTCACTGTCGAGGCAAACTCTCCCCAGCTTATCACTGCCAACGTTAAAGTAAGCTCCTTACCACTCTTTTTGGCATTGGCTCGTTCGTTCGGTATTTAAGAAATTATTAGTGTGAAAAGAGCTCCCCCTATAGAACTCTACTGCATCATCTCTCTGATTTAGCCTCAACCCTCAATAGAAACGTTTGAATGACGGCTTATGCCCCACCAGGCCAGCGGAGCCCCCCTCACTTACACGAGTTCTTATAGTGCAGAGAACGACAGAAAATTCCGCGAGACGTTTCTCGTGCCTCTGCAAATTGGTGCCTGCAGCCTTAATCGGTAAGTTAGATGAAGACCCACTTGAAGTTGAAGGCATGCTCTACCGAGGGTACTCAAGGAAAACCTTGAACGGGTGCAAATGGTCACGCGCGATGCGTCAGGAATGGCTAGAATTTCGGGCCACAAGCAGCCACTCAGGTGGTTCCATCATGGGTTGAGCCAGTCTTTGCGGATAAGACTACGCTCTCTCTGGAAAGCTCTTCTCAGTATATAATTATGTGGAGCGCCCGATAAGATAAGGGGCATTCAGAGCCCAAATCTATCAATTTTGCTAGCTACGAATTCGCGCGATTTCCCCAAGTTGGTTCGCTAGGAAATCAAACACAGCTCTAATCCGTGGGCTAGTTTGAAGTTCTTTGTGTGTAACAAGCCAAATCGGATATTCAAACGAAGGTGCTTCAGCGAACACCTTCTCCACCATCGGTTCAACTTCGCCCAAGACTTCGGGCAACATTGAAACACCGTGACCAACCTTTACCATTTCCCAGGTGACCATGCTGGAATCTGGTTGAATTGCAAAGTTCTCGGCTCGAAGTGGAATACCAAGGTTATGCATCGAAGCAATCAAGTGTTCCGGATCCGGAATGCCAATAAAGGTGTGGTCAGCCACCTCACGCAATGTGCGAGGTCGCCCTTCTTTGTCAAGATAAGCACATGAAGCGTATAAATTGGCTCGTAAGTCCCCAACGTGCCGCGCAATGAGCTCCGGTTCGGTCGGCTGCATGTGTCGGATAGATATATCTGCCTCACGCCGCATTAGGTTCAGAATATTATTCGACTCTTTTATGCGAATTGTGATGCCCGGCGCACTTTCCCGCAGCGAAGATAGAATGCCTGGCAGTATCGCCGCAGACATAAGATCTGTTGCTGCTAAAGCAACCTCTCCAGATACTTCCTGTGACTGACGATCCGCTACCATGGAAATGAGGGTCGCGGCCTCTCCCATCATTTGTGCATGGTCCAGCAGTTCTTGGCCGGCCGCTGTAAGCGTTTGCCCCCTCACATTACTTTCCAACAAACTTACGCCTAGCGATGCCTCAAGAGCAGACAGTTGCCTACTTATCGTTGGCTGGGTTGTGTTTAGCACACGTGCTGCAGCACTGAATGAGCCCTCTTTAGCGGTTGCTAGAAATGCTCTCAGTTGGTTCCAATCGAAGGATATTGCCTGCCAGTTCATATGTTATCGTATACTAAACCAACAAAAATAGTCAATTTACCTAGCATTAGTGTATACTTATTATACCTATGAAAGGGATGTTTTGTCACCGGCCGTTTACGATACGCAATTGAAACCTTCATATGATTGCTCGCCAATCTGGAGAGGATCACACCTCAAAAATTTAACAAAGCTAATGGACACACATAGTTTTATGCCTAGCCGTATCACCGTGAAAACCAACCCAGTTTTTGTAAAACAGATAGATTGCAATATGAGTAAACCGAAAGAGTTTTGGGACAAAACCGCCGGCAATTATGACAAAACTGAGGAACGATTTGAGTTCATTCATAGAAGGGTCAGGAAAAACGCAAAAAAACACCTCAAGGATACCGATGTTGTTTTGGATTATGGATGTGGGACAGGCACTACCGCCTGCGAACTTTCCAGCTATGTGAAAGAAATTCACGCGATTGATATCTCGTCGAGAATGGTTGAAATCGCTGAAGATAAAGCGATCACTAGCAACATAGAAAATGTAAACTTCGCACAGGGTGACATCTTTGATGAAAGATACCAACAAAGGTCTTTTGACGTAATTCTGACTTTCAATATGCTGCACACAGTTCCTGATCCCCAGAGAGTTGTGCAGAGAATACTTGAGTTATTGAAGCCTGGGGGATTATTTATTTCTGTTACGCCTTGTTTGGCGGGGAAAATGTCGTTCTTGGTTGGCCTTCAAATTTTACTTATGCGGGTGCTGCTAAAGACTGGAATAATCCCAGTGCCGATAAGAAGGCTGAAAAGTTCCGATTTAGACGAACTGGTTGCGGCCGAGAATTTTCAGATTATTGACACTGAAAACGTTTATAAAGGAGCGTCCAGTTATTTTTCGGTGGCAAGAAAGACAACCAAATCAGTTGCTGCCGCTGGAAAATGATAATGTCAGCTACGTCCGCACTGGGTACATGGACCCGGCTAAAGTGGGTTGCCGTTCACACCTCAGGCCTGTTGGAAATGCACACAATCGGAAATTGCGAGAACGTTAAACCGATGAGACCCCTGCGCTGAAGTTGAGAGTTTGCTGAGACGGGCTAGATTTCATATCAGTGTCAATGTCGGTAATAGACACGTGGCTACACGTCAGGAATGGCTAGCAGAGGACCATATGTATGGACCGCCTGCATTTCGCAAGAGAGTTTTTACTTGGAACCTTGAAGTCGCTACTATGTATCCGACCTGTCTATCGGCACGCGGGCCGTGGCCTTGATGGTAATACGCACGTACCTAC
>NZ_LMCG01000029.1:0-1444 GCF_001623065.1 Pseudovibrio sp. Ad46 | reverse complement strand
CACTCAGAGAAAAGCTTACAGTCAACGCCTTAATCGCCTCGTGAGTAGCTGCACCTTACCGATCGGTTGAATTGGGACAATCGGGATGCCGTAAAAGTGCAAACAGCAGGAAGCGCGGTGCGAACCCTGCCGAGAGCATAAGTAAGTGTCGTTTAGACTTATTGAATAAGGCCGAACCGAAAACCCTCAGCTACCGCGTGTGTTCTATTCGAAGCATGCAGCTTTCTGGCAGCCGAAGCCAGATACCAGTCCGCAGTATGCTGAGAAATATTTAGGATCTGACTGATCTCCCAACTTGTCTTGCCTGCAGCTGCCCACTTCAGACACTCAAGTTCACGAGGAGTAATGCGATGACGAGGGCGACTGATGTTTGAACCAGCTAGTTCACGCACTTTATTACTCGCATAAATGCCAACCAGATGAAGAACACTGATTTCGCGTTCATTCAGTCGAACTTCTGGTCCACCAAAACTCAGCATGCCTTGATAGTTCTGAAGGCCACGCACTGGCACACACACTCCGTCATACATTCCGTAATCGCGCGCTTCTGACAGAACTTGCTGTGCAGCTGCAGAAAGATTGCTATCACGGGCAACGCTGGACCAAAGAAATGGGCGACTAGCAGTACGCGCTTTCGCGACAATCGGATCATTTTGTATGTAATTACGATCGAGATAACGTTGTTGCCATTCAGGCCGCCAGCCACTCAACATAATAGACCCATCAAAGGATGTGTTAGCTTCGGGGATCGCGGCAAGACAAAAACTTGTAAAGCCAAAAGACTGACCAAGTTCAGCAAGACGCTTAGAAACAAGATCAGGTGTCTCTTCATTATTAACAGATTCAATAAATTCTAGTGCAGCAGTCAATGAGTTCATTTTATACGCCCCTACATATAATGCCTCCAACAATCTTACCTTACGAAATATTCACCTGATTTATAAGGTGAAGCTATTACCCATCATCTAAAAGAGGCTAACTGTTTTCATAACAATAAATAAATGTATTCAATATTACTTCGCTCCCTATAGAAATATGCCCATAGATATTAGTACTGTTAAATTGCACTATGTTTTATTCGAAAGTATCTCATTTAAAAAATTCAGATTTCAAATTATAAATAGATTTTTATTGGGAAAATACATTGAAAAGAGCGCGTTAACACTTGGTTAGTGTTTTCTTACTGATACGGTTCCGCATTTAATCCAATGAAAACATTATACTTTTTTACACATGGTCGAGATCAGATTTCGTGCTTCTATTTGCCCTAGATAGATGCAAAAACCTCAACGATATATCTGAGGGGGACAACGGGGACAACTCCATTCCAGAGCCGCTTTGGGCTCAAAATGCCCCTTATCTTATCGGGCGCTTCACATAATCATATGCTGAGAAGAGCTCTTCAGAAAGAGACCGTAGTCTCATCTGCAAAGACTTGCGCAAC
>NZ_LMCG01000028.1:0-6138 GCF_001623065.1 Pseudovibrio sp. Ad46 | reverse complement strand
TTCTCAGCTGCAGCGCTGGCGGTCCGTGTGTTGTGCCCCATTGTTCACTCCTAATCTCATGATCATGAGCCAAAACACTCCCTTATTCAAATTAACCGATCTGTCCATAAGGCTTCGATGGGGAACAACGTTTAATGTGGGGTTATTACGCAAACAGAGGCAAAGGCGTATGTCTAGGTTTTGACGTTCCCAACTTCCAAGGCGCAGACGCGATTGTTACACCAATTAGATATACCAAAACAAAAGTATCTCTCGATGAACTAGATCTTAAAAAGAACCAATATGATGTTATGGATAAATTATTGCACACTAAATTTATTGATTGGAAACACGAGAAAGAAATGCGGATGATTGTGCCTAAATCGTCATGCAAAGAACGCGGCAATTTTTGGTTCCATAAACTTGATAGCACTATGATTTTGAAAGAGGTTTACCTCGGCGATAAATGCCCCAAAAGTGTCTCTGATTATGAAAGATTGATAAGTAAAGCAGATTACACTTCAACTGTTCAAGTCAAGCAAACTCGACCTGCGTTTGGGAGATATGAGTATACAGTCAATGAAAGTGTCCAGCAGGGCGAACTGTTAGCGACAAACACATAGGCACTGCCTCTTTTCGTGCCGGTGAGTATCCCACGTATTCATCCTACCTCGCCCTCGTACTAAATAGACAAAAATGGAGACGCGGACAACTTCCCTGACACAGAGGGCACCCGGGAGGCTCTGTACTCCGATCAACGCCCGCAAATCTCCAGCATAGCAACACAGCGGTTGAATGACTTTGATGGCTGTACCAATGAAGCAAGAAGATTTGAAGAAGCCAACTATATTAGAGGCGTGGCATGGAAATTATGATGACAGTTTATCAAACCGTTCAGGGAGAAGGGCAGTGGCGAGGATAAGGGAAGAGGCCACTCACATGTGAGAGGTCAATCCATACGAGGCACTTTTCCTTCATCGATCATTAATCAAGACAAAACCAGTTTACTCACTCATTTAAGTGGATAGCGTCTTCTTCATATGTAGTTGTGAAAACAGAGAAGAAGAATGAAAAAAACAACGCTATTTGCCCTTGTAACAGTGATGTCTTGCATAGATTCAAGTTTGGTCTCCGCGCAAAATGCTGCGCATTATGATCATCTATCTGAGCTCGAAGCATACGAGCAATCTTATTTCATCAATCCAAGCTCCTTTCTTGGAGCTGGTAACTTTAAAGCAGCTTTCCTGATCCCCAAGCCTGCATTAGTTATCAAGACCTGTATTGATCAAGGAAACACCCCTTTAAGTTGCTTTTATGAGATGCGTGATCAGATCCAAGATTACAACACACTAGAGCGAGACTTCCGGGATCAACTTGTTAATTTTTATCCAACAAATCATACCCGAATTAATCCTTTCGTGTGTGCTCAGCACGATGCAGAAAATCCAAGTAAAGATTGTCACTTCATTCTTGAGGAGTTTCTTTATGGGACTTGGAAGTCATTGCACGCAGATTTTCAATCGCTCGAACCTAATGGTGTTTGTCACTGGACATACTTAACAGATGAGGCAACCTTCGCTTACGAGCTAAGAAAGGCGATGGAGCCCTTGTTCAATGACAGTGGGTATACAAAGCTAATTAGCTCAGTGAATGGGAATTCTATTGCCTCCCTTTCAAGTACATTGGCCCGTGTCAGTTATGCTTTTGAGGATTTGCAAGGCTCATTTACCTCCAATGGATTTATCATTAGTGACACTGGAGTAAATACAGGCGATGACTATAGAGAGGATCGAAATTGCCAGGTAAACTGGTTGTGTGCACTTGCTAGAGAACTCGATGCGGACGCGTCTTGTAGTTTTATCAAACAAAACGATTAGCTTTATCGGATTGAGATTATCCTGATTTACAGTCTCAAGTAAACTGAGCCCATAATCGTGATGATCTCAATTCGCTACAAGCACATAAACGCCCTCTGCGATAACCTGAGTAAGATCTACTTTAGGTTGACGTTTCACATCAGCTGTGGCTGTTCCGTGAGCAGGCCAATGGCAGCAATGGTCACGCTACGCGTCAGGAATGGCTAGAAATTCGGGCCAGCTGCGGACCTTTACGTGTTTCCGCCAGGGGGTTGATGCTGTTTGTATAAAGGAAATTCTGAAGATCTTATTGGGTCGGCCTATCATAGGCTGTTGTGACCGCTTGGGTAGTCTGCAAAGAGCCCAAAATACCTAATGCTGCGGCTTGAGCCAATGGCAACTTTTCGAATTAAGGTTAAGATCCGTGACCTCCAGGCGGAGGAAGGTTTGGTTTTAGTGAACTGATTTCCGATATTCGCTTGGGGACAAGTTGGTGTGTTTTTTGAAAAACTTGCTGAATGATTGCGAGTGCTGGAAACCCAGCGCATATCCGATTTCGCTGACGGACTTGACTGTCAAAGACAGGCTAAGTTTGGCTTTCCTTACTACCAATCGTTGGATGTAATCGCGAGCTGATGAACCGGTAAGCGACGTGAGCATATCATTAAGGTAGCTTGTCGAGACCGACAGGTATTTCGCCAATTGAACTACGGATGGGAAACCGTCTGAATATGCTCTGCCGCTGTCGAAATAATCTTCCAGAAAGGCATCCAACTTCGACAGTATGTTGGCATTACTCTTTTTCCGGGTCAGGAACTGTCGATTGTAGAAACGGTTAACATGACTAAGCAGCAGGTCGAGCTGCGAGATCATGACATCCTGGCTAAAGGCATCGATCCGATCTGAATACTCTTGATAGAGTTGCTGCATGAGGGTCAGCAGCAGTTGTTCTTCACGATCAGATAGGTGCAGTGCTTCATCCACCTCATATGAAAAGAAACCATACTTACGGATCTTTTCCGACAGCGGATATCCCGATAAAAAGTCGGGATGAAAAGCAAGCATCCAGCCGGTTATGTCGTCATCAGGATGAGCCTGCATCGCCATCACCTGATGCGGCTTAACGAGAGCAAGAACGCCCTCGTCAAAGTCGTAGCTGCGGTGCCCGTAATGCACTTTGTTTTGAATCCCACGCTTCAGAGAGACCGTGTAGAATCCATATGAAAATCGAACCAGTTCCACGTATTTGCTAAAGTCCAGATCATCTAGCCGGATCAGGCTGACAAGCGGATGCAGCGGCTTTGCCAATTCCAGATTGCGATGCAATTCGGAGATTGTGGCGACATGCTGGATTTCGGTATGATTTGTCATATGGCACTACACTATTACTTTTCGCGGGACTTAGTTCAACGCTTCTTCAAATGTCGAAATCGGAGCGATCTCAACATAAGAGAACAAAGCATAGCCATCGCGTTTTGGAGCCAAGCTGGTCCCGTCAATGCCGGCATTGACCAGAATACCGGCCTGAACAGTTTCCGGAAGGTTCATTCCATTGGGGCGAAAGTGACCATTGCCAAATTCACTGACTGGTTCATTTATCCCGTTGCCAAAAACTTCCATACCCTGCTGCAGCACCTGTTCATGCCATAGGCCATCAGTAAAGTAATATGCGCGAAGCTCATTATCGATCCGAGCAACACGCAGTTTCATCGGGCCGGTGTTTTCTTCTGGCAGCAAATACAGAGTGGAAAGTGAATGCATCCCAAAATCGTACATTGGGTTTTCTTCTTTTGGAATATTCATCGGCCGCGTAACCTTCAGTTCACGACCGTAGAAACGGTTCTGAAACCCGATATTGAACATGAGCCAGTTTTCATTGCCCTGCGTGCCGCCCGGCGCACGAACAAGCAAACCAGCAGAAGAGAAATTACCTTCTGGCAGACCTTCTTCGCCATCTTTGCGGTGCATAGAAACCTCTGTTTCGATCATGAAATCTCCGGTCACATCACTATAAAGAAGCGGTCCCTGGCTATCGGAAAACCATCCGATGCCTTCGCCGTCTCCAACGACTCTGAGGCGTCCGTCTTCTATGATCAGTTCTTCATGCTTTGATGGGTCGTTATCTTCGAGTGACGCGATCATGTCATCAGCGGAATAGCGAAGAGCATTCGTTTCATCCGCGAAAGCGATTGTGTTAGTCATAAGAATTCCTCCGGCAGCGATAATAGTCAATAAGTTGTTCATCAGCTTGGCCCTTTCGTTTGAGCTGTTACTGGTGAACAACGTATACCCTGCCGCTACTGCCGTCTCTGGACGAGATGTAGCCGGAGTCGTTAAGATGTAGCCGAATAGGTTTCGTGAAAGCGGGCATCGGGGCAAACGCAGCGAAATCACAGTTTGTCCCGTAAGCCGTTTCTTGCGCATCTACAAAGTGCTGCTTGCTGCCTTCACCAGGAAGTCCGATGGTATCGACTAGAAGTTGAAGGCGAGCCCTAACTTAGGATGTTCAAAGGTAGTGCGAACGTCCGCAAATGGTCGAAAACAGCATGCTGCACCTAGATACCATCGTCACGTCTCGGGGCCTGCGTTTGCTACTAATCTGCTAATTCTCCACGATATCCAGCAATTCGGCAAATGCAGTATCTAGCGTAAGCGAAAGCCACAACCCCACACCAAAGCCATACGATGGCAGCCAACGTGTTCCAGCTCACCACGGCTTGCAGCATATACCAGCCTGCAGCAATAACCGCACATGCGGACACAAACGCCGGAACCAACCAAAAAAAACCGCTGCATCCACGACAAGAGCAACTGCCAGCGCGAAACAATCACCAGACCATTATTCAAATTACGTTTTTCCTGCATTTTGTCCCCCGGATCTTAGCGGTTCAAATCGTCCTGGCGCATTTCTTGAGAAGGTTTTGAACCTCCAGCCTTCTATGTGAATCAAAAAGGCCCCTCTGCGTCCAGCGCAGAGGGGCTTATTAATTGTCAAATTATCCTAGGTGGATTTGCAGGACTTAAAAGGAACTCTCTATTTCCCAGAGCCCCGAATAATGCCCAAGATCTCTTTAGCAGCCTTCACCGGATCTCTTGAAGCCACCAGCACAAACGCTGCAATGTTACGGCCGCTTAACGCCAGCACTCCGGCTGTTGGATCATCAAGCTCAGCCTGCAGCCCTATGAGCTGCAACAGCGGATCTGTGAAAACTGCGGCCGCCAACACTCCGCAAGAAAATGTCAGCACTCTTTGCCAAAAACCCGCCTCTTTATGCATCAAAGTCCCCACCATCGCAAAAGCAACAATGACGGCCGTTTTCCAGAACGGAAGACGGTAGAAAATCTCCAAGATAGTATCCGTCATTTCCAGCAGTTCCGCCTCTGTCCGTTCCTGTCATTTGCTGCAACTCTATCCGCCCCTGCCCGATCCGTTTTCACAAGCGCCACGAACCCGGCAGGGCTTAAGTTATTCTTTGTGAATCCACTGCAACTGCTCGCACTCTGCAACGTTTCGCAACCCGGAATCATCAAAGTACTCAAGACACAAGCGGTAATCTTCAAGACCTTGCAAATAGGCATCGTCCTGCGTCCTTTGCTGTTCCGCTTTCAAAGCCCCTCGCAAAGCTTGATGCTCTGCCTCGATAAACGCCCCCTGCCGGATCTGGTGCCAGGCAATGGCCGCAAGCGCATAAAGAAGAAGGGCGGCCGCCAGCGCCCGCCCCGTCTTCGTTCTCATCAGAAAGAAAAGAACCGCTCCCATGTCAGGCGGCCCGTTCTTTATTGATCAGCAAATAGCCAGCAACGCCCACACTGAGAACCAGAGCGACAGCAAAGCCCCATTGCACCGGCCCGGAGCCCGCCAGAATGCCGGAGAAACCAGAAGCAGCCATAGCGCCCTTGGTGATACCATCCGGGCTAAGCCATGCGCTGAGTGCGCTGGTTTCCTCATCAACCGCCTTTGAGCCTTCCTCATTTTCATGAGGTTCCAGATCTGGAATCGGAGCACGCTTGATCATGGCATGGTTGACCAGTTCAAGGGAGCGCTCCTGCACATGGCGCACACGTCGCGACCAGCCGGTTTTATTGTAGGGCCAGTTTTTCAGCCGCTTCATAAATTTCAGGCGAGCTGCAGAAAACAGATTGATTAAAGCCGTGGTAGAATGTGCCTTCACAGCAGCTAAAGTGAGCACACCCAACACACCGTCTACTTTGACTTTGAGGATCTTCTGCAAGATCTTGACGGCCCGCGCCGGGCCGGAGTTTACAGCGCAATCAAAAACGGCATAGTCCAACCCACGCGGCA
>NZ_LMCG01000027.1:0-257376 GCF_001623065.1 Pseudovibrio sp. Ad46 | reverse complement strand
GTCCGGTTCACCGACCTGACGCTGGCAGATCTGACTGTCAGAACCTCGGAGGCTGGCCCAGAGAGTTCCTGGTATGGCGCCCTTACGTTTGACTGGGCCGGTGAAGGGGCTCTCATGGTGCAAACTGGTGCGCATATCGAGCGCTATGAGTTTGCTGATGGGACAACACTTAGTGAGATTAAGGTGCTTAATGATGGCCGGCTGGAGCTGCACGGCACAGTTGATACCGATCTGATCTTTGGGACAACTCTGGGGGAAATCTTGCTCGGAGGAATGGGATCCGACACTTTTGTCTTCTCTAGCGTTAGCGTTGGAAGCGATGTCATTGCCGACTTTGTTGCAGGGGCAGGATCAGAGGATGTCATCCGTTTTAGCACTAATAGATTCGCGGACTTTGAGGACATGCTAACCGCAGCAAGTGATAATGGAAGCGATACTGTAATCAGCTTGGATGACAGCAACTCAGTGACATTGAAAGGGGTACAGGTCTCAGATCTTCATATTGATGATTTCCAATTTACCTAGTCTCCTGACTTAAGAAACCGGCAGTGAGACTTTTACATCGCACTGCCGGTGTCATCCAAAAGAACCAAATGTGCATGCCTTTTGCCCCGTATGCAGAATTTATTTTACATTAATAATATCAGATAGTTATCTCTTAAGTTAGCGCCCATGGGGCACAGCCCCCTTCCCAGCTGTGGTAACAACCACATGGCTGGCTGAAGCGTTGGCTTCGGCTAACGTGTGGCCTCAACACAAGAATCGCGTGAATGGATGCAAAGAACAAGGGATTGTGGGAACATAAATTCAATATTTCATTGAACAATATTCCACCTAGATATGGACCTTTCAGGTAAATACGGTAGATACTCTAAATATCAAGTTAAACTCTACTATCTGACAAAGTCCAATGACGCATTTCAATGTAGAAAATTACCACGCAATCCCAAGATCGAAAAAAATACAACCCAGAGGCGATTTTTCTCAGATGATTGCTGCCTTGGAAAAACAGCCTTGGCTACATAAAAAACAAACTGAAATGGATGCTCTTATTGAAGAGCTAGATGACGCTGAACAGAAAACATTAATCTTTGAGCTATTAGGAAATTTCACTTACGTTTGTTCACATCGATTAAGTGACTTTCTAGGTGGACTTGCTGAAACCATTTCTACCCAATGGGGATGTACCCCACACAATACAATCATTGTCGCATTAAATCGGGGGCAATGTGCCGATAGTTCTCAAGCGATTTTATGGCACCTTAAGCCAGCCATGGCAAAGCGTGGCGCATGGACACCAAATTTGTTCGTCATAGACATAGAAGAAGCCGCAAAACAGTGTAATCAGCACACTCATATTGCTAATGTCATAATTATTGATGAGTTTTCCGGAACAGGAAAGACAATAGATAAAGAGCTAAACAGGTTCAAAAACCAACTAAACAATGCCTCAGGCCTATCAATACGGATCGCGCTCGTTGCACTTATGCAAGATGCCTTTGAAAAATTTCCAGATTTTATCGATGATTTTTATTTCTTAGAGGATATGAGGCCCGGCATCTCAAGTCACATTGAAGAAAGTAAAAGGCCTGAAGCAATAGAGATTATGAAAACTCTTGAGGGTAAGCTTGCCCAAGTAGCCAGAGATAAAAAGTTGAAGAAACACATTTTTGGATGGGGGAAGTCCGAGGCTCTATATTATTATGAGAATGGGAATACGCCAAACAACGTGTTCCCAATTTTTTGGTGGCCTGAAGATGTGAATGGGCAGCAACGATTGACTCTGCTAAACAGGGTTTAATATGAAATACACCTCCTATCAAAGACAGATATTAGCGACAATTTATAAAGCCAACGCGGAAGTTGATTTATATCTGCTTCATAAGCAATTTCAGCTATCTCCAAGCCAGATTCTCATAACCGTGACGGAGCTTGAAGAGCACAAACTTATTGAACGAGTAGGTGTCGTTGTCAAAGCAACACAAAAAGGGCGAAATTGGATTTATGCTCACCGTAAAGAAATCTTCATGAACATAGATCGCTATTGGGCAACCCCGACTCTCAATGAAAGCCAACTACCACCGCCTATGCAGCCGTATTTCCCAGAAAAAGTGACAACAAATGAGAAAAATCCGGTTGTAAATCGCCAAGATCAAGATAGAAGTGATTGAAGCAGGATCTGCGATAGTATGTGGCGCAGTCGCCACATCAACTCAGGGGCCCGTTAACGTTCCTATAAATTAATTTTATAGGAATTTGGTTTTTGATATGATTATTTATGGTATCGCAGTTTCCTGCTTCAATCACTGATATTAAACATGAATAATGTAAAAGACTGGGAAGAGTTTCTCAGAACACATTTATCGCACGAACAGCAGCAACTCGAAGGGGCTATAGGATATGTAAAGCACCTCATATCTCAATCGCTTCCTCCAATCTTTGGCGAAAAGCACTTTTCGATCCTTACGGGTGTGTCTGAAATTTTTCTGAGAAAACTTGCGGATAATTCAGCTCACTACTACCGCACATTTTCAATCCCAAAGCGAAAAGGTGGCTTTAGAAACATTAGTGTTCCGTCACCAACTCTTCTTCACGTTCAGCGATGGATCGTGGCAAATATACTACGCAAAATTCCAGTTCACGAGGCCGTACATGGTTATGTTGCTAGCCGCTCCGTGATAACGAACGCTAAAGTGCACCGAGAGCAAGAATCCATACTAAGAATTGATATAAAAGACTTTTTTCCAACTATCGAAAGCCAACAAGTTCAAGCACTTTTCGCAGCTATTGGATACCGGCCAGAACTCTCGGTATTAATGTCTGACCTTTGCTGTAGAAACAACGTATTACCGCAAGGTGCAGCGACCAGCCCCGCAATAAGCAACTGGGCTTTTGCTCCTCTTGATAGAAAACTAAAAGAACTCTCACAAAAATATAGTTATCAATACACTCGATATGCCGATGATATTTTTATTTCAGGCAAGCATATCCATGACAGAATAGAAAGCGAAGTTGCCCAAATTCTCTTAGAACAAAAGTTCAGAATAAATCGAGCCAAGACTAGGTTTATGGGACCCAATAGGCCGAAAATCCTTGCGGGAGTTTCGATTGCAAGCGGGCGACTATGTTTGCCACGTGAGAAAAAAAGAGAAATTAAACAGAACGCTTATTACATAATAAAATATGGGTTGTTTGAGCATTGCAACTGGAAGGCATCAAGAGACCCCCTGATCTTAGAGAAATTGCTGGGAAAAATTAATTTTTGGCTAATGGTTGAACCTAAGAATCCGACAGCTCTGGAACTCCAACAAAAACTTCGTGCTATCAGCCTTGAATTTGATAATTCGCTTTGGGAGAAGTTTGAACCAAAACGCGCGCGGGATATACAAGACATTTTTAAACCCACACCCGCCGCCAATTTCGAATTTCCTAGTTCGATGCGGAACTCAAAATCCTAGTTGCGCAGAGTACACCCTAATGTCCTTATTCCGCTCCATAGCAAAACGGCTGAAAACTAGGCGACATCAGGGTCGGTTATCTCGATTTGTCCCCACCAGACATTGAGGTCAAGACTCGCTTGTCTCAGACTGCCTGCAATCAATTTTGAGGTAGTTATGACAACATACGGCTATGCACGGGTTTCAAGTACCGATCAGGATTTAGCGGTTCAACAAGCCGAACTGCACGAAGTGGGCTATCAGGTTGTTCGTTCAGAGAAGGCAACTGGCACAACAAGAACCGGTCGTGAAGAATTACAGACATTGATGGACTTTCTACAGTCCGGCGACACTCTGGTCGTAACCAGAATGGACCGTCTTGCCCGTTCAGCTCTCGACTTGCTTCAGATCGTGAAAGAATTAGAAGACCGAGACGTCGCACTTAAGATCCTGAAACAGAATATTGATACCCGCACAAGTGAAGGGAAGCTGTTCCTGACTATGCTTGCGGGATTTGCAGAATTTGAGACCAATCTCCGACGCGAACGACAAGCTGAAGGAATTGCCAAGGCTAAACAGGAGGGAAAGTACAAGGGCGGCAAAAAGCAGATCGACAGAAATGAAGTGGCTTCATTGCTGGCTCAGGATTTAAACAAACGCACGATTTCCCGGCAACTCGGTTGCAATGTGAAGTCCATCCAACGTATTGCAAAAGAGCTGGTGCTATAGTGCGTATTGTTGAAAGCTTCGCTACTGGGCTTTTTCTTGAGGACTGGGATATTCTTGAGAGCACCCATAACCGACTATAAAAGCTTGGCCCCTCAGTTGCCGTCTGTTTCTCAGATGAATCCCAGCTAAAAACAGTTTTTCGAATTGCGCTGCCCATAGTGGAAGAATGTATCATTCAATCTTGTGCTATGGCTTGATCCGTTCCCATAACTGCAACGTTTCTCCGTACTCATCGGAGCGAGGTGGGATGTATGCAATAAAATAGTCTCCCGGCATTCTGGGAGTGCTTGAACTTTGATTTCTAGCGCTCTGTCTGGTTCCGCGCTTTTCTGGATGATTAAGCCTCTTCCAGAGCGCAAACGTACCCGTTTTCCGCACTAGCTGCTTTTTGCTCTGAGATAACTTCCAGAGAGCCTTAAGCGGCCTTTCAGGTAAGCCCAAAACTTTGTCAACGGGATAGACGCCGTTGAGCATATAGGTCACAGCAGCCACAACACTCTCAACCGGCTTATCTTTACGGTCTACACGCGGGAACTTCTCATCGAGATAACCTAGTGCAGCCACCCGGTATTCTAGAGGCACTCGGCCCATGAAATGAATGTGTAGGTCAAACAGCTCCTCGTCCTTATCATAGCGCGGATGAAATGCGAGTAGGTGGACATCTACTTGGAACGTACGCTTCAGGTACCTGACTTCAGCGGACACTAACTCACTGAAAGCTTCGTATTCTTTTATCAAGTCTGCGAGGTGGCACTTTCCAGCAGGCGCAGCAAAGGTCCAAAAGAAAAGGTCATCTTCTCCTTCACATTGAATGAACTCATTGTAACACTCTACGATTTCAAGATTTTTTTGGCTTGAAACGCTAGGAAAAATTCGGGACTGCCGGACCGGACGCCCTAGCTCGACAACTTCAATCTGTCCTGCACGACAACGCTTCAAGTAGCGTTCATTCTCACTTCGATACGCATCAACTCCGATAGCTTCGAAACGCTCTGCTAGTTCTCTCGACAAATTGCGAAAGGCACCACTGTCAGTCTTGGTGCCTTCGTCTTGAGTGGTCGCTTTATTGCTCAGGCATCCTGCTTTTTTGAAGATTTCTGCCTTCGTCGCGCTTTACTAAGCTTCGGAGATAGCCTGACAGGTCGTTTGGTGAGATGATCTATATAGCTTGGAAGCTGGTTGATCGCATCAGCGAGCACTTGAAGCTTTGCGGTTTCTAAATAGCGCTCCTCGTGCACATCTTTTCCAAGGTGCCCAGCGATGTTCTTACACACGTTGGGGTCAACTCTTAAGCGATGCAGAGCTGTTATGACACTATGCCTAAAGCTGTGAAAGCATAGCTTTTTCTCTTTATGATCAGGGATAATCTTAGGTATCGCAGCATTCCAACCTGACTTAGAAAAAGCTTCTCCAGTGCCACTATCCTTGTAAATCAGATGCAGCTCAGGAAAAAGGTCACTAAAATCGCGTGCCTTAAGCTCCTTGATGTATTCTAGAAAACCAAGCTTCAAAATTGCTTGATGAATAGGCACAAGCCTCTTCGACTGTTTGTTCTTTAAGCCACGATGTTCGTTTTCTTCGATATTAAAATAATGGATGCCGTCCGCGCATCGAACATCAGATATTTTCAGTCCTGAAATCTCAGACCTACGCATACCGCTATGTGCCGCAATTATGGGAACCCAAAACTGAGCATCGTGAACAATAATGTCTCCTGCAATATGGCGTCTCACGTCACTCTTACAGCCAGTAAAAAACGGATAACCAAGAATTTTCGTAATCGTATCTGGCTGAAATGGGTTTCGATCTTCCTTCGCGCGGCCCTTCCGCTTTGTTCGATAGTGCGCCGTACCGTTAAACCAATGAAGCTTCTGATGATCAGCGCCCGAGTTAAAGAACACAATCATGTCATCTAGCTTTTGAAAGTGCTTATTAATTGTCGATGGTGAGAATGCCACTTCATCCGGTTGCATCCTGCTTGCTTTCTCCAGCACTTTCTCTAATGACTGCTCATAATCTTTCGGGGATTTACCAAAGCTTTTTGGTAGCTTGAGCATAATGTCACGGAACAAACGCAGGTCACTTTCCCTCATCTCTCCAATAAGCTCAACGCCTGTCGCCCACACAAACAACTTTGCTGCCGTTCGACATTGTTTCTCAGATGGGTCTCCCCACGTTTTATCTCTTCTTTTGTCTTGAATTAGCTTTTCTGCGATTTCCTTTGTTGACACTTTTTGCGTCTGAACAGAACTCTTAAGATTAAAGTTCGAGCATCCAGACGGTTCCGGCGAACTCTCAAAACTTGATTGCATGCCAACGCTCGGCATAGATCTGATTTGATAGCTATATGGTTGCACTTCAGCAGTGATTGCTTGAGATAATAGCTGAGCATCTTCAGCAAACTCACCCTGCCACCTACGCCCTGAATCCTTTAAAACTTGAGTTCCAGTTCGAAAGTATGCTTGACGGTTTTCGAAGACATTCGCTGCATTATTCTCAATGTCATATCTATTAAGTACGGCTTCAATTTTGCCTGAGTCTACAAACTTATCTGCACGAAACTCGCAGTCACGCAATCTCTGTTCAACTGCCGCTATTTCTTTCAGTCCAAGCCCATCTTGAGCCATCAACGCTCGATCACGGTCTCTTAGCTCAACCTTGTTTCCATGAGCAGTAAAAAGCTTGTGCACCCAATACAGGACTCTTTCCTTCGTTTCTTCAAAATCAATATTGAAGTCTGCGCGCTGCTTCGCAAGCAAGGCAGCAGCATCGAGATCGCGCATAAACGCGATCCCAAAATCCTGTACCATCACTACTACCTGCGAGCCCGAAAGCATACCTTGCCTATATTCACGAAACACAATCTCACTGAAGGCTGTCAGTAGTGAAGCCCTCTGTTTCGCTAAACATAACTCACGCGCTTGCAAACAAAGTTGGATTTTTTCAGGCTGCGTATTTTTGTATTCGCCGGACGGTCCCGCGTATTCATCACGCTCAATACAATTATTTTTGCAAGGAATTTCGTATTGAGAGTCTTGAATACGTTTTTTTGGTAACCTTCGCTGCCAATAATAAACAGCGCCTCGACGATAAATGTGTTGAATTTTTTGACACAGCTAAAACCCTTCAAGATTGAGAGTTGAAGCGCGCAAAATCTAATGGCTGAGGATCGCTATGTACGGCAGCTGAGTACTACACTTATGTGCTACATCGAATCTTATGCGAAATATTAATCGCTTAAGTCTCTGTCATATAACGATTTTTAGGAGAAAATGGCTGGGGTGGTAGGATTCGAACCTACGGTACACGATACCAAAAACCGTTGCCTTACCACTTGGCTACACCCCATCGCTGTGTGTGGGGCGGGTTATAGCTTTATGATTTGGAATAGGCAACCACTCAATTTCTTTTTGCTGTGAGAAACTTACAAGTGTTCCACAGGTGAGCATAAAAGCGGATTGTGTGAGTGCTGGAACTGGCGTGCTGCTCTGGGCTTTTGCCTTTGTAATTTCTTATCTGAAACCTGCTTCTTTCATTTCCCAGAGGGGTTGAAACCTCAAGGAATTCTGCCGTTTTGAGAGTTTGCCCTGTTTCACTGCGCTATCAGGTTGGGTCTGGTTCACCGTTTCCCTTTGGCAATTCCTCCGCTTTATCATCGGGTTGTGCCAGTTTGGAGCGATCTTGTGCAATGAGCATGTAGACATTTGGGACGACGAACAAAGTGAAGAGTGTTCCGATGGACAAGCCAGTCGCAATCACCAGCCCCATGTTGAATCGAGAGGCTGCGCCTGCTCCGCTTGCCAGCACTAGCGGGATCACGCCAAGCACCATGGCGGCGGTTGTCATCAGGATAGCGCGCAGGCGGATTTGCAAGGCGCCAATCACGGCTTCACGTTTGGTTGCGCCCTGATTTTCCTGGAGTTCGCGGGCAACTTCCACGATCAGAATGCCGTGCTTCGAGATCAGGCCCATGAGCGTGATGATCCCAACCTGCGTATAAATGTTAATGCTCGCTCCGCCCAATCCGATATTGATGAAGAACAGCGCCCCTGCGATGGACATTGGAACCGAGACGAGAATTATGATCGGGTCACGGAAGCTTTCGAACTGGGCTGCAAGTGCCAAAAAGATAATAAGCAGCGCAAACACGAATGTGACGACAAAGCCGCTGCTTTCTTGCTCGAACTGGCGCGACTGTTGGGCGTAATCAACATCATAACCTTCTGGCAGTTCTTCTGCCGCTATTTGCTGCAGGACTTGCAAGGCCTCCGCCAGAGGTACCCCAAAGCTGGGTACGCCGGAGAGCGTCATGGAGTTTTGTTGCTGGAAGTGCGGAATGAATTCTGGCGTGACCTGCATATCCAACGTTGCAACGCTGGAGAGCGGCACGATTGTACTGCGCGGAGCATTGCTGCTTGTGTTCGTTCCTGACGCACCTGCTGCCGATGAACTGGCAGCGGAGCTGGGTGACGAGCTTCCGCTTTGCGCCGCACTGCTTGGAGTTGCCGAGCTGTTCGGCACCCGGATATAGGTGTCCAACAGCTGTTCCGGATTTAGGCGGTCATACTGAATGATTTGCGGGATGACCCGGTAAGAGCGGCCATCAAAATCGAAGTAGTTGATGTAACCGCCACTCATGAGCGCTGTGAGGGATTGCCCCACATCCTGCAGAGTGAGCCCGAGCTCGGCGACTCGATCCCGATCGATGTTGATTTTGCCCTGCGGCTTATCGATCTTCAAGTCCTTATCAATAAAGATGAACTTACCCGTGGCCTGCGCTTTTTCCAGCACTTGTGACCCAACAGCGTTGAGTTTATCGACGGGTTGGGTGGTTTTGATGACGAATTGCACGGGCAAGCCGCTGCTGCCCGGTAAGGGCGGGTTTTGGAACATCACGGTTTTGAAACCTGCCACGCCTTCCATCGGGGGCTGCATGGCGTATTGCAGTTCGGTGGCCGTTTTGTCGCGCTCATCCCACGGTGTCAGCAGAACGCCAGACAGCACGCTAGAGGACAGTACCAGCTGGAACACGCCTTCAACCTCAGAATACTTTCGGGCGATGCGATAGATTTCTTCTGTGTAGAGCATTTTTTGTTGCAGGGTGGCCGAAGGTGCTGGCGTTGACTGCGCCAGAACAAGGCCCTGATCTTCCTGAGGTGCAAGCTCTTGCTGGGAGGTGGAATAGAGTGTGGGAATACTGGCGAGGATCAGAAAGGCAAAGGTGAGAACGACCAGTCTGTTGTCCAGTGAGGCTTCCAAGGCGCGCAAGTAGCGTTTGCGGAACCGGTCGTAGATATCATCAACCGTGCGGGTCATGGCATCATCCCAGCCTGAGGTCTCCTGTGATCTCGCTTTCAGGATCTTGGAGCTCATCATGGGTGTCAAAGTGAGCGCTACAATGGCTGAAATGGTCACCGAACCAACCACTGTGAAGGCGAATTCTGTAAACAGGGCTCCCGTCAAACCGCCCTGAAAGCCAATGGGGGCATACACTGCTACAAGCACGACCGTCATCGCGAGAATGGGTCTGCCGAGATCTTGCCCGGCTTGAACGGCAGCCTGAAACGGCGTGCTGCCTTCCGAGATGTGTCGTTCTACATCCTCCACCACGATAATTGCATCATCCACCACGAGGCCGATGGCGAGCACCAGGGCCAAGAGTGTGAGCAGATTGATGGAGTAGCCCAAAACCAGCATGATGAAGAAGGTGCCTATGAGCGATAGCGGGATCGCGATGATGGGAATGGCTACCGTGCGCAGGGAGCCGATGAAGAGGAAGACCACGAAGGTTACGATCACTAATGCTTCAAGAAGGGCGCTGATTACCTCATCAATTGCAGCGTTGATAAAGAGACCGGAGTCGTAGACAATCCGTGCTTCCAGTCCCGGGGGCATTCCATTTTGGATTTTGGGCACGACCTGACGTACTTGGTCCAACATGGCAAGCACGTTTGCGGCTGGCGCGGCCTGCACCCCAATATACACGGCCACCTTGCCGGAATAGAGCACAGCCAGATTATAATCTTCTGACCCCAGCTCCACTCTGCCCACATCACGCAGGCGAATGATCGCACCATCACTTTCTGCCACAGCAAGCTGACGGAAATCTTCAACATCTGTCAGATTGGTGTTGGCAGTGAGTTCCACCTGCACCATCTGGCCCTTGGTGTTGCCTACGCCGGAGATAAAGTCATTGCGGGCCAGAGCATTTGCGATGTCTGTGCCGGTGAGGCCATAGGCAGCCAGTTTATCCGGATACAGCCAGGCGCGGATTGCAAAGCGTTTTTCGCCAATAAGTTCAGCGGTTTGAACTCCGTTGATCGCCTGTATTTGAGGCTGAACAACACGGACGATGTAGTCCGTGAGCTGGTTACGGTCGATCACGTCGGATGTGAAACCGATGTACATGGCATCGATGGTCTCACCGATTTGAATTGTGAGTACCGGGTTCTGGGTTTCCTGCGGCAGCTGGTCCAGCACCGAACTGATGTGAGTGTTGATCTCCGTAAGGGCTTTGTCCGCGTCGTAATTGAGCACCAGATTGACTGTGATGGTACTGACCGTGCTGGCACTGGTCGAGGTCATGTAGTCGATGCCGTTGGCCTGCGCGATTGCTTCTTCCAGCGGGGTGGTGATGAAGCCCGCGACAGTCTCAGCGCTGGCGCCGAACAAGGTGGTTGAAATGGTGATGACAGCGTTTTCCGTCTTTGGATACTCCAACACCGGTAGTAAGAAGATTGCGCGCAAGCCCAGCGCCAAAATCATCAGGCTGATGGTGGAGGCCAGAACGGGGCGACGAACATAAATTTCTGTGAAACTGTTCATGGCCCACCTATTGCTCTACGGGTTTCGGGTCAGGGTCATTGAGTGGCAGCACTGAGTTGTCGATGACGACCTTGGAGCCATTGCGGAGCTTGAGCTGCCCTGCACTCACTACCAGCTCATCCACCTTAAGACCTTTTGAAATCACGATCTGGTCACCTCGTTTTGCACCGACCTCGATGAAGCGCTGCTTGGCAGTGTAGACAGGTTTATCCATGTGCTTTTCGTCGGTCTTAGTCAGCACATAAACGTTGACCCCATAGGAGTTGTAGGTGATTGCCGTTTGCGGCACTGTGACCTGCTCTTTTGGCGCCGATATCACTGTTTGCACATCGACGAACATGCCCGGGATCAGTTCTTTATTCGGATTTGCAAAGCGACCACGTACTCTGGCGTTACCGTTGTTGATGTCAACCTGCGCATCTATGGCAACCACTTTGCCTTTGATGGACTTTCCCGGATAGGTATCAGCCGAGACCTCAATTTCCTGAGCGCGCTTGATGGTGCCCAGAAAGCGCTGGGGGATGTAAAAATCAACGAAGAGATCATCAAGCTGCTGAAGGTTGACGTAGGGCTGGGCCACATTGAGATACTGGCCAACGCTAACCTGGCGGATGCCCAAACGGCCTGAGAATGGAGCACGGATGTTTTTCTTGGCAATGATCGCAAGCTGGTCTTGCACTTGTCCCTGAAAGTCTCTCAGGCTCGACCAGTCGGAATCGATCTGCTGTTTGCTGACGGCGTTGACTTTGTATTGCTTCAGGTCTCTGTCCAGCGTTTGACGCGCCAGAGTTTCCTGAGCCTGTAAGGACTTTAGTTGCGCAATCTCCTGTGTGGTATCCAACTCAATCAGCAGCGCGCCTTTCTGGACGTCCTCACCAGATGCGAAGTTGATATGGGTCACCGTACCGGGAAGTTCAGGCGACAAATCAGTACCCATGATTGCTACAAGCGTGCCAACTGCCGAGACTTTTTCGGTCCAGAGTTGTTTGGTGGATTTGTAGGAGGAGACGGTCTCGATCTTGTTTTGCAGACCTGACACGACCTTCCCAAGTATTCTGGATTTGTAGAGCTGAAATCCGTAGAGCCCACCAAACGCTATACCGACGCAAATCAGCATAATGATCATGTGTTTTTTGGTGTTGGGCTTTTTGCGTTCATTCATGGCTGGTTCACCGGCTGAATCTGTTTGCGATTGAATGGCGGGACAGCCGAGATGATGGTCAGAGGTCTTCCATCCCTTATTGGTGCGGCATTGGGACGGTTCCACCACCCTCCGCCGAGCGCAAAGAACAGTGCGACAGTGTCTGTGAAACGTGCGGCTTGTGCCTGCACCAGATTTATCTTCGCTTGCTGATAGGTTTGGACTGCAAGCAACAGTGTTGTGAGATCAATTGCGCCTAAATTGTACTGTTGCTGGGTCAGGCGCAGGCTCTTTCTGGCAGAGCGTTCGGCTGCAAGACTGGCCTTCAGGGCGCGGGCATCATTCTTCAAAGCGCTGACCGCATTGGAGGTGTCGCCAAATGCGGTCAGCACAACCTCGCGATAATTAGCGGCAGAGGACTCGAACGCTGCAACCGCAGCTTTACGCTGACTGTTGAGCGCTCCAGCATCAAACACGGTTTGAGCTACGGATGTTGTTATTTGCCAGGCACCCGTTCCGGAGAAGAACAGACGGTTGAACACGTCGGAGTCGTTGCCCACGTTGCCGGTAATCTGGAAGCTTGGGAGCTGGTTGGCTAATGCAACACCGATGTTGGCACTGGCTTGCCAGAGTTGCGCCTCAGCAGAGCGGATGTCTGGCCTTCGCGCTACGAGCTGCGAAGGCAAGCTTAGCGGCAGTTTTCTTGGCAGTTTCAGATCAGAGAGATCAAACTCCTTCACGATGTCCTGGGTGGGGTAGAAGCCGCCCAACGTTTTGATCTGATTTTTCTGCACCACCAATTGTTGCTGGAGTGGTGGCAAAGTTGCCTTGGTTTGCTCCAGCGTTGCCAGCTGTTGCAGGACCTGACTTTCATCCACGCCCCCTAGCCTGAATTGTGCCTGCAGGATGGAGAGTTGCCGCTGTTGAACCTTGATGATTTCTTCAGTCGCACGGATCTGCCCTCTAAGGGAGGCTTCCAGAATTACTGCATTCAACAGATTGGATGTGAGCGTCAGATGCGCTGCCTCAACCTGAAACTGCGTGTACTGAATGTTGGCGACTTGAGACTCAATGTTCCGGCGTGTGCCGCCCCAGACATCAAGCGTATAGGAGATGGCCAATGACAAGCTGTAGGTCGTGAAGAAGGGGTTCAGGTTCGCAACAATTTCACTCGCCCCGCCGCCACCAATGGGGAACTTCTGTCTGTTACGGCTTGCATTGCCAGTGACGGTTGGGTAGAGCCCAGCACCCGCCACGTAGGCATTTTCCTGTGCCTGTCTGAGATTGGCTTCAGCTTGAGCAATTGTGGGGCTGTTGGCGACTGCAAGGCTGACATACGTGTTGAGGGCTTTCGACTCAAACAGCTCCCACCACTCTCCCGGCAGGTCTCTTTGAGTAGAAAAGTTCTGCGAGGCTCCACCCTGAATGTCAGCAGACACAGTCGCACCTGGATCATTGCGGGTAAACTTGGCTTCTGGTGAGAGCTCTGGCCTTTTGAAATCCGGGCCTACCATGCAGGCTGACAGCAGGAAGAACAGCATAAGAGAGAAACGCCGACACACCGTAGGCGCAGGAGAACTCCTCGTCTTGCTGCAAAACCCGAACCAGACACTCAACAGTGGTGCTCCAATGACCTATATCTTTTATTGGCGGAGAACGAAGCTGTACGCACACTCAAACACTGGCCAAGAACACGGCTGACCTAAGGATACTTGATGCTGATTTTGCAGGTCAAACACGCTTGTGGTGTGTGCCGGGTTATCCCACGCTAATGGCGTGAGGTATCCTATTTTACCTAGTTATATTAACTAGTTAGGTTGCATATTCCATGGAGGTCACTCTTAGTGCAGGTCTGTGACACGCTCAGAAATCATGGAGAGGAGCAGTTTCTCATAGGCATCAATTGCACGTTCCTGAGAGAAATCACGTGCTCTGGTCGCCAAAGTGTCGTCGGATCTGTCGCACTTCACTGCGGCGAGGATCGCTTCTGATAGTTTGTCTGCATCACCTGATGGAACAAGCCAGCCATTGCGGACATCGCTCAACACTTCACGGGCACCTGCGCCGCTATCGAGCGCAATGATGGGTGTTCCCAAGGCCATTGCCCGCACCAGTTCTCCGGACACGCTGTCTTGCTGAGATGTTGAGACGTACACGTTGGCCGCTCTCAGGAACCTTTCCGGTTTGGTGACTTCACCCGGCATGGTGACGATATCATCGAGCGCCAGATTGGAAGCCAGCAGCTGGAGTTCTTCCTGCTCCTCTCCCTTGCCCAACAGATACGCCCGCAGATTATCCTTGTAACGGCTGAGCGCCATGGCGCGGAGGAGCTGGTGATGGGCATGGCGACTGGACGGGGCCCCGACGCTTATTACCTTGCTGGTGCCGTGGGTTTCGAACCACTCCTCTTCAATCGGCTCTGCTGCCGTTTCAAACACATTCATTTCAACAAGAGGATTGTAGATGACACTGATCTTTTCTTTGGGCACCTGCTCGCAAAGATCAACGACATGTTCGATAGACTTGAGCGTGCAAATCACCCGCTCTGCTTCACGATAAATCAGCGGTACTGCTATGGTGGCTGCGCTCTTTTGGGTTTTCAGGGCGAGACGATCTGAAATGGTAACCGATGAATGGAGCGTGATCGCCACAGGCACCTTCAAACGCGAGCGTGTTTTGACGGCGGACAGGCAGGCGATGTTGCTGCCTGTGCCGTGAGAGAGAATGATATCCGGCTTCTCTTTTTCGACCAGTCTGGCAACGCCTGCTGCAGCTGCGGCGGCTCTGGCCTTTTCCAGAAATACCGGTGTAATTCGTGGTGAGTAGTGGGAAAGGTCTCTTGGTTTGCCCGTCAGGGTGATCAGAGTGATGTTGTGTTGACGCGCAGCAAGGCCGTTGGAGACCACCTCGGTGATCTCGGTAATGTCTTCATCAAGGAAGCTTTCCTGTACTATAAAGAGCTTCATGACGCGCCCCCGGCCCACCGGTCGAACAGATGCGCCTCCAGACACTCGAAAATCTGGTTTTAAGAGCACGCACCGAAGCTCAATCTAGAAATCTACGGTGTTGTTCTCAATCTGGTTGATTTGATACCCGATTATCTCCCAATGCATTTATCAGGGTAATTCCTTACTTGGCACCCTATCTCCTGCCTATCTGGATCTGTCTGCACAAGCTTAGTGGTTTTAGTGGTTTCTACCGTGGGTATGAAAAAGAATCACATTGCTGCAGCACAATGCTTTTTTCTGCATCCCAGTGTTGATTTACCCTTTAAAAATTAGGTGCTCCCGCCTATTGTGCGCGGCAGCAAATTCAGTTCAAACGTGTAGATTAAGCCTCCTATGAACACCAAGGCCAACTATGTGCTCACCCTTTCCTGCGGAGACAGAAAAGGGATCGTGGCAGCGGTTGCAAACTCAATCGCTTCTCAAAACTGCAACATCTGTGAAAGCGCTCAGTACGGCGATGCAGAGACAGATCGTTTTTTTATGCGCATCTCTTTCAACGCACCGGACGGAATGACCAAAGAACAGTTTGAAGAGGGCTTTGGCCCTGTTGCAACAGGCTATGGTTTTGACTGGAAGGTGCACGATCTTTCCAAGAAGCCTCGTGTTCTGGTGCTGGTCTCACAGATGGGGCACTGTCTGAACGACCTGCTCTACCGCAACTCCACTGGCCAGCTGCCGATGGACCTTGTGGCGGTTGCTTCCAACCACACCAAGTATCAGTCCCGCGTTGAGCATGAGCAGATTACCTTTCACTATCTGCCAGTGACCAAAGAAACCAAAGCGGAACAGGAAGCCCAGATTGTTGATCTGGTAGAGCGCGAAAACATCGATCTGGTGGTGCTGGCGCGTTACATGCAGATTCTCTCCAATGAGCTCTGTGAGAAGCTTGCGGGCAAGGTGATCAATATCCACCACTCTTTCCTGCCAAGCTTTATAGGTGCAAAACCGTATCACCGGGCCCATGCACGCGGCGTCAAGATGGTTGGTGCCACCGCGCACTATGTAACCGCAGACCTTGACGAAGGACCAATCATCGAGCAAGACGTGAGCCGGGTTGAACACTTCCATTCGGTGAACGAACTCATCGCCCAGGGGCGTGATACGGAAAGTCAGGTTCTTGCTCGCGCTGTCCGCTATCATCTGGAGCACCGAATTCTCCTTAACGGTGACCGTACCGTGATCTTTAAATAGGACTTGCCATGAGTGAGGCTCTTATTATCGACGGCAAAGCCATTGCTGCATCTGTCACCGACGAGATTGCTGCACGTGCTGCACGCCTTGAATCTGAGACAGGTATTAAGCCGGGTTTGGCTGTTGTGATTGTGGGTGAAGACCCTGCCAGTCAGGTTTATGTACGCAACAAGGGCCGAACCGCAAAAGCATGTGGTTTCAACTCCGTCACACACACGCTATCAGCTGATGTGAATGAGGAAGAGCTTCTGACTCTTGTGACATCACTGAACGAAGATGACACCATTCATGGTATTCTGGTTCAGTTGCCTTTGCCAAAGCACATCAGTGAAAATAAGGTCCTCGATCTCATTAAGCCTGAGAAAGACGTCGACGGGTTCCACCCGATCAATGTTGGCCTGCTGGGCAGTGGCAATACTGACCGTGCACTTGTGCCATGTACTCCTGCTGGCAGCGTGTTGCTGGCAAAGAAAGCACTTGGCGATAATCTTTCCGGCAAAACCGCTGTGATCGTTGGTCGTTCCAACATTGTTGGTAAGCCGATTGCTCAGCTGCTGCTGCAAGAGCACTGCACAGTAACGATTGCTCACTCCCGCACCAAAGATCTTCCTGATGTGGTTCGTTCTGCAGATATTGTTATTGCTGCCGTGGGACGTCCGCAGATGATCAAGGGCGACTGGTTGAAGCCGGGCGCGACTGTTATTGACGTGGGCATCAACCGCATTCCAGCACCTGAAAAGGGCGAAGGCAAAACCCGTTTAGTGGGTGATGTGGCGTTTGATGAAGCACTCGGTCACACAGCTGCTATCACCCCGGTTCCACGTGGTGTTGGGCCTATGACCATCGCGATGCTGATGAGCAATACTCTGACTGCTGCACGACGTCTGATGGGGCTGGACGAGGAGCCGCCGCTCTTTGAAGCCCTGAACAGCTAGGCCATTTCGCCAGGCAGGCAAACATTCTTTGTTTTCAAGTTCGCCTGTTCAGTTAAAATAGATCCATAGATAAGGCTCCGAAACACCTTCGGGGCCTTTGTTATTTGTAATGGTGTTCAAGTTCAGATCACATCTGCAGTTTGTCTTTATTTGCATTCCCCCACCTTAATGTTCCTTTCAGCACATCTCAGGTGTTGGCAACTCGCTAGCTTCCTCTCAAGCAACGTAATTGAGGGGATGCACGATGCATCATGTGGACCGTATCGTCCCGGTTATTCGCGAGACGCTTGGTCTGCCGGAGTTGAAGTTTGACGAAGCCGGGCATGTGGCCCTGCTTTTTGAGGACAGCTTTTCTGGTGTCTTGAGCCGCATTGACGGCAACAATCTGGAATTCAGTTTCTATCTGCCGGGTCTGGACATCAACCAACCCCACATCCTGAAAGCAATGCTTGCTGCCAACTGTCTTGGCACATCGACCGCAGCCGGACGTCTGGCCATTGATGAAGACAAGATGCAGGCACTTTATTGCGAGCGTTGGTGCCTCTCTGACGTGCAGGAGGACACAGTTCCTGAGCGCCTGATCGATGCCGTTTCAACGGCTGCCTTCTGGCTTGCTGAGGGCACAAACACCTTACTTCAGAATGACTTCGTATAAACGCGTAGCAACACATTTGAGTGCTGAAAAGAACAGAATAGCTGCAAGAGGAATACTAGTCTGATCTTAACAGCAGGAAATATTTAAGCAGAAAGATTCGTCTGCTTCAGAAAAGTCGAGATAGCAATGCGTCAACTACTGGATGAACTCTTCAACGAGATCGGGCGAAGGATTGGGCTTGATGGACTGTGTTTGGATGAAGACAACACGCTCTTGCTTGGACTGGAGCAAGAACTCTTCATGACTGTTCAGTGGCGCGATGAGACGCAGACACTCTTGTTCAATGCAGTGTTGTGTACGCAGCCTTGCGATGATCAGGAGAAGATGAAGGCCCTGATGCAGACGAACTGTGTTCTCACACACGGACACGGCATGAGCTTCAACCTTGATCCGGCGACAGACCATATCAACCTGTCTCAGGTGGTTAGCATTACCGACAAATCTTCCTTCACGCTGCAAGAAAAGCTGGATCTGTTCATTAGCACATCTGCTGCCTGGCATGAGCGATTGAACAGCACTGCTCCTCTTCAAATGGACTGGCAACATTCTGCCAGTGTTGCAGCCGAGTCTTCTTTTGAAACTTTGGGTATGAGAGTATGACCAATATTAGCCTTTCACATTTTCAAAGCGCAGCCGAAAGCGCTGCTATTAGCGGTAACCTGAACCAGAAGCTGACTGTTACAGACGGCGGCGATCTGCAAACCCGTGAGGCCAGCTCCACACTCGCTGGGAAGTTGGTTTCCTGGCACAAACTGAGCTCTTCTGAAGGCACTGCCAAAGCTCAAGATCAGGGCGCATTCCGCACTGCTTTGCAAGATAAGTTTGGCAAGGAGCTTGGTGAGCAGGCTTACAAACACGCCTGCACAGCTTGCGGTTACACCGATGGCAAAGCCCACAGCCTAACGGCCGAGCAGATTACAACTGGCATTGATTTCGCTGTAAGGCATAAGCATGAAGCCGAAGCACAGAACAAGAGCATTATTGAATATTTTAAACAGAACCCAGAGCAGTTGTTGACCGTTGGTCTAACCCGCGTAAATGGCAGCAAAAACGAGATCAACAAGCTGATTGCGAACAGGACGTCCCAGGACTTTGATAACAACGTGCATGGCAAAGTAGAGCACGAGCTGGCGGGTGCGTTTAAGCAGAACCTCAGAGATAACATGAGTGACACTGAGTTAGCGAAGGTGTTGGACTTCGTGAAAAGTTATGATCCAGTCCTCGAAAATCTGCCTGCGCTGAATGGGTTACCAGAAATGGTGCAAGACACAGTAAAGTTTTCTGCGATGATCGCGAACAAAGCAGATGTTAACAAAATGCAACCCTCAAACCTTTCCATCGTATTTGGCCCTAATGTCGTAAAAGATGATAGCTTAGCCCCTATGGAGCAAATTGGTCTCATTGAGGTTGGAAACAAATTCTTTGCTGCGTTGGTTGAACGCGAGCTGCCTGACGATTACTATTTACGTATACCGAAAAACGATTAAACAAAAAAGGCCGCTGAGAGGAGAACTCAGCGGCCTTTTTTCTATTTCTCTGGCTGGATTACTTGCTTAGTTTTTCAGCCATGATCTGGATTGTTTTGACATATACGCCAGCACGGTTCCAAGAGCGGATCACCTCATAGTTAGGTGTGCCCGGTCCCCAAGGTTGACCCGGTCGCCAGCCGTAAGACATGAGGAAGTGCGCGGTGGAAGCCAAAGTATCTGAGGTGTTGTACAGCAGATCCCGTTTGCCATCGCCGCTGTAATCAATCGCGAACTTGATGTAGGAAGATGCGAGGAACTGAGTCTGACCCAACTCACCTGCCCAAGCTCCCTTCATTTCGCTCGGCTTCAAGTCGCCCTTCTGGACGATGAGCAGCGCATGATAGAGCTCGTTGCGGAAGAAATCAGCACGGCGGCAATCATAAGCCAACGTTGCTAAAGAGCGTATGGTGCTCATGTTGCCTATGCCACGACCATAGCCAGTCTCAAGACCCCAGATGGCGGTGATGATCTCACGCGGAACGCCAAATTCGTTCTCGATGCGATTGAAAAGCCGATCGTGCTTTTTCATCAACTTGCGACCCTTATTAATGAGCGCATTGTTGACGCGGAGCTTGTAAAACTCGTCGAAGCTGAGTTTGAAAGATTTCTGGTTCCGGTCATACCCAATCACCTTGCGGTTATAGGTTATGCCATTCAAGGATCTGTTCAAAGTTGCCTTTGAAATGCCCTGAGACTGGAGTGTCTTTTTATAGGACGCCAACCAGCGGTCAAAGCCCGCCCCTGTATCGCCACAGGTTGCAGCTTGAGCAGAAGACACGCCTAGCAAAACCAGACCAGCGCCAAGTAATAGCCCGGCTTTTCTGGTTTTGAACTTAACCTTGTCAATAAATGATTCGAACACCCCAAACTCCTGCATGTTCACTAAGCAATTTTGATCGTTCTAACGAATAAAAGTAGCCAAATTGGCGGATAACTGAAAATTTTTGCAGTCCTAATATATTTATTCGCATTTTAACCTTGATCCTAACACCGGCATGTGTCCAACTAAAGGCCGTACACATAACTGTTTTCAACATGCCTGATCGTTTTGGACAACCTATAGGCGCATAATTAAGGACAAGCTAACACTTAGCTGGACTTACGCAGGGGAAGTTATGCACTTAGACGTTCACCTCAATGAGGTGAGTCTCCAGGTTGGGATTTAGTGGTGAAGACGGACTTGGGGACAGGGCAACGTAATGGTTTCCCATTGGGATATAACGGAGGAATGGGTATGAAATCCATCAAAACCATCGCTGCAACTGCAGTATTGGCAGCAGCAATGAGCACAACTGCTATGGCAGCGGACTTTAAGCCTGCAGTTATCTTTGACATGGGCGGCAAATTCGACAAGTCATTCAACGAAGCTGCCTATAATGGTGCTGAGGCTTTCAAGGCTGAGACCGGTATCGAGTATCGCGAATTTGAGATCTCCAACGCTTCCCAGCGTGAGCAAGCTCTTCGCAACTTCGCTCGTCGTGGCATGAACCCAATCGTAGCGATGGGCTTTGCGCAGGCTGCTCCAGTTGAAAAAGTTGCTAAAGAATTCCCAGATGTCAGCTTTGCTATCATCGACTCTGTTGTAGATCTGCCAAACGTACGTTCTGTTGTCTTTAAAGAGCAGGAAGGTTCTTACCTTGTTGGTATGATGGCAATGCTCGCATCCGAGACCGGCAAGGTTGGCTTTGTGGGCGGCATGGACATTCCGCTGATCTCCAAGTTCTCCTGTGGTTACAAGCAGGGCGCACTAACCACCAACAAAGACGGTGAAGTCTTCGCAAACATGACTGGTACTACTCCAGCTGCATGGAACGATCCGGTTAAAGGTGGTGAGCTTGCTAAGTCTCACTTCGCACGTGGCGCAGACGTAATCTTTGCTGCTGCTGGCGGTACCGGCCTTGGTGTTCTTCAGGCAGCTGTTGATGAAGACAAGAAGTTCATCGGCGTTGACTCCAACCAGAACCACCTGGCTCCAGGCAAAGTGCTGACCTCCATGGTTAAGCGCGTTGACGTAGCTGTTGCAAATGCATTCATGGATGCAAAAGAAGGCAACTTCACAACCGGCATCCAGTCTCTTGGTCTTGCTGAAGACGGTGTTGGCTATGCAATGGACGAAAACAACGCTCCACTGGTTAGCGAAGAAATGAAAGCAGCTGTTGAAGCAGCTCGCGCAGACATCATTTCCGGCAAAATCACCGTTCATGACTACATGAGCGACATGGCTTGCCCATACTAAGATTTGCTTAGTATGCTGGCTTAGGTCAGATATTAGCCCCTGCCTGAATACTGGCAGGGGCTTTTTTATGCTTTACCCCACCATTGGCCTTGGGGCTTGTATCTCTTCCAGATGTTCGATTGATGCTTTCAGAAGAGATATCGCTTCTTCAAAGTGCTTATGATGCGCAATCGTTGACGGGCTGACCCGCAATGCGTTGATGTCTGTGCGCGGCATAGCCTGAAAATTGCGATGTGACAGCACTTCCACGCCTCTCAAAAGAGCCGCTTGCGCCACCAGCTCCGCACTTTGCTGTTGGGGGAGTTGCAGCCATGTGAAGAGTTTCTCCTCGCCGCCTTGCAGCGTGTTGTCCGGAAACACCTCTTTTATGTACTGATAGCGCTGTCTGAGAACTTCTCGTTTTCTTTGCAGTGTTTCTTGCAGTTCCCCACCTGTAATCCATCTGGACACGATCTCTACATTGAGCGGAGCCGCCATCCATGTGCTTTCGCCGATGGCGTTGGCAAAAGCCGTTTTGACATTGCCCGGAACATGAATATAGCCGGTGCGCAACCCGGCTGACATGACTTTGGACGGGGAGCCAACCAGGACAGTGTTCTCGGGCACCAGCTCCAGAAAGCTCTTCTGCTTGCTGGAAATGAAGGGCGTATAGGGATCGTCCTCAATGACAGTGAGGTTGTGCTTTTCAATCACAGTTGCCAGTCGCTGGCGCTCGCCGTTACTCAATGTATGAGTTGTCGGATTTTGTGCGTTCGGTATCAGAAAGACGCCGCGGATATCATGTTTGGTGCAAGCATCCTCCAGCGCCTCAGCAGACATAGCCCCCATATGCCCGTTCTCATCCCGTTCAGCTTCGATAGGTACAATTTGCAGGCCCAGAGCCGGTAGAACAGACAGAATGGGCGGATAGATCATCTCGTCTACTGCAATGGCATCGCCTCGGTTGAACATAGCCAACATGGCGATCTGAATGCCGTGTTGCGCCCCGCATGTAATCAGTGTCTGACTGGCATTTGCCGGTGCGCCATAAAACTCTGAGAGAAACTGAGCACCTATCTCCCGATGATAGAACGTTCCCTCAGACGGGCCATATTCGTTCAGGGAGTTGACCAGAGGATCATCGCTCAATTCTCTGAGCATTTGGCCCAGATCCGGGTTCAGGTGAGCGAGGCCCAAATTGCGAGCTAAATCATAGCTCTGAATGCCTTCGGTGTTGGGCATCAGCATCAGCGGTGAGTGCACATTGGCGGTCTTGGCAACGAATGTGCCCCTGCCCGTTTCTCCCCGCACCAGCTTTCTGCGCTCAGCCTCGGCATAAGCCCGCGTGATTGTACCAAGCGTTACTCCAAGCTGATAGGCAAGCTCGCGCTGAGGCGGAAGCTTGTCACCTTCCACAAGGCGGCCAGTTTGAATGTCTTGTTCCAAAGCCGTTGCAATACTTAGGTATTTTGGGCTTGAGAGCTTGTTTGGGTCAGGCTTCCACATTGTATTCATAACAATAAAGAGATTGATAGATACGATCGATACAATAATTTAGCACATCGTGTAGATTGTATCAATTGACTGGAATAACAATATGGATTGGGCAACACTCAGCGCATTCGCGATTTTTGTAGCCATTATGACCGGCACTCCGGGGCCGGGAAACCTCACTTTCATGGCGATTGGTGCCAGCGCGGGTTATCGCACTGCTTTTCCGGTTATCATTGCAGCAGAGCTGGGCAGCCTTCTGCTCAACCTCTGTGTGGCTTTCGGACTGGGACAGTTGATGGCGCGTGGGGGGCTGATGGTCAACGCCTTCAAGTTTACCTCCATGGCCTACATGACCTATCTGGCCTGGCGCATTGTGCAGTTGAACATCAAGCCAAAGGGCGAAGTTAGCTTGCCGACATTTTGGGAAGGTTTGCTCATTCACCCACTTAGCCCCAAGACCTGGGCAATGAGCCTGGTGGCGTTTACCAGCTTCTTCGCGGCCAATGGTATGGGGCTTTATGAGAATGCTGCCATCCTGACAGCTGGTTTCTTGATCGGCGGCATGATCTCTCACAGTGTGTGGGCAATGGTTGGGGTTTCAATTCTTAAGGTGATTGGCGAAGGCGCTTTGATGCGCGGCATCACAATAGCTATGGCAATCGCGATGCTTGCAGCAACTGCATGGTCCTTGCTGCTCTAATGTTTTCACTGGTGGCGCGAGGCAAGCGCTGCCAGTGTTCCTTCCAATATACGTTCCACTTTAGGGCGGTCTGCCCGCTCCATGATGCCGATAATAGGTGCCTGCGTTTTACCCTCATGATCCAGAATGGTCGCACCGCGGGCAAACTCACCACCTGTTTCAACGAGTACACCGCAAACAATGGTTCGGGCTATAACCTCAGAGTCCAACAGAGCAGCAGCAGCCAATGGATCAGGCAGGATCAGAAGGTCTTCGTGGTACCACGTCTTGCCACGCTCTCGCATGAACGTACACATATGCTCTGCAAACTTGGCTGGTACCGTATCACCCAAACGCTCAAATATACCATCGACCACATCCCCCGGGAGGGCATCATGGAGGCTTGGTTCCCATGGAATGAGCGTTGTGTTGATCGCCTGCGAAAACACTGCTTTTGCCGCTTCCGGGTCGCAGAGGATGTTGAACTCAGCGGCAGGCGTAACGTTGCCGCGTCCGTGGCAGGTTCCACCCATAGACCAGATGCGATCAACTCCTTCGACCAGATCCGGCTCCTCGCGCAAAACTTCTGCCAGATTTGTGAGTGGTCCAATGGTCAAGATCTGAAGTTTTGGCCCACCCAGCGCAGCTTTGCGCAGAACATCCCGAAGAGCATTGTGCGCTGTCTCACCTGAATGCCTCAGGAGATGTTGGGGGCGTTCCACACCGCCTAACCCGTCTGGTCCATGAACATAAACAGCATCAATACGCTCGCCGGAAATTGGATCAGAGGCGCCTTTATGGACGGGGATGTCTGCATTGCAGATGGCGAGCGTGTCCAGAATGTTCTTTGTTGCCTGCTCCAGATCGACATTGCCGAATGTAGTCGTGATGAAGTCTATCTTCTTGCCTGAGCCGATGAGCATCATGAGTGCGATGGCGTCGTCAACACCACCATCCGTGTCCACTGCAAAAACAAAATTATCCGGCACGTCATTCTCCTGGCACGCCTTGTTGGCAGTGCATATCCATCAATCAAACTCAGTTTCAGCATTCTGCGTTGGTGAGCAAGCCCTCGTTTCCTCAGGTCTTCAGGCCACCCTGCTGTCATCCGTTTGTCGCGGACGATACCACGAAGGGTTATTCAAATGATTTAACTGCACATTTGTTAAACTCAGTCGACTTGCAATATCCCCCTAGGGGGGATAATAGTGAGACATGACTGAAAAGCGCACACACCAGTCCCATCCGGGAATTGTTAATCGCCTAAAACGCGCTGACGGGCACCTCAAATCCATTATCGGGATGATCGAGGATGGTCGTCCATGTGTGGAAATAGCTCAGCAACTTCATGCGGTTGAGAAAGCTGTCATGCAGGCAAAGAAGACCCTGATCTACGATCATCTCGACCATTGCCTCGACGACACAGTCAACAATCCGGATGCAAATTCCGAGCAAACGATTGAAGAGTTCAAAGCAATCTCCCGTTACCTCTAGGGGGATATAGTCAACTCAAGAAAACAAGAAGCCAAAGGAGTTTCCGCGTGCTGTCCGTACTCGCGAACCGAACCTATCGCCACCTGTTTCTTGCTCAAGTCATTGCCTTGTTTGGTACTGGTCTTGCCACTGTCGCCCTGAGTCTTCTGGCGTTTAACATCGCCGGAGAAGACGCTGGTTCAGTGCTTGGAACTGCCTTTGCGATCAAGATGATTGCCTATGTTGGGCTGGCCCCGATTGCAGCTGCGTTTGTTGAACGGTTGCCGAGACGTGCTGTGCTGGTGGGGCTGGATCTCATCCGTGCGGCAGTTGCTCTTGCGCTGCCGTTTGTGACTGAGATCTGGCAAATCTATCTGCTTATCTTTGTGCTGCAGTCCGCTTCAGCAGCCTTCACGCCCGCATTTCAAGCGGTTATTCCTGACGTGTTGCCAGAAGAGAAAGACTACACCAACGCTCTGTCATTGAGCCGTCTTGCTTATGATCTTGAGAACCTGCTCAGCCCGACGATTGCGGCTGGCTTGCTGTTGGTGATCAATTTTCATGGTCTGTTTGGTGGTACGGTGATCGGTTTCCTCGCCTCTGCTGCACTTGTCGTTTCCGTGACTTTGCCAAAGCTCAAACCTGTCGAGAACCAGCGTACAGTCAAGCGCATGACGCAAGGCACTCGTATCTATCTCAGTACCCCTCGCCTGCGCGGAATGCTTGCTGTTTATCTTGCTGTCGCGGCTGGCGGGTCCATGGTGATTGTGAATACGGTGGTGATTGTACAAGGCACGTTTGGCCTGCAAGCTGATGATGTTGCCATTGCTCTAGCTTGTTTTGGTGCAGGCTCCATGATTACAGCGCTCAGCCTTCCTAAAGTTCTGGAGCGTTTTAAAGACAGAAGCGTCATGATCCTTGGCGCCAGTATCATGGCCGTTTGCCTCAGCTTCGGGTTTATGTTGAGCAGCTTTACGCAGTTGCTTCCGCTCTGGTTCCTGATGGGCCTTGGCTATTCCGCGGCACAAACACCATCAGGCCGGGTTTTACGACGCTCTGCGAGAGGTGGAGATCTTCCGTCGGTGTTTGCAAGCCAGTTTGCGCTCAGCCATGTATGCTGGCTGATTGGCTATCCAATGGCTGGCTGGGTTGGTGCTCGTCTGGGCATACCGATCAGCTTTCTTTTCATGGCGGTATTGGCGTGGATCAGCGTTTTCGCTGCAATGCTGCTGTGGCCGAGCAAGGATGCAAAGAAGTTGCGACATTCCCACGAGGACCTGCCAGACAATGATCCTCATTGGTCAAAGGGCGTCGACAAGGTAGGCAAGAGCCACGTGCATGAGTTCAAGATTGACGACCTACACACACGATGGCCTAGCAGCCTATAAAGCAGTTGTTGCTCAGAGACGGCCCAGCCGCATTGCGATGGGCCAACTGATCTTGCGGAGTTGCTGAGGATCTCCCCAAAGGCTGGTCAACTCTTTTGCAAAGCTTTCCATCAGGCTTTGCTTGCCAGCCTTTGCCGCTGCTTTGACAGAGGACCACGTGCGCACGTAGCCGAGGAACTGCTCCAGCGCCCAATCCCGTTCAATAGACATCTCCGGATACTCCAGCTCCTGAAACGGGAACTCAAAACTGGCGTATCCGCTGTCGACGTGCTGGCGCTCTGGTGGCCAATAAAGGCCGGTTTCATCGTAATAGAACTGGCGAAAACGGGTATTGCATTCGGCATGATTGATGGAGAGAACACCATAGCTGACGAGTGCGAGCACACACCCTGGCGCACCAACACGCCTGACTTCCTCATAAAAACTTGCCAGATCAAACCAATGCGCAGCCTGTGCAGCGACAATCAGATTAAGGGACGTATCTTCAGCTGAGCAGTGCTCTGCCGGTTCTACTGCAAAGCAAATGTTTGGAACGGGTGCTGCGTTTTCAATTTGTGAGGCGCTGATATCTGCGGCAAGCACCTTCCTGAAATGTTTGGCAATCATGCCACTGAGTTGACCATTCCCGCAGCCAACATCCAAAGCCAGATTGTGCTGCTGGCATTGTGAAGCCAAAAACTCAACAAGCTCTGCAGGATAGGTTGGGCGGTACTTTGCGTAGCTCTCTCCAGCAGTCTGGAAATGTGATGCAGCCAGATTTTCCTGTGTCATGTGCAAGCCTCCCCTATTGACGGTGGGAGACTAACAAAAAACGCGGCCCCAGTAAGGGACCGCGTTCTAAAACTTTTGCCTGTCTGAAAGATTAGTTCAGTGGAGACAGGATGATCTCTACACGGCGGTTCTGCGCGCGGCCAGCTTCGGTTGCGTTGGACGCGATCGGGCTGGTCAGGCCGTAACCTGCTGCGGAGATGCGTGCACCGTTTACACCCTGATTATACAGGTAGTTGCTGACGGAGTCTGCGCGACGCTGAGAAAGCTGTAGGTTGAACTGAGCGGACCCAGTGTTGTCGGTGTGGCCGTAAACGTTCAGACGTGTCTGCGGGAATTCTTTCGCAACAAGAGAAACACTGTTGAGGACCTGCATTGCGCGGGAGGACAGAGTTGCCTGACCAACAGCGAAGGTCACATCGTTTGGCATGTTCAGTACGATCTGGTTGCCGTTACGAGTTACGGAAACGCCAGAGGACTGGAGCTGCTGACGAAGCTGTGCTTCCTGACGGTCCATGTAGTTACCGATACCACCACCGATCAGGCCACCAGCAGCAGCACCAACGAGCGCGCCTTCAACGCGAGCGCTTTTACCGCCAGCGATTGCGCCGATGATTGCGCCAGTGGCTGCACCAAGGCCTGCACCGCCTGCCGTTTTGGAAACGCGGGACTCACCCGTGTATGGATTGGTTGTTGTACATGCTGCAACGGAAAGGCCGAGAACAATAGCAAACGCGGCGTGCATCAGTTTTTTCATTTAAAATTCTCACATCGTAATTTTTGAGGGTCAGATGAATCACAATGAATCTGCCCCCTATCGAACATTAACCCTATCAAAAGCCACTGGGCGCCTAATACAAGTGCCCAATGAGACAGTGTCCTTGAATTCCACCGGATTTGTCGCTGAAAACAGCCATTTTTATTGGTTTGTGATGGTAGTCACACAAATCATCACTGAATTAAACAAAGCCTTTTGACACTCAAAAATTTGCCACAATTTCCGCAAGGCAATTTAAAGCATGCTGTTTAACCCCGTTTTTTCCTAAAAGATGAAGACTAAGGGAAGCCCAAAAACAAACAAGAAGGTGGGGTTCCATGAAAACGGTGCTTGTCCTTGCATTCAGCATTCTCAGCATGACGTGGTCATTTGCGCAAAGCCCAAACGCAGATGACCAGCTGCTTTTTGCCCCTGACCAGCCAGCACCGCCTGAGCAGCCCTGCATCACTCTCAGCAACAAGAAAATCCTTTGCGGGAAGGCTGATGATGCTGGAAGCCAACTTCTCAGCGTGTTCAAGGGCGTGCAGTATGGGCAAGCGACGCGGTGGCAACCCTCCAGTGTGTTTGATGAGTATGAGCCCAACGGCTACGAGGCATTGCAATACGGAGCTCGTTGCCCTCAGCCGATCTGGAATCCAAAAGATCAGCTGCGCGGTGAAGAAGACTGCCTTTATATGAATATCTGGGCACCGGCTGATGCTATCAAGAACCTCAGCAAACTGCCTGTCATGGTGTTTTTCCATGGTGGTGGTTTTATGGCTGGAGGAGCAGACAAGGCCTATCACGCTGCCGATAAAGAGATCATCGAGCTTTATTCTGGCAAGTCGTTTGCTGCTGATCAGAACATTGTGCTCGTGACAGTCAACTTTCGCCTTGGCATTCTTGGCACTCTGGCGACTGACGGGATCACCGGACAAGAGCCTTCCAACGGTGGCAATTACGGCTTGCAGGATCAGCAGACTGCACTGAAGTGGGTGCAGAAGCATATTTCATCATTTGGCGGAGATCCTGAGCAGGTCACGATCTTTGGTGTGAGTTCCGGCGCGATGGCTGTTGGCCTACATATGTTCAGCGCTGATAGCTCTAAGGATCTGTTCCGCGCTGGCATCATGCAAAGCAGCGCATCTGCCTATAAGTATCGCAATAAAGAGGAAGGGCGTGACCTCTTCTACTTCTATCTAAAATGCCTGAGAGCTGTCATTCGCAATCCAGACTCAGATGAATGTGCGTTAACAGCACAGCTTGATGATCTGGAAAAAGCGAATACGCGACAAATTCTTCTGGCTCAGGCTTTGCTTCAGGATACGCTCTTCAAAAAAGGCGTGTTCCTGAGTGCCCTGCCTGGCAGCATAGCCTTTTCCCCCATCATTGATGGCAGTTTCCTTAAAGAGCAGCCCAATGTGCAGATGGAAAAGGGTAATGAAAAGCCCTTGATGTTAGGCTTTAACAAGAACGAAGGCGTTCTGTTCGCGAACTTTATTGACGCGACCGGGAAGCTAAACGCTGTAACTTTCAATGGGATTTTGGGCCGTGATTACGAAAACCCGATGTTGATTGTGGGCCGCGCTGGGTATGGCGCGCAAACTCCTGCTGCATATGGCTTGCGCCCGAAGACACCGGCCACGGCTCTTTCCAACCTGATTGGGAATTCAGTGCTCACCTGCCCTACTATGTCCGCCAACATCGAGCGGGAAAAGCCGAGCGATAACACGTGGCTTTATTTCTTCGCGCAGACATCTGTCGAGAACATGGAAAAGCCACCTACAAACCCGAAGGTGAATAATGCTTGCGGCCCACACAACCAGTGGGACAACGCCTGTCACGCTTCGGAATTGCCATTCGTATTCAACACTATGCCGCCGGATGCGACACAAGAAGACAAAGACCTTGCTGTGAAGATGAACGCGCTTTGGGCGCAATTTGCAAAGACACCCACAGAGGGACCATCCAAAGACTGGAAATTGTGGAGCTGGCCGAAAATCGGCAACCCATCAAACTTCAATGTCCTGCAGGGTGCGAACATCGAGGCAACTTATGAGGATCTCTTTGAGCAATCCGATTGCGCGTTCTGGCTTGGGGAAGTTATTGAAAGGAATGCAAACGCCATTCTTATTCCCAAGCAGATACCTGAGGAATAATCCAGTCTTTTCAAGGAAATAAGGAAAAGAACTGGCGAAGCAGATGATCTCAACTATCTCACTAAAGAGCCTTAAGAAGAGATGGTACAGACGAGTGGATTCGAACCACCGACCTTCGGAGCCACAATCCGACGCTCTAACCAACTGAGCTACGTCTGCTTGCCAGTGGCGCGGAACATAGGTAGAATTTTTAAGGTTGGCAAGTCCCTTGAAACATCAAAATGAAAAAAGTCCACAACACTGATAAAAAATCGCCAGTTACACACTGCAACTAGGTGGTTTCACTCTGTTTTTCAGAGGCTTAAACGCAAAATCCTCCCGCATGAGTTGCAAGTTGCTATGCAATCCAATCGGGAGGATATGTACGTTCTTGAAAAAATTTAGCCGGAATTATGCCAGCTTCATATCTTTCATAGATTTGTCGAAAGCTTCTTTTGCAGGCTGAGACATCGTGGTCGCAAGTTTCGTTGCAGTTTCCTGCATCTCTCTCACCTGTTGGCTCATCGCATCATACTGTTTGCGGCTGTAAGAAGACTGAAGCTCGATTGCTTCAGACAAGCTCTTCACACCGAACATGTCGCGAATGTGAGAGAATGCAGCTTCGGAATTGTCTTTCGCTGCATCGACAGCTTTCAGATTGATTTCCATGAAGCTGTCACGTGTCACTTCCATGGTCTCTTCAAGCATTGCAGATGCTTCTTCAGAAGCAGACTTCACTTTGGCATAACCTTCACGCGCCTGATCAACGCTCTTTTCAGTCATTTCCTGGATAAATGCAGGCACTTCCATCTTGTTCATTGCAAACACCTCATTCTCTACAGATTTGGCAGCTTTTGGAGCAGCCTGTTCAGTTTTCTTCTCGGATTTAGCAGTATCAATTTTCGCAGTAGTCATTTGGATTGCTCCTTATCGTCTTGGGAGAAACATAAAGGATCAAGGGGGAGAGAACCGTCTCCCCTTAGGTCAACTTGAGATTAATATAGGAGCTATTTTGTGCATTGCAACATTATTTTGCAGCGCAACAATATCGATTGCGCTTAAGCTGCTGAAACGAAGAAGAAAACTTTTTTATTCTGGTGGTGCAAATCGCGAGTTTGCAGCGGTGGGTTTTAATGGCATACCTCGAACGAGGCGCTGATACGCCTCATTCCACCGTTGTTTGGGCAGGAATCAGCCCCTTAAAACCAAGGCTCCTCAGAAGTCTCCTGCTTTTTTTGCTGCATCCTTTACAGCGCGGGAGGCTTTCTCACCCATCTCTCGCATTTGTGCTCCACTTTGCTCCATCTGCTTGTGCAAGTACTCTTGCTGCAAGCCCACAAGCTCTTCCATGTCGCGCGCCTGAAACATGCGCTGCGCTAATTCAAAAGCGGAATTCACATTTTGCTCTGCAAATGAAAGGGCCTGACGGTGCATGTCTGAGGAATCGACATGCATTGTGCTTGATGCATCTTCCATGCTGCTCACCGCATTTTCGGTTGCATCCATGAAATTATCAAAAGCCTTGCGTGCCTGATCAATGCTTCGATCAGCAAATTCACGCATTTGATCCGAAACTTCAAAAGGAACTTTTGTATCTGCCATGCTCAAGCCTCCACCATTGTTGATTAAGGTTTCATTCGCATTGTGGAAAGGGCCTATTCCCTCCCCTATTTGCAACTCGTTTACTCTGATGTGGCAATGCTATACTTAACCATAGGGAAAGAAAATAGGAGCTTAGACGAGCACTGCAGTTTACGGTACTTTAAGTATACAGGAATTGTGGGGTGAATAATTGGGCGGCTTGTATCTATTGGAATTGACAGATGCGAAGTTCGGCGCTCATTTGTTAAACTCTAAGCCTTTATCAGGATTTAGCTTTTGAAATTGCCGGTGGGTGGGTTGCCATAAATGGCAGGCTCTGGTTTTTCAAAGCTTACAGATAAAGTAGGGTGGGGCTATAATTGGAAAAATGTACCCCTGATAAATTGAGGCAGGTTTCTTTAGTAAGCTTACAGCAAAACCGCTGAAGTCGCTTACATGCCCGTTTAAAACCGGATATCATTTGATAGCACCGCCAATTTTGCGTCTTGGTGCCTGTGAAAGAGAGTAGATTGCGTTTCTCAACCAACCCCTTCTTGGGAAACCTTCAGAGTAGGGACCGAGCTCGTGGCTGACTTTGTCTTCAAACGCCGACAACGGCCGATCCGCTTCACTTGGGAGCTGGACCGAAACGGCTGCTTTCGTAGCTTCTCGAAGGAGTTCGCCGAGCTATTAGGCCCACAGGATGCCGCTTTGATCGGCCTCCCGTTCGATGCTGTCCGCAAAAAGCTGAGGATTGGTAAGGTCCCGGCAATTTCAAAGGCGATCAAAAAACAGCGTGCCGTCAGCGGTGCGACACTGCTTTGGCCTGCCTGTAATTCCAACAAGGTTGTTCCTCTCGATTTATCTGCTCAACCGGTAGAAACAAAATCAGGCGAGTATGACGGCTTGCGCGGATTTGGGGTTATCCGCAGCGTCGATGCAAAGAAATCCGATGAACCTGTTGATCCGCTTACAGTTCTGACCAAGTTACGTGCCGCGCTAAAAGAGGAAAGCGAAGATACTGAAGCTACCTCTGAACCGGCAAAGACAGAAGCTCCTGTCAGTGAGCCTGATGTTGGGCTGACGCTTGAGCACGATCAGCCAGAACGATTTGTGCAGGGAGACGTCGCACCAATCGAAGCACTTTCCGAGACTGAGACACGTCAGGTAACGGAAATTGTTGAGGCACCACTGGTTGATGGCATTACGGCGCCAGGTTTCTTACAGAGTGAACCTGAGATTCCAGAGTTGATCGTTGATTTCAGCGAGGATGCAGAGGAAGAAGAGCAGGAAGTAGTTGAGAGTGCCGAACATCCTGAGCCGGAAACCTCTCCTGAGGCTGCTCCGGTTGAAGAAGTGACAGTCGCGGCGGCTCATGAGCCTGAATCAGACGCTGATGCTGATGCTAATGCTGAAATCAATCTCCCAGCAGAACCGGATCTACCTGCATCAGACACACAGTCAGATGAAAATGGATTGCACTTTCTTCATGACGAAGAAGCAATTGCTGTTGAGGAGAATGAAGGGTTCCTTCAGCTGACGGATGCTGACGTCCTTCGCGATCCGACAGACCCTCTTGAAATTGCGGCTCCCGTTGAGGTCGAAGCGCAACCTGAGGAGGTTTCTGAGCCTGAAATAGCTGATCAGACTGTTCCTGCTTCGGAAGGTCCTGAGCAAGTGACGGCTGAAACTGATTTGCAGGCTTTTGAAGAAGATCTTACTGAGGCTGAGGAAGCTCCACCAGAAACCGCAGAACAGGTGAGCGCTGCTCCGTCAATTCCCGAGCCAACCAGTAAAGATGACTTTGAGCGTGCTATTGCAAACTTGCCGGACGCACCGCAAAAGAAAGTCAGAACTGGTCCACGCAGCCTTGCGGAATTGACCAACAGCATTGTTCGCTTGGTAGATAAACATCCTGTTCCAAGAGAGAATGTTGGACTTTCCAAACCAGAGCGAGATGCCTTCGACAAGATTGCGCGGGCATTGGGTGCTGAGAAGAAAGATGAGCAAACTGCTGTTCCGGCACAAGCTGAAGCAAAAACAGTTCCTGCTACACCCGAAGAGACAGCAGCTGTCGCCGTAGCTGAAACTGATGTGGTGGAGACTGAGTTCCACGAAGAACCAAAGCCTGTAACAGCGACGAAAACTAACAACATTATTCCGCTGCCCGCTGAACCTGCGGCACGTGATGAAACCGTTGCGACTGAGCCAAAGCAGGACAACGTAACCCATGTGGTTCTGCCACGTGTTCCACCAGATATTGAAGAAGCTGCAGAACGCGCTCGCGAAAAGACTGGACGTATTCCAGACAAGCCGATTGTAGCGCCAATCGATCCCCGCCTTCTGGACCGCCTTCCGATTGGGGTCGCCGTTGTTCGCGACCGCGATGTTGTTTATGCAAACGACACTCTGCTTGAGCTGCTTGGTTACGAGCGCTTTGAAGGATTGAATGAGGCAGGAGGCCTTGAAGCAATCTTCGCAGAACCTGAAGAGTGCCCTACTCCAAGCTCTCAAACTGTAGACCGTATCGTACACGTACGGCTCGCAGAAGGCGGTGTGCTTTCCGTTGATGCGCGTATGCATGCTGTGCCTTGGAATGGTGCGCAAGCGCTCATGATCTCTGTGGTGGAGAAGATACAGGGTGAAGCAGATGCCCCTGCAGCTTCGGCTCACGTTCAGGCTGCAACTGGCTCCGAAACTCAAATCAAACATCTGCACACGCGCATTGAAGAGCTGGAATCCGTTCTCGCAACTGCGACAGACGGCGTGCTGGTGATGGATCAGCGCGGCATCATCCGCAGTGCAAATCACTCTGCAGAAGCCCTGTTTAATGCCGGCGAAGATGACCTTCTAGGTGCTCCATTTACGACATTCCTTGCGGATGAGAGCCACATTGCAGCGCTGGATTATCTGGATGGATTGGTCGCTAATGGCGTTTCCAGTGTGCTCAATGACGGACGTGAGGTCATTTGCCAAACACTGGATGGTGACATCTTCCCAACGTTCCTAAGCATGGGACGTGTCAGCCACGCAAACGAGCAGCTTTTCTGTGCTGTGTTGCGCGATATCACGCAGTTCAAACGAGCTGAAGAAGAGTTGGTGAGTGCCCGGTACAAGGCGGAGAAAGCCAACACTCACAAGTCTGAGTATCTGACTAAAATCAGCCATGAAATCCGCACGCCACTCAATGCGGTGATCGGGTTCTCAGAAGTGATGCAGGAAGAGCGCTTTGGTGAGCTTGGGAATGTGCGTTACAAAGAGTACGCCCGCGATATCCATCGCTCCTGCTCCCATATGCTGACGCTGATCAACGACCTGCTTGATCTGGCCAGGATTGAAGCTGGCAAGATGGATCTGGCGTTTGAAGCTGTTTCTGCAGCCGATGTAATCAATGAGTGCGTGGCACTGTTGCAGCCTCAGGCGAATGATCAACGCGTTATTATTCGCGCCAGTACACCTCTGTCTGTTCCTAAGATTGTGGCGGATCCGAAAACGCTGCGCCAAATCACATTGAACCTGCTGTCTAACGCCATCAAGTTCAACCGGTCCGGTGGTCAGGTAATCATCTCGCTTGTGCTTGATCCGAGTGGTGAAGTGCACTTGCGCGTTCGGGATACTGGCCACGGGATGTCGAAGGCTGATCTGGAAGCTGCGCTTCAACCGTTCCGCCGCCTTAATGCCTCTGCTTCAACAGAAGGGTCCGGTCTTGGTCTTCCATTAACCAAAGCCCTTGTGGAAGCGAACCGTGCTTCGTTTTCAATAAATTCTGAAGAGGATGAAGGTACGCTGGCTGAAGTCACTTTCCCACCTCAGCGAGTTCTCGCCGAATAACGCGCTCCTGTGGTGGCCTGACCATCGCAGGAGATTCGCATGCTCACACTGGCTGCTTTGGAAGATGCTTCGCAGGAACTGCGGCGCCATATGGCCCCGACAGCGCTTTACAGCTGGCCCTTGCTCAATGACGCCTTGGGTTGCGAAGTCTTCATCAAGCACGAGAACCATGCGCCCACCGGATCGTTTAAGGCCCGGTGCGCTTTGCTTTATCTCTTACGCCAATCACAACGACATGTCAGCTCTACAAGCTTTGTTGCCGCCACACGCGGTAACTTTGGACTGGGCATGGCGTGGGCAGCCAAAATGCTGCACCAGCGCGCAGCAATTGTTGTTCCTCAAGGTACTTCCAAAGAAACGACAGCGGCTATCCAAAGCTATGGCGCATTTTTGATTGAGCACGGCAAAGACTTTGAGGAAGCTCATACATTTGCCTGCCAAATGGCCGAGGATTCTAAGCAGGTGCTCTCCCCCGGCTTTGATTATGATCTTGTTCTTGGAGCCGCGACTTACGCGCTTGAGATCTTCCGCGCGATTAAGGACCTGGATGCCATCTATGTGCCTGTTGGTTTGGGCACTGGCATATGCGGACTAATTTCTGTGCGCGACCTCTTTGGCCTGAAGACGAAGATCATCGGCGTGGTCGCAGAAAAGGCGGATGGGTGCGCGCGCTCCATTGAAGCTGGTGAATATGCACTCACACATTCAGCCAATACCTTTGCTGAGGGGATTTGTGTGCGAGGGCCTGCCCGGGAAGCTTTTGCCTTAATCAGATCAGGCGCTGAGCGCATTATCCGTGTCAGCGAGGATGAGATTGCAGAAGCAATCCGTCTGCTTTATCGCACAACGCACAATGCGTGCGAAGGTGCTGCTGCTGCTGGTCTGGCAGGCCTTTCAAAAGAGCGCGCTAATCTGCAAGACAAAAAGGCTTCTTTCATCCTTTGCGGGCAAAACATGAACCGCATCTGGATGGCACGAGTGCTACAAGGAGACACTCCAACTCCTTAAAATTGGAATCGTTTCTGCATATGAACGTGGGTACTGCACTCCCTTCAGACCCGTTTGTTTTCAACAACTCTGAGTTTTTCAGTAAACTTTTCCTTGAGGCTGACATGAGCCGCAATTGAAAATCATTCGCAATTGCAGATGGATAGCACCTTAAAAGCTGAATTTCACAGTTTAGAATAGTTCTATCTCATTGTTTTCACGAAGTTTATTAGTTGACAGAGAAAGTCAAGTTTCCGATATAACGGCAAATGACAAGCGTTTGCAGACGCGTATAAGATCACTCAGGAGATGTTCCGATGAAGTCGTTGTTTAAGGGAATTGGGCTGACAGCAGCTGGTTTTGCACTTGGTACAACCGGTATGGTCGCATCAGCTCAGGCAGAAGGCGAAGTGAATATCTATTCTTACCGCCAGCCAGAATTGATCAAACCACTTCTCGATGCATTCACTGCTGAGACTGGCGTCAAAGCAAACGTTGTTTTCGCTAAGAAAGGTCTTGGCGAGCGTATGAAGGCTGAGGGTAAGAACTCTCCAGCTGACGTTCTTCTTTCCGTAGACATTGGCCGCCTACAGGGTGCAAAAGACCTCGGTGTTACTCAGCCAGTCGTTAGCGATGCAATCAACGGCAACATCCCGGCAAACTTGCGTGACTCTGAAGGCCACTGGTTTGGTCTGACAACGCGCGCTCGTGTCATCTATGCTTCCAAAGACCGCGTTGCCCAAGACAGCATCACCTATGAAGAGCTTGCTGATCCAAAATGGAAAGGCCGCCTTTGCACCCGCTCTGGTCAACACGTTTATTCCATCGGTCTGATCGCTTCCATGATTGCTCACAAGGGTGAAGCTGAGACACAGAAGTGGCTGGAAGCTGTTCGTGACAACCTGGCACGTAAGCCAACCGGCAACGACCGTGCGCAGGTTAAGTCCATCTTCGCAGGTGAATGCGACATCTCATTGGGCAACACCTATTACATGGGCAAAATGCAAACCAACGAGAAAGATCCTGAGCAGAAGGATTGGGCAGCGTCAGTTCGCATTCTCTTCCCGAACACCGAAGGTCGTGGCACTCACGTGAACATCTCCGGCATGGTTCTGGCGAAAAATGCTCCGAACAAAGACAACGCTGTAAAGCTGATGGAATTCCTTGCTTCCGATGAAGCGCAGGCTATCTATGCTGCACAGAACTTCGAGTATCCAGTAGAGCCAGGCATCGCACCATCTGAACTGGTTGCCTCCTGGGGTTCCTTCAAAGCTGATGAAGTTTCTCTCAACGAGATTGCTGCTCAACGCGCAAAAGCGAGTGAGCTGGTTGATATCGTTGGCTTTGATAACGGTCCATCCAGCTAAGTTCCAACAGGTAAATTGAGTTGAAGCCATTCCATGACATCCAGACACGGACATAGTGGATCGCCACAATACAGAACCGCCGCCCCCTCTTCTCGAGGGGAGCGGCTTCTTGCGTTTGGGACCTACTTTCTAACCGGCCTCGTTGTGATGCCGGTTCTTGCAATTGTTATTATGGCTATGGGCTCTTCGGGCAATCTATGGCCGCACCTTGTCTCAACAATTCTACCGCGTTCGATTGCCACCACATTCCAGCTGATGGTCGGTGTTGGTGTGATCGTGTTTGTCGTTGGGGTCAGCACGGCATGGTTGGTTACCATGTGCCGTTTTCCCGGGCGGCGCTGGTTTGATCTGGCGCTGCTGTTGCCCTTTGCAGTCCCGACCTACATTATCGCGTTTTCGTATGTTGAACTGCTGGATTACACTGGTCCGGTGCAAGGACTGATACGCGATATCTTTGGTTTCAAGACCTCTCGTGACTATTGGTTCCCTGAGATCCGCTCTCTTGGTGGTGCCATGTTTGTTATGGGGTTTGTGCTCTACCCTTATGTTTATCTGAGTGCACGCGCCTCGTTCCTTATTCAATCAGCTTGCGCATTGGATGTGTCCCGTACCCTCGGCGCAGGCCCATTTCGCTTGTTCTGGAAGGTCGCATTGCCGCTGGCTCGGCCTGCTATTGTGGTTGGTGTAACCCTTGCTCTGATGGAGTGCCTGAACGACATTGGTGCAGTGTCCTTTTTCGGTGTGCAGACGCTTACATTCTCGGTTTATGACACATGGCTCAATCGCTCTAATCTGACGGGCGCAGCTCAGATCGCAACAATCATGCTGGTGTTTGTGCTGGCGCTGATGTTCATTGAGTATTATGGCCGCCGCAAGCAGCGTTTTCATCAGACAACGGGTACTTATCGTGCTTTGCCAAGCTACGAGCTGAAGGGCTGGCGTGGCTGGGTTGCTATGGCTGTCTGTGCGCTGCCTATCATTCTGGGCTTTGTCTTTCCATCATTGTTGCTCCTGAGCCGTGCAAGTCGCCGTGTGGAAGATCTGTTTGAACCAGCCCTTTGGGCTGCTGCTGGCAACACTCTTTGGCTGGCTGCGGTGGCCGCTGCTGTTTCTATCGGCATCAGCCTGACCCTTGCCTATCGCCGCCGCCTGTTTCCAAGCAGAGTAACAACGACACTGGGCCGGGTAGCTTCGATTGGTTACGCTGTTCCTGGTACTATTCTGGCCGTTGGTATTCTGTTCCCAGTCGCAGCATTGGACAACATGATCTCAGAGGGTTTTGAAGCCCTGTTTGGGTTTGGTACTGGGTTGCTTCTGATTGGATCTGGTACGGCGCTCATCTACGCTTATGTCGTCCGTTTTCTGGCTATGTCGTACGGACAGATAGATGGCGGATTTGGCAAAATTACCCCGCACTATGATATGGCATCTCGTAGCCTGGGACAAACCGCTTGGGGCACCCTTGGCCGCGTTCACATGCCGTTGATGAAGCCAGTCATTCTCTCCGCGACACTGCTTTCCTTTGTGGAATGCATGAAAGAGCTGCCTGCAACGTTGCTTCTGCGCCCGTTTAATTTCGAGACACTCGCAACAACGGTTTACAATGCAGCTTCTCGCGAAGCCTTTGAAGATGCTGCTCTGCCAGCTCTGTGTATCGTGTTGGTGGGCATCATTCCGGTGATTATGCTGGCAAAGACGAGTGCCGATACGTTCCGCGAGAAACGCGGCAATAAGCGCTTTTCCAGAGACACCTCAATGGTGCCTGCCGAATAAGAACAGAAAGAATTTGCAATAAAAAAGCCGCTGAAAATGTTCAGCGGCTTTTTTGGTATCCAATGCATCTGTATCCGATGTTATCTGGTTGCAGCTGCCAGTTTCAGCGCCATTCCGACAAAGACAACAGAGGCAATCCGGTTCATAACTTTCTGAGCAGTTATAGACTTGCTCAAACGATCGCCGATGGCACCTGCTGCGAAGGCGACTGAGCCAAAGACCAGAATTGCAGAGAGCATAAACACAGCGCCCAACTGCAAGAACTGCGGCATAACAGGACCGTAGGCAGGATCAACAAATTGCGGAAAGAACGAAAGGAAGAAGATCGCGACCTTGGGATTGGTGATGTTCATGATCACGCCGCGACGGTACAAAGGAATCAAAGCAGAATGATCGACCTTATTTTGTTGTACCGGCTCAGGCTTCGCTCTGAAGGCTCCCCACGCGAGATAAAGCAGATACCCGACACCAAGCACCTTGACGAAGGTAAACGCCAACTCGGACGCCTGAAAAATCGCGGATACACCGAGCGCCACAGCCGTCGTGTGAAAAATCAAGCCGGTGCAAAGACCAAGCGTCACCGCGATACCCGCCATACGACCACACACTGCAGATTGTGTCAGCACGAAAATATTATCAGGGCCTGGTGCCAATGCCAGCAAAACAGTGACAGTGAAAAAACCAGCCAGTACGTCTATTGGGATCACATAGTGCTCCATCCGTTCAGAAAACCGAAGCGAACAATGCCTCAACGTCCCGACCAGAGCAAGTTTCTTAGCTTTATGTGAGCGCTAATGTCGCCTCAATTTCAATCTTAAGATCAGGATGGAAAAGCTTTTGAACTTCTACGAGTGAACTTGCTGGACGGTGGTCACCATAAGCATCAACCAGAACTGAGCGCAGCTCTCCCAAAGCTGACAAATCAGTAACAAAGATCATCACTTTAATAAGGTTCGCGAAGCTAACACCTTCTTCTTCAGCAATTGCGGAAATCTGAGAGACAATCTCTCTTGCCTATAGATCTGTTTCCTGCGCCTGAGCCATGGTTGCAAAAGCAGTCAGGCCCGAGATATGCAGTGTTCCCTGATGGGCCACAGCATGTACATATCGACCAACTGCCTCAGGAATGCAGAGATAGTTTTTTCTTTGAAGTGGCATCTTGAGAGTTCCGAAATCTATAAACTTGCATCGGCTTCATCTTTGACGTCTGTGTTCTTAGAGAACAAAGGGCCAGGTTTCCAAGAATAATTCTTCCGGCGATTGTTGTAGAATTGCAGAAGCCGATTTTCCGGATAGATGTATTTGCTAAAGAAATAATAAAGCATCTTAAGCTGAATAAACGGCTTGATGCCGTCGAACCACTGCTTCTTATTATGTCCAACACCATCAACCAGAATGAGCTTGAGATCTCCGTTTGATCGTTTCTGAACACAAATATTCCATGGGCGAATGTCCTGACATAATACAGCATCTCGCACCAAATCCCGTCGAAAGATCCTCAAAGCCTTTTTAAAGCGATCAGTTTGAATAAATGATTGATCTTCCTGCAGTATCTTCATCAATATTTGAGAGGGGCGCTCTGTATTTTCGTCAGTAATCAGATCGAAGGTTGCACCAAAGCCAAGACTCGTCTCAACTCTACCTCTGTAATTCGAAATAGCTGAGAACTCCTTCTGTTCTCTCTGATTCATCAATTTCTCAAAGAGGCGAGCTTCAGCCAATGTAGACCCTGCAGCTGGTCCTTTGGAATTGCGATCGACCTTGATACAAATCTTCGAATTCTCTGGGTGCTGGTAGATATTGCGGATCCCGCCAGACGCAATCAACAGCTCTTCATTTAGAGTGATCACAGAACAAATACCTTCGTTGAGAAGGAGAGTATTTAACAATTATTCTCATTACATACAAATAAAAAGAGAGGACAAATTGCCCTCTCTTGTCTTGTCTAAGTGAAGTTTTGTTACTCTACCAAATTAGCTTCAGTTTTCTCTTTGATCTCTTGCAGAGTAATACCCTCAGCCATTTCTGCGACCTTCAGGCCGCCGTCGACTACGTCGAAGACGCCGAGGTTGGTGATGATGCGGTCGACGCATTTTACACCGGTGAGCGGTAGGGCGCACTTATGGAGGAGTTTTTTGTCGCCGCGTTTGTTGGTGTGATCCATAATGACCACAACACGTTTAACGCCTGCAACAAGGTCCATTGCACCGCCCATGCCCTTGACCATTTTGCCAGGGATCATCCAGTTTGCGAGATCACCCTCTTCGGAGACTTCCATAGCACCGAGGATGGAGAGGTCAATGTGACCTCCGCGGATCATCGCAAAGCTGTCTGCAGAAGAGAAATAGCTGGTACGATCCAGTTCAGTGATGGTCTGCTTACCTGCATTGATCAGATCTGCATCGACTTCATCTTCAGTCGGGAACGGGCCCATGCCCAGCATGCCATTTTCTGACTGCAGAGCTACATTCATTCCGTCTGGAATGTAGTTTGCGACCAGTGTCGGGATGCCGATGCCGAGGTTAACGTAGAAACCATCTTGCAGTTCTTTTGCCGCACGGGCGGCCATTTCGTCACGATTCCAAGCCATGATTACTGCCCTCCCTTAAGCTTCGCGCGTAGTGCGCTGCTCGATGCGCTTTTCAAATGTGCCAACAACGATGCGGTCAACAAAGATACCTGGAGTATGGATCTGATCCGCATCCAGCTCACCGATCTCGACGAGCTCTTCAACTTCTACGACAGTGGTCTTACCAGCTGTTGCCATGACCGGATTGAAGTTGCGCGCTGTCTTACGGAAGATCAGGTTGCCTTCTTTGTCAGCTTTCCATGCACTCACGAGAGCTACGTCTGAAACCAGACCGGTTTCCATGATGTAGGTTTCACCGTTAAAATCTTTGTGCTCTTTACCTTCGGCGATCAGGGTGCCAACACCAGTTTTGGTGTAGAAACCCGGGATGCCTGCGCCGCCTGCACGGATGCGTTCAGCAAGGGTACCTTGAGGGTTGAATTCCAGCTCAAGATCACCATCCAGATACTGACGCTCGAAAGTTGCGTTTTCGCCAACGTAAGACGACACCATCTTCTTGATCTGGCGCGTCTGCAACAGCAGGCCCAGACCGAAGTCATCAACGCCTGCGTTGTTAGAGATGGCAGTCAGGTCATTCGCACCAGAATCTCGCAGCGCAATAATCAGGTTTTCAGGAATGCCACAGAGACCAAACCCACCTGCCATGACGGTCATGCCATCAAAGGTAAGTCCTTCCAGAGCAGCGGCAGCACTTGGATAAACTTTATTCATTATAAACTCCCAATACATGAGTTGGTAGAACTCACGCTTCTCATTCTCCAGAACGCAAGCAATACCGCCTTTTCATGCTGGCAATGGGACCTGACCCTCCATCCGGATCAGCATCCTGCCGTTCCCTCCTAGGGAAAATAGGTATAGCGACAGCAATGTTGATAGCTGTGTTTTATGTCCTCGCCAAGTGCTCTTTGTACAGAGAGCTACTATTTATTGAGGTGAAAACCACAAAGCTGGGAGGAATGGGTGTTTGCGGTGCACAATTTTTTAGAATGTAACACTCAGACCCATGAAAATTCTTAAAGATGAGCTGCTGCGAGTCGCTCTTCTTCCATGCGTTTGAACCTCTGCCTTTTGGTGAGGAGAGATGCCAAGATCACGCCAATCGTCACGATAACGACCAGTATCGTGCAAATAGCATTGATTTCTGGCGTCACGCCTAATCTCACCTGAGAATAAATCTTCATAGGCAAAGTGGTTGATCCGGGTCCGGAATTAAAGCTCGCGATCACCAAGTCATCCAGTGACAATGTGAATGCCAGCATCCAACCTGCGAGCACTCCTGGCAGGATCTGAGGGAGGGTGATGCGGAAGAATGTTCTGACAGGAGGACAGCCCAGATCCATTGCAGCCTCCTCTAAGGAGCGGTCAAATCCAGAGAGGCGGGATTGCACAACGATCGCTACGTAACACATGGAGAATGTGGTGTGGGCAATCATGATTGTCCAAAAGCCGCGATTTTGATCAATAGCCACGAACAGAAGCAGCAATGACAACCCGAGGATGACTTCTGGCATCACAAGTGGTGCGTAGATCATCCCTGAGAACAAAGTCCGTCCGAAAAAGCGTCCTTGCCGGGCTAAGACCAGCGCAGCCAATGTGCCAAGAACCGTTGCCAGAGTTGCAGATGTGAGACCGATACGGAATGTGACCCAGGCAGCTTCCAACAGCTGTTCGTTTTGCAGCAAGGATGCATACCACTTGGTGGAGAAGCCGGCCCAAACCGTGACCAACCGAGATTCATTGAATGAAAAAACAATCAGAATGACGATGGGCAAGTAGAGGAAGCTGAACCCCAAAACCAGTGATGTGAGATTAAACCAACTCGGTTTTGACGGCATTACACGTCCCCTTCGTTGCGTCGGGTCTCGTGCCGCTGAAACAGCAAGATTGGAATCACAAGCAATACCAGAAGAACAATTGCCACCGCAGACGCAACTGGCCAGTCTCTGTTGGAGAAGAACTCGACCCATAGGGTTTTCCCAATCATCAGAGTTGATGAGCCTCCCAACAGGTCGGGAATGACGAACTCTCCCACGGCTGGAATGAAGACCAGGAAACACCCTGCAATCACGCCGGGCATGGCAAGAGGGACTGTTACCCGCCAGAAGGTCTTCCAGGGTGGACAACCCAGATCCTCTGCAGCTTCTATCAGGGTCGTGTCCAGTTTTTCCAAAGATGAATAGAGCGGGAGGACCATGAAAGGCAGGTAAGAATAGATAATGCCAATGTAGACGGCGATGCTGGTGTTGAGGATAACCAGAGGCTCATTAATGACACCGATCGTGATTAGTGCCTGATTGAGCAGACCATCAGTTTTCAAGATGCCGATCCACGCATAGACCCGGATCAGAAAACTGGTCCAAAACGGCAGGATGACCATCATAACCAGCGTTGGTTGCCAGCTTCTTGGTGCCCTTGCCATGCCGTAAGCAAGTGGGAAACCAACGAGCAAGGTCAGTAATGTGGATATGAAAGCTATTTGCAGGCTAGAGACATAGGCGCGCCAGTAGAGATCATCCTCTGTTAGCCAGATGTAATTATCTAGCGACCAGCGCTGCGCAGCTTCCCAAAGTCCAAGCAGCCCCCTTCCCCAATCGATTACCGGCAAGTAAGGCGGAATTGAAACGGCTGCTTCAGACAACGAGATCTTTGCAACAATCACAAACGGAACAAGGAAGAAGAGCAGCAGCCAGACGTATGGCACACAGATGAGTGCGAAGCGGCCCCATTTTCCGGTTGGATTGGTCGGTGAGTTCTCCGGTGCCTGAAGTTCATGACGTGGTGGTGGGATCGTTTCTGATCTCATGAGGTCGGTTGATGAGAGGTTAGGGTCAGTCATTTGGCACCTCTCATCGTGTCAAGATCACGCCGGCATCGCTGTCCCATGACAGCCAGACCTGATCTTCCCAAGTGATCGGTCTTTCAACCAGCCGTGCTGTATTGGCAACAATCGCCCGCAGCGTCTCTGTCTCAGCCACTTTGATATGATAGATGGACACGTCGCCCATGTAGGCGATATCCCAGACTTCTCCTTGTATGGCATTGGTACCCAAGCGTTCTGGTTTATCAAAGGAGATACGCATCTTTTCCGGACGGATGGCTAGAGCAGCATGATCGCCCACGTTTGCAGAGGTTGGATAGCAAACATCCAAATGGCTACCCAGAACAGATGAGAACATCTTGACGTCCTCAAGTTCCTTATTGGTGATTTGCCCGTCCAGAACGTTGATGTCACCAACGAATTCCGCCACAAATCGGGAATTGGGTTGCTCGTAGATTTCTCCCGGTGTCGCATTTTGAAGGATCTTGCCCTTATCCATAACCGAGATGCGATCTGCCACGGTCATCGCTTCTTCCTGATCATGGGTCACGATCAGGAACGTCATCCGCAGCTGTTCTTGCAGATTGATCAATTCCAGCTGGGTTTCTTCACGAAGCTTCTTATCGAGCGCAGCAAGAGGTTCATCGAGGAGGAGTACTTTGGGGCGTTTGGCGAGGGATCTCGCGAGTGCAACGCGTTGGCGCTGACCACCGGACAACTGGTGCGGCTTGCGTTTGGCAAATCCTTCCAGCTTGACCAGACTAAGCATCTCCATGACCCTGCTTTTGATCTCTTTGGAAGGCAGGCCGTCCATTTCCAAGCCAAAGGCGATGTTCTTTTCGACGTTCATGTGCGGGAAGAGCGCGTAGGACTGGAACATCATATTGACCGGGCGCTTATATGGCGGCACGTTGGCGAGGTCTCGCCCTTCCAGAAAGATTTGACCTTCAGATGGGGCCTCAAACCCTGCAAGCATTCTCATCAAAGTGGTTTTACCGCACCCAGACCCGCCCAACAGGGCATGGAACTCACGCTTGTAGATTTTGAGAGAAAGGTTATCAACGGCAACAAAATTGCCAAAACGCTTGATGATATTCCGAAATTCAATAAAAGGCTGCTCGCTCGGGTCGTCCCAAGGTGAAAATGCACGACGTACGGGGCCAAGCGGTTTTTTCGCCAATACTCCAATCCTTTTCAGCGGCCTGCGTGGTCAATCGTTCAAGGTAGGGTTGCGTGTTACTGAGCAACCCTACATTCGCAGGCCCGTAGTTTTTAGTGACCGGTTTTGACAGTTGTGAAGGTGCGGTTCATCAGGCGCTGTGCTTTAAGCGGCTTGGCTCCGATGGTGTAAAGGCGCTGCTTCACCTCATCTGTCGGGTAGATGTTCGGATTTGAAGTCACTTCTTCATCCACCAGAACTGTCGCATCTTTGTTGCCGTTGGCGTAGTAGACATAATCCGACATTTTCGCGATCACTTCCGGGCGCATCAGGTAGTTGATGAATTCGTGTGCTTCTTCAACGTGCTCTGCATCAGCGGGAACTGCGATCTGGTCAAACCACATCTGTGCGCCTTCATTCGGCAGGATGTAGGTGACTTCAACGCCCTTATCAGCCTCTGCAGCACGGTCCGCTGCCTGCAATACATCACCAGACCAGCCGTAAGCCAAGCAGATATCGCCGTTGGCAAGGCCGTTTACGAATTCAGAATTGTGAAATTTACGAATGTAAGGGCGGATTGTTTCCAGAAGTTCGCCAGCCGCTCGAATGTCTTTCGGGCTGTTGGAGTCGGGATTGAGACCGAGATAATGCAGCGCAGCCGGGAACATTTCATCCGGCTCGTCCATCACATATACACCACATCCCGCGATTTTTGAGAGCTCTTCAACGTCAAACAATAAATCCCAACTGCCAATTGGAGCATCTGGATTGAGTGCACGCACCTTTTCCTCGTTTACCCCATAGCCAGAGGTGCCCCACATATAGTTGACGGAGAACTCATTGCCTGGATCGAACACTTCAGTACGCTCTTGCAGAAGTGGATCCATGTGCTTGAGATTTGGAAGTTTGTCCTTGTCGAGCTTCTGATAGACGCCCGCCTGTATCTGGCGCTGAAGGAAGGTGGCACTTGGGACAACAACGTCATAACCAGTCTTGCCAGTCAGCAGTTTTGTTTCCAAAACCTCATTGGAATCAAAGGTATCGTAGTTCACAGTGATACCGGTCTCGTTCTCGAAGTCTTTGAGAACCTGCGCATCAACGTAGTCGGACCAATTGTAGACATTTACAATACGATCCTTAGCATTGGCGGCAGACAAAGAGAGAGCCAGCGCTACTGCTCCCGATAGCAAAATTACGGTTTTCATTCTCAAATACTCCAATCTCAAACACAGGGGCTCAAAGCACCTTGGCGAAGCGAGCCTCTGCATATAGCCGCCATGGTATATCCTTCTGGTGGCAGATTAATTTCGGCCTACATTCCAACCCAATATTTTACAGGAATGCCGTAGGTTCGTTGGGTGTCTCAGGCACCCAGCTCTCAGGTCCTCTCAACAGTATCAGGGTTTTTAGTGTGCAGCCTTAACCCATGTCCAGAAGCTGTTGGCTAGAATCAAAGGTTTTATTGAGAACAATGATTCCGACTTTAATCTCAGAAGCACTAGAAACTTCTTCATCACTGCTGTCTGGTCAACGGTACGTTCTCTGAAGTGTCTTCAACTGTGCTAGGAACCTGAAAGAAGCCACAGAGTGTCCTCAGACATTGTTGGCTCTTGTTCATCATCCAAAATTCAAGAAAACAACCAGTTCTCAATGCTGTAGGCTGGCTTAGATGACCACATTATCACCTTAAGTAAGCATTGTAATTTTGTTAGGATGAGGCGTAATTACACACTCGAAACGATTAAAGAGAAGGTACAATTAAACTTCCACAAAACAACATAGTTTCCGACTTGAGTTGACCTCTGCTAGACTACTATACCAACCAGAAGCAAGCTGGATCTTATAGCAGCCGGAAAGAGCTGAATTACTTTTCATGAGTGAAACGCTGCCACGAACATTTGGTGGCAAACCCAATTGGAAGTCCTATGAGTTCTGAAATTAATCCGGATGATGAAGCGGCGCTTAATATGCGCGGTGTGAGCGACCTTGAAGAAGCCCGCACCTGGCTGCAAGCCCGGAACATTGGAGATATTGAGTGTGTTGTACCTGACGTTGCCGGGGTACCACGCGGCAAGATGATGCCGACAAACAAGTTTTTCAGCAGCAACACGCTGACAATGCCCTCCTCTATTTTCGCCCAGACTATTTCTGGCGATTACCCTGAGGATGATGATCGGTTTCAATATAATCCGACGGATGGCGACCTTTATTTCAAGCCCGATTATTCAACGCTGGCCATTGTCCCTTGGGAGACTGACCCGACAGCTCAGCTCCTGCATGATGCTTTCACCAAGGATGGGAAGCCCTTCCCGATTGCTCCGCGTAATGTTCTAAAGCGCGTTCTTGAGCTTTATGATGCTGAGGGCTGGCAACCAATTATCGCCCCTGAGGTGGAATTCTATCTGGTTAAGCCCAATACCGATCCCGATTATCCGCTGGAGCCTCCAGTTGGTCGTTCTGGTCGCCCTGAAGTTGGCAGGCAGTCTTATTCAATCTCCGCTCTTAATGAGTTCGACGAGTTGATTGACGACATCTATGATCTTTCTGAGGCTCAGGGACTGGAGATCGACACCCTTATTCATGAAGAGGGTGCTGCTCAGATGGAAATCAACTTAAGACACGGTCACCCTCTGGAGCTGGCGGATCAGGCGTTTATGTTCAAACGCACCATCCGCGAGGCCGCGTTGCGCCATAACATTTACGCCACCTTCATGGCCAAGGCGATGTCCTCTCAGCCAGGGTCATCTATGCATATTCATCAGTCTATCCTTGACCGGGAGACAGGACAAAACATCTTCAACAGTGCAGAGAACGAGGCAACGCCTGCCTTCTATCATTTTATTGGTGGGCATCAGCGTTACATGCCCGCTTTAATGCCGATTATGGCGCCTTATGTGAACTCCTACCGCCGTTTCGCGCGGGATAGTGGGTCTCCGACCAACCTGTTCTGGGGCTACGACAACCGCACTGTGGGGCTTCGTGTTCCTAGTTCGTCTCCGGATGCGCGACGGTTAGAAAATCGGGTGCCGGGGTCTGATGCCAATCCGTATCTCGTTATCGCTTCCAGCCTTGCCGCCGGATACCTGGGTATCAAGAAAAGGATTGAGCCTGATAAGCCGAGAGACACCGACAACAGTGAGGTGATGAGCAAACTCCCGCGTACATTGCTTCATGCCGTTGATGAGTTTGAAGCAGACGATGATTTGCTGGAGATTTTCGGCGAACAGTTTGTTGCCACATATCGAGCCATCAAACTTGAAGAGTACGAGACCTTTATGTCCGTTATCAGCGCCTGGGAACGAGAATACCTGCTGATGAACGTCTGATTCTCACTGGATGGGGTGTGACTTTCACGCGAAACTGTGGATACCACACCCCTTAGTTGAGTGGATGATGTCCAGCAATTTTAACTTTCATAATATTTACTAGAGCCAGTCACAGCATAGTTCCCAAGAGATACTTCCAGGGAACTTAATTTAAACCGATTTATATTTCGAATTTAACTAATTACAAATACATATGCGGATCGAATTTTCGTCAAAACATCACAAAAATGTGAGATTATACGAAATTATACTTACATATTTTTGAATTCACTGGGTATTTAATTTCAGAATTCCTAGTCTATCATGCAATTTTTGATTTTATTTAATTTTATCACAACTTTATGTCTAATTTTAAATACATTTCAAATGTTGTTTATTACAAACCATATTCGAGGCTATTGATGGCGGTTAATAGGTTGCAAACGCAATTTAAATCGCATTTGCTGGTTTTTGAGGACATCACATGCCAGATCAGAAAAAGAGCATTCTTCTCGTTGAAGATGCCAATTTCTTTGCTCGCGTAACTGAAAGCGAGATTGAGCGTGCGGGGCATTATCATGTCACGACAGCGAAAACGTATGCTCAGGCAAAAACTATTTTAAAAGAAGGTAAGGTAAAGCCATTCCTTGCTCTTGTTGATCTGACGCTTCCAGATGCGCCGGATGGTGAGGTTGTAGATCTCACTATCGACGCCGGACTACCGACAATCGTGTTCTCGGGGCGTTTTGATCAGGGTACCCGACGATCAATTCTGAAGAAGGGGATTGTAGATTACGTCCTCAAAGATTCTCCTGCGAGCCTTGGTTACCTTGGTGAGTTGGTCAATCGCGTCGATAGGAACCTCAGCACCAAAGTATTGATCGTGGACGATTCCTCGCATGCACTGGCGTTGTTAAAGAAGCGGCTTCAGCTCTATTGCCTTCAGGTGATCACGGCTACTTCCGGCGAAGAAGCGTTGGAAACACTCAATCAAAACCCTGATATCAAGCTGCTGATCATTGATCATTTACTGCCGGGAGCGACTGGCTTTGAAGTCATGACACAGATCCGACGGAGGCATAGCTTCAGTACTTTGGCAGTCATCGGAATCTCAGCAACAGATGACCCAGCCCTTACTGCGAAGTTTCTAAAATCCGGTGCTAACGACTTCCTGAACAAGGCGTGCACACCTGAAGAACTGATGCTGCGGGTTTCGCAGAACCTCAATCAGTTGGACCGCATAAGTGAACTGACCGAGATGGCTCATCGTGATCCGATGACAGGCCTGTTTAACCGTCGCCACCTCTACAACGTCGTCGATAAGCTTCATAAAGACCAAATGCTCGCTGGCAAGGAGATGCGATATGCCATGATCGACATTGATCGCTTTAAGCAGATCAATGACAAGTTTGGCCATGAAACCGGAGACAACCTGATTATCTCTGTCGCGCATCGCATTTCGGATCTCCTGCCGCCAAGAAGCGTCGCCATTCGAATTGGTGGAGACGAGTTTTGCGTTGCACTGCCTGATATTGATGAGCCCACATCCAAGCAGTTTCTCTCTGAACTCAGAAGTTCCATGCCAGTCACAGATCCCGGTAATGACGAACATACGTTTGCACCGACGATCAGCGTCGGCCTTTCAGCGGGTACTGAGAACTCACTGGCGAGCGCTCTCAGGGTTGCGGACCGTTGCCTGTACAGAGCCAAGAAATCTGGCCGCAACCGCATTGTAACGTCTTCTGCAACCACTCTTGATGCCATGTAGTCTGGCGGCACTTCTGCCGTCAGATTGTCCTACCTCCGTCGACTTCCAAAGCTACACCGGTGATAAACTGAGCTTCATCTGAAGCAAGCCAGAGTGCCGCGTTTGCAATATCTTCTGGTTTAGAGAAGCGCCCCAGAGGAATGCTGTCACGAAACTGCTGGCGCTTTTCAGGGGTATCTTCGCCCATGAAGAGTTCCAGCATGCCGGTTTCTCCGGCCACTGGACATAAAGCGTTGACGCGAATGTTGTGAGGAGCAAGCTCTACCGCCATGGATTTAGTCGCTGTGATGACCCAGCCCTTGGAAGCGTTGTACCAGGTGAGCCCGGGACGAGGACGGATGCCCGCCGTGGACGCGGTGTTGATGATGACACCACCGCCCTGTCTTTCCAGCTCAGGCAAAGCTTCAAGCGTTGTCAGATAGATGGCTTTGGCATTCACTTCTAGAATGCGGTCAAAGTTGTTTTCATCTACCTGTGCTAAAGGGCAATTGCGGTGAGTGTAGCCAGCATTGTTGACGACAACATCCAGCCGCCCAGTTTTCTCAATTGCATAAGCAACCATCGCTTTCACATCGGAGCGCACGGTCACGTCTGTCTCGATGGCATACGCTGTGTCCCCGATTGCGTCTGCAAGGTTTCTTGCTGCAACTCCATCGAGATCAGCGATGATGACCGCTGCACCTTCTTGCGCATATTTTTGAGCGATGCCTTCCCCAAAACCAGCAGCACCACCCGTGATTATCGCGGTTTTTCCTTCCAATCGTCCTGACACGCTTTTCCTCCCCAAGTGTGAAAGTCCGCCTTAAGCGTGACTGACAACAATGGTCTTCAGAACAGAGAATTCTTTAAGTGCTTCAAAGCCTTTTTCCCTGCCGTGACCAGATTTCTTGACCCCACCAAATGGCAGTTCAACTCCTCCACCTGCACCGTAGGTATTTACAAAGACCTGACCAGAGTGGATGGCTTTGGCAACACGCGTTGCTCTTGCGATGTCTTTGGTCCAAATGCCAGCCACGAGCCCGTAGGGAGTGCCATTGGCAATGCGAATTGCTTCTTCTTCCGTCCGAAACGGAATGAGTGAAAGAACCGGGCCAAAAACTTCATCCAGAGCAAGTGGGTGATCTGTTGGAACCGGACCATAGACTTTTGCTGTGGTGTAATAGCCTTCTGTCGGCGCATCCGGAGCGATTGTACCCTCCCCAATCAACGGAATGCCGTCTGTTTCCGCCTGCTCACAGAAAGCGTTTACACGGCGGAGTTGGCTTGTGTTAATCAGTGGGCCGAGATCCCGGTTATCCTTGTATTGGCCTGAGACAGTGCTTCTAAAAGCGGTTCTGAGTGTATCAACTGTCTCTTCCCAACGACTTTGATGCACCAGAACACGAGATCCGGCAGAGCAGGTTTGGCCACCATTCTTCAAAATGCAGTCCTGAATGACAGGTAGTGCTTTGTTCAGATCAGCATCTTCGAAGATAATTTGCGGTGACTTGCCGCCAAGCTCTAATGTACACCCGATATGATTGCGAGCGGCTGCGGATTGGATCAGAGTCCCCACATCTGGCGATCCTGTAAAAGTGATGAAATCCGCTTCAGGATTGTAGGAGAGCGCAGCTCCAGCCTCTTCTCCTAAACCTGTCAAAACGTTGAGTGTTCCAGCTGGAAAACCAGCTTCGACTGCAAGATTGGCTGTTTCAATAATGGATAAGCAGGCATCTTCGGAGGGTTTGACGACCAGTGTATTGCCCATGGCTAACGCTGCTCCCGCAACGCGCGCGAAGATTTGCATGGGGTAATTCCATGGCACGATGGAGGCGACGACGCCATGCGGCTCGCGAACTGTCATCGCGAGGTAATCAACCGCGATCGGTAGTGTCTCACCCGTGATTTTGTCAGCCGCCCCACCATAAAACCGGAAGTACTGGGCGGCAGCATCGATGTCCCCATAGCCCTGGCTTAGGGGTTTACCGGTGTCACGTGCCTCAAGCTCTGCCAGATGATCCCGGTTTTGCGAAATCAACTCCGCAAGCCTTAATAACCGCTCTCCGCGTTGCCCGGCAGATAGTGAGGCCCATTCCTTTGAGGTGAGCGCTGTTCTTGCAGAAGACACCGCTTTCCCGACATCAGATGCAGTACACCGAGGAATCGTTGCGTATGGCAAGCCCGTGCTTGGGCAGATCATATCAATGGTTTCTCCAGAGGATGCATCACACTGTAAGCCATTGATAATTGATTGGTATTTTTTTAAATTCTGAGAATTTAGTGTCGCGCTAAACTCTGTCATACCGCCCCCCTCGGATGATAAGCTTTGTGCTGGTCATCCAAACGCTAGATCATGTAAGAGGGCGGCGCAATTCTCTTCTTGGGGGAGTTTTACTGGGTTTCTGTTGGTGTCAAATCTGTTACCGAGCTCTTTACTCCATAAAACTGATTGTGCCACAGCTCTGCATATATCCCGTCTTTCGCCAGTAATTCCGCATGCGTTCCTGCTTCAACAATCTGCCCTTTGTCCATCACAATCAGACGGTCCATTCTGGCAACTGTGGTCAGGCGATGGGCGATAGCGAGGGTGGTTTTGTCCTTCATCACATCATTCAGGATCTCCTGAATATCCGCATCCAGCTTGGTATCCAACGCCGAGGTTGCTTCATCCAGTATCAGGATTGGTGGATTTTTCAGGAACACACGGGCCAATGCAATCCGTTGGCGCTGCCCACCGGATAGTTTGATGCCACGCTCACCTACGAATGCCTCAAAGCCTTTTCGGCCTTTGTTGTCTTCCAGTGCCTCGATGAACTCCAACGCATGCGCTCGGCGGGCAGCTTCACGAACACCTTCCATCTCGACATCATCTTTTCCAAGCGAGATGTTGTCGAAAATAGACCTATGAAACAACGAGGTGTCCTGTGTCACCAATCCGATTTCTACACGCAGAGATTCCTGCGTGACACTTCGCAGATCCTGATGATCAATGGTGATAGCTCCACCTTCAACGTCGTACATGCGCAGCAGCAGATTCACGACGGTTGATTTGCCAGCACCTGAGTGACCGACGATACCTACCTTCTCACCGGGTTGGATGATGAAATTCAGATCTTTCACAATCGCAGTTTGCTGGCCGTAGGCAAAGTCGACATTGTTGAACTCAATGAGACCCTTCTCATAGCGAAAGTTCTTGGCCTCAGAATCGTCAACAAGGCCAAGCGAGTGCTCCATGGTTCTGGCGGTGGATTTAAATGAGCCATAAGAGCGGAAAAGACCGGTTAACTGAGCAAATATTTCCAGCAGTTTGCCTTCCAGGCGAATGGCAAAACCAAGGACGATTGCAACTTCACCCGTTGTGATTGCCTGTTGATGCCACAACGCAAGACTTAGGCCCGTAAATGCAGCAAGACCACATGCTCCGACGAGTGCAACAAGCATCCGTGATGTAACCACTGTGGAGCGGAACCTAACTATTGCCTCTTTGAAACCTCTGAGCTGATTTGTGAAATGGCCAAGCGCACGATCATTACCCTGAAAGAGTTTCACAGTCTGAATGTTGGAGTAAACATCAACAACAGAACCATTCACGGCATGCGCGATATCTGCTCCTTCTTTTGAAGCATCACGAATGATTGGCACGCGGATATACGCAAGGACAGCAAACAATCCGATCCAAACGAGCATGACTGCCCCAAGATACCAATGAAGCCATGACAATGCGATCAGGAGCGACCCTGCAAAGAAAAAGTTTGGGATGACAATTCCAATCCCCGCCCAGAACAGTTCTGCAACTTCTCGCCCACCTCCAAAGGTTTTGCTGGCGAGGTTTCCCGCAAACTCCTTTTGAAAGAACGTCATGTCTTGATTGAGCAGTCGATCAAAGAACGTGACACGCGATGAGGTGAGAATATTAACGTGAAGTGTCAGTGAAATCAGAACTTCATAAGCAATTGAAAATACTGGCTTTGCAATAAGAAATGCGACCGCAGCAGTCACAATCAGCCACATATTCTGCTGCCAGAACAGCTCTGGTCCACTCGCTTCCATCTGATCAATCAGGAAGCCAACAAATGACAGCAGGAAGACAGTCAGAATGGTTTCGACCAGCACCACCAGCAATAGAACCAGAGTGTGCTTTGGAAAGATGAACACGAGAGAACGCAGTTGTTGCAAATGCGTTTTGCTCTCCCATTCCATATGATTTTTGGCAAATGGGTCAACATGATTGGTTGCCCACTCATAAAGCGCATTCAGCACGATCTGCTCCGGGAGACAAAAAGAGAACACTTAGACTATCGTGCGACTCGGCTTGTGAAAACCCAGAAGAATTCATCTACTCAAATTTGAACTCGAGACTGTGTCATTTTGCGGAGGTTCTAGCATTACGCATATTTTATCTTATTAAATTCAATGCATTATCTCTATATTAGATTTTTCTAATTTTATGTATTGTTATTTTAGTATTTTCTAATATATTAATTTCAACTTCAAAAAAGGATTAGCCCAATGCGTTATCTTTCTAATTTAGGTGAGCGGTATTCTCCTCTGTACTTTTTGTCCGCCGTTGGTGCAGGTGGCTTGGCAATTAGCTTCTTTATGTACCTGATGTGGATGACACCACATAAGGGATCTCCTATCGCCAACGTTGCCTCTTTGACTGAGGCCTTCAACAACGGTTCCATCGCTATGCAGGCGCTGATTGTTGTCGCCGCGGTTGGTATTATCTTCTTCTCAGTGTTGCACTTTCGCTTGCTGTTCTGGAATTTTTCCGAGTACGGAAAGTGGAAGCAAACCAAGGTTTTTGAAGGCTTTAAAAACTCCAACGCGGAAAGCCAACTGATGACTATTCCACTGGCTCTTGCCATGACAGTCAATGTCAGCTTCATCGCGGGTGCGGTGTTTGTGCCAGGCCTTTGGAGCATTCGCGAAATCCTGTTCCCCTTCTCCCTGCTGGCATTTGCAGCCATCGGAGTGTTGGGCTTCCGCATCTATCTGGACTTCATCTCCCGTGTCCTGACAGAGGGTGGATATGAGTGCGCAAAGAACAACAGCCTCGGTCAGATGATCTCCGTGTTCGCATTTGCCATGATTGGCGTTGGCTTCTCTGCTCCGGCAGCTATGAGTCAAACCAAGGTGATTGCGGCAATCGGCATTGCTGGTAGTGCCCTGTTCATCGGTGCAGCGATTGTGATGGGGACAATCAAACTGATCCTCGGCTTCCGTTCTATGATGGAACACAAGGCTGCGGGTGAGACCACACCAACACTCTGGATCATCATCCCATTCCTGACCGTTGTTGGCATTGCAATCTACCGCATAAAAATGAGCCTTGCACATAACTTCGATGCACCGGTAACTGCTGGCGGTATCTATGTTTTCCTGATCAGCCTGTTCGCAATCCAGATCCTGTTCGGTCTGATCGGCTGGGCAGTCATGAAGCGGGTTGGCTACTATGACCGCTGGATTGCTGGTCCGGACAAGTCTCCAGGTTCTTACGCGCTGGTTTGCCCTGGTGTTGCACTGTTCGTCTTCGGTAATTTCGTGATCAATGCGGGTCTTGTGAAGCTTGGTGTTCTTGGCTCCATGTCCATCGCTTACTTCGCGCTGTACGCCCCGCTGATTGTAATCCAGATCGCAACAGTCTGGCTGTTCCTTAAACTCAACGGAAAGATGCTTTCAGCGTCCAACCAGTTGCAGGTTCAACCCGCGGAATAAGAAAAAGGCGGGTGTTTGACCCGCCTTTTCTCATTGAGTTTGAGTATCTTGCTCTAAAATCAAATCGGACGTCGCGCCCATGGTCTCGTACCAGCGGGCGCTTCTTTTCGCGCAAAGACTGGCTGCGTATAGGCGGTGACCTCATTGAGGTTGCCGGACTCCAAATCAGCGCGTAGACGTGGGTTGTCCAGCGCGAAACTGTTGATGCCGACGCGGAGCATGAAGCCGATCTGATCGAGAATGAACGGACCAACTGCACGGATCTCGCCACCATAGCGCAATCCATCTCTCAGGATGCGGGCAGCAGAGAAACCTCGGCCATCTGCGAAGCTTGGGAAGTCCACTGCGATGAGTTCCAGCGCCTCAAGATGATCAGCCAGCTTTTCCGCTTTTTCACCAGCACGAAGAACAACACCCAAAGTCAGGTTTGTCTGCTTAAGCTGTTGTTCTTCCGCCAGAAACCGCTCCAGAGAGAAGATAAACTTCCCCTCGGCTGGCAGGGCTTCATCCTCGGTGGTGTAAGCCCAGTCATCAGCAACGATCTCGTCGTTCTTGAAGATCTCAGTGGTCTTTTTGAGTTCTGTTGTCATTTGAACCTCAGATGCTTTGGGCTGCGCCGCCCTTGGACGCACTTGAGAAATGAATTCCACATTCAGTTTTGTCCTGACCGCGCCAACGGCCTGAGCGTGGGTCTTCGCCCGGAGCAACCTTGTCTGTGCAAGGCATACACCCGATGGAGGGATACCCTTCTGCGACCAGCGGATGTGGTGGCAGGCCATTATCCTTTGCGTATTGAAGGACTTCGGCAGCGGTCCAGTTGGCCAGCGGGTTCACTTTGATACGGCCTTCTTCGACCTCAAAATGCTCCAGACTGGCTCGAGTGTCAGCCTGATGGCGTTTGCGACCAGAGATCCAAGCTTCGAAGCCACCAAGCGCTTTTGCGAGTGGAACCACTTTGCGGATGTGACAGCACGCATCAGTATCAGACGCCCAGAGAGCACCTTTTGGATCTTTCTCAACAAGATCTTCTGGTTCAGGCGTGATGACACGTACGTCTAAAAGCCCAAGTTGCTCAACCAGTTCGTCACGATAGCGCTTTGTTTCACCGAACAGTTTGCCGGTGTCGACAAACAGGACCGGTGTACGCACGTCGATCTGAGAGACCATGTGCAGCAGCACGGAGCTGTCCGCGCCAAATGAGGACACCAGAGCTATCTCTCCAGAGAATTGCTCTGTGAGCGCGTGCTGCAGGATGTCCTGAGCATCGCGCTCAGAATACATCCGGTTCAGCAGCTTCACCTGTGCCTCCAAAGAGGCCTTATGTGATTGACTATGCTCCATAAAGAGCGTCCTTAAATGGCTGATCACCCAGGCGGCGATAGGCTTCGATGAAGCTTTCTTCCTCATCCAGACGGTTCGCCAAATAGGTATCGACAACAGTCTCAACAGCATCGGTGATCTCTGCTTCCGGAAAGCCGCGACCGATGATTTTGCCGATAGATGTGTTCTGATCCGCAGAACCACCCAGTGTAATCTGATAGAGCTCTTCGCCTTTACGGTCTACGCCCAAAATGCCGATGTGGCCGACGTGGTGGTGACCACAGGCGTTGATGCAGCCGGAGATTTTCAGTTTCAAATCACCAATTTCGTTCTGGCGCTTAACCTCTTCAAATCGCTTGGATATTTCCTGAGCAATTGGGATAGAGCGAGCATTTGCCAGAGCACAATAGTCCAGACCCGGGCAAGCGATCATGTCGGTGATCAGGCCAGCGTTTGAATCTGCGAGCTCGTTTGCCTTCAGGATCTTGTAGACAGTGGGGACATCTTGCAGCTTTACGTGTGGCAGAACGAGGTTCTGTTCATGTGTAACGCGCAATTCATCATGCCCAAACCGTTGTGCTACATCAGCAATTACGTCCATCTGATCGGCTGTTGCATCCCCCGGCGCACCACCAATTGGCTTGAGTGAGATGGTGACAGATGTGTAACCCTCAGCTTTGTGCGCATGCAGGTTGCGGCTGGAGAACAAGGCCAGATCGCGGTCTTCGCGCTTGGCTGCTTCCAGCTCTGTGCTGATCTTCGGCAGGGCTTCAAAAGATGGTGGGGCGAAGTATTCGTTGATGCGAACGACTTCTTCATTTGGCAGATCGAGGATACCGTTTTTGGTTGCCTCGAACTCAGTCTCAATGTCCTGCTTCAGCTCTTCCAGACCGGTTTCGTGAACCAGGATCTTGATGCGAGCCTTGTACTTATTATCGCGGCGACCATAGCGATTGTAGACACGCAGGATCGCCTCGCTGTATGCCAGCAAGTCATTTTCTGGTAGGAAATCCCGTACCTTACGGCCAACCATCGGCGTACGACCCAAGCCACCACCCACGAAGACCACAAAGCCGATTTCCCCGTTTTCGTTACGGGTCAGCTGCAGGCCGATGTCATGGACCTGTACGGCTGCACGGTCATGTTCAGCACCTGTGATCGCAATCTTGAACTTGCGTGGCAGGAACAGGAATTCCGGATGCAGAGAGGACCATTGACGCAGGATTTCGGCGTAAACGCGTGGGTCTGCGAACTCGTCCGCGGCTGCGCCTGCGAACTGGTCTGAGGTGACATTGCGGATACAGTTGCCGGAGGTCTGGATGGCGTGCATCTCGACGTCGGCAAGTTCATGTAGAATCTGCGGTGTATCAGAGAGCTTTGGCCAGTTAAACTGGATGTTCTGGCGCGTTGTGAAGTGGCCGTAACCTCTGTCGTAAGTCCTTGCGATATGGGCAAGTTTACGCATCTGGTTTGCATTGAGCGTGCCGTATGGAATTGCGACACGCAGCATGTAAGCGTGCAGCTGCAGGTAAAGACCATTCATCAGGCGGAGCGGCTTAAACTCGTCTTCGGTCAGCTCGCCAGACATACGGCGGCGGACCTGATCTTCGAACTGGCTCACGCGCTGATTAACAAAGTCGCGATCAAATTCATCGTAGCGGTACATGGAAACTCCTGAATCTAAAAGGACTTAGGCCGAACGCAGATGGCGTTCGGCTTGTTTGCCGAGGTCGAGACGAGTGGTTGGCCCTTGTGCGCGAATGCGCTCTTTCAGGCTCTTTGGCTGCAAATGGCCGTCTTTCAGTTCCAGATCAATCGCGTAGGTGCCGAGAACGTACTGTTTATCTTCACCGGCTTTCGCGAAATCCAGAGCTGAGGCCATGTCTTCGTCGGTGTTAAGGATCCAGGCGGCCTCAACAAACTCGACCCACTCTCCGTTGTGGCCGAGCCAGACGACATCACCATCGACCAGTCTGTTGGCGGTAATAGTTTTCATCGGGTCTCTCCCTAGGCTGCGACAACAGCCGGTAACTTCTCGAATTTAATTGGACTTAGAGGGAGCGAGCGCGACTGATCTGCGTGGGCCACTGCCTTACCAATGATGATAAGTGTGGGTCCGGTGACACTGTCGTGCTGCTCAAAATTACAAAGGTCTTGCAGGGTGCCTGCAAAATTGCGTTCTTTTGTCTGGGCTGCGTTCTCAATCGCCATGACGGGCGTGGATAAGTCCAACCCGGATTTTGCCAGCAAGTTGGCAACTTTTCCTGCAACGGTGCGCCCCATGTAGACAGCGGTTGTCGCTCCATTCAGAGCAAGGTCCGCCCAGTCCGGGAGGACATCACCATGCTGGTTATGCCCTGTAGCAAACACCAGTGAGGAGGCAACACCCCGTAATGTCAAAGGAATTTGCGCACTGGCGGCGGCAGCAAACGCTGCGGTGACACCGGGTACAATCTCAAAGTCCACATCATGCTCACGCAGCGCGGCGATCTCTTCTCCAGCGCGGCCAAACACCATTGGGTCCCCTGCTTTCAGGCGGACAACCCGTTTGCCGGACTTGGCAGCGGAGACCAATAACTGGTTGATTTGCGTTTGCGTTGAACTGTGCGTTCCTTTGCGTTTTCCTACGCTGATGCGTGTTGCGTCGCGGCGGCCCATGGAAACCACGGCATCCGGTACCAATGCATCATAGAAAATAACATCTGCTTCCTGCAGGACACGCTGTGCGCGCAGGGTCAGCAGGTCTTCTGCTCCTGGGCCAGCACCCACAAGCCAGACATATCCCCGCTGATCCTGCTCACTGTTCAGCAAGCGATGCGCTTCGGTCAGAGCCTTTTGTGTCTCACCAGCAAAAATGTTCGCAGCTATAGTCCCTGAAAAAAATTCAGCCCAAAAGCGACGACGCGCACTTCCCGAAGGCATCAGCTTACCAACTGTAGCACGGAAGCTGTCTGCCAACCTTGCGAGTTGACCGGCTTCACGTGGTAACAGAGCTTCAACCTGTGCGCGGATGTGGCGGGCATAAACAGGGCCAACGCCTGTTGAGGTGATCGCTACGGCAACAGGTGCGCGATTGACCATCGCACCGGTGTAAAAATCACAAAGTTCAGGACGGTCCACCGCGTTGACCGGGATGCCTTTCTCACGAGCAGCTTCTACGATCTCACGATCCAGCTCTTCTTCATCAGTGGCAGCAAACACCAGGGCTGCGCCATCCAGATAAGCCGGGTTGAACACGCTAAGCATGAAGACGCCGTCCGCGTCTGCCACCGCTTCGGCCAAAGCTGCACTAGGGCGCTCATGGCTGACAACGCGGATGTGCGCTTTGGTTTGCGCCAGAAGCCTCACCTTCGCAGCAGCTTCATCACCACAGCCAACAACAACAACCATTTTGCCTTCAACCTTGTGAAAGGTTGGAAAGACAGCGAGTTTATTGCTCTCGTCCTGCTGTGTGTTGAAGCTCTCTACCAAAGCCATTGCGCTCTCCAAGCGTTTTGGGATCATTGGGAGCGAGTTTACAGAGTAGAGTTCCTCTAAGCTCGGTATGGCATTCCAAAGCTGGATGACTGCGTAGAAAAGATTTTTTCTCAAACAGAAAATGCAGAAAAGTGCGAGCGCATAAATGCGGGAAACATGCCATTCCCCATGAGAAAATTATTCTACAAAAACTCTCGGTAATTCGATTCTATCTTCACTTACATCACAGATACTGACCAAGTTTAGTACGTTTTGCTTCAGTAGCGGCCGGGATGTTCTCAACTGAGAAAAGGCCAATCTCACTACATCTCCGGGTCACGTGAGAGAGGTCCCCAACTTCTGTGGCCAAGAGCTTTGCTCAATCATCTGAAAATGTATACGCCCCGCATATTATCCTTTAGTTTCCAATAGTTAGTGGTGGGAACTCTGATATTTAGGAATTATTTCCCGGGCTTTCGTCAGGTTAAAGTCAGTTGAGCTTATGATTGACTAACAGACGACTTTACGGACCATTCGCTCATTTAGCACTTAGCCTTCTTATCAGATTTCATAGAGCAGGTGATTGCATGCAAGTTGCCCTTCCAAACCACATTGGCATGTTCAAAGTCATCAAGGCACTTTTCTTTAATCTACTCATAATTACGGGCCTTCAACTCACTGGAGGCTTTTTAACTGTGAGCCATGCTCAAACGGTTACCTGCCCAGATGATGGCCGTATTACTTTTAGTTTGGAAACCGAGGTATGCAACGATGTCTACTCCACGTATTCCAATTCTCAAAATGGGTTTGTATTGGAGTACTCAGGCCCGGGAACATTCATAATTCAACTACGGAAAAACGGTGCTTTAGCAGCAGATTCCGCTTTTACTATTAGCTCTGGGAATTGGACTAACTATGGCAGTGGACACTCCAAGACATGTAACAACTCCACCAGTGATTGTAATTTTTCATTTTCGGATGAAACAGAGAATGGAGATCGATACACTTTCTCTGCGAGCCTACCCGTTGGATCATTCATTGCTGTAAACTCGAGTGTCATAATCACCCGTGCGAGTGTTCAAGGAAATGCTTCTCCTTCCGCAACTGCTGCGGCCAATCTTTCTGTTGCTCGCACGACGCTCATTCTTGGTAATCAACCCAGTTTTTCCAGCCTAATGCAGCAGCCTCCCTCAAGGTCAGCCAACCCGATGGGGTATCTTGCGCTTAATGGATCGGAGACTGGGCAAAATGTTTTCTTCATGACCAGTTTGAATCGGATACGCATTGGCATGGCGGCAGGAGAGCGAAAACCAGCTGATCACCAGAGGTCCAACCAAGCTAATCCATCACTTGCTTTTGCTCCTCTTTCTCAGAAATCACTCAGCACAGGTGCATTTGCCCCACTTCTGACAATGGCTCCCAGAGCACAAGATACCAAACAAGCCGCTATTGAGAATGCGATAGGCGAATCGGATAGTCCCAGCCCTTCAGGACAGATACAGCCTGAACCTGAACCATTCACTGCAGTGCCTTATGGTGCTGATTATGATGTCTGGATCCGCCTTTCAGGAAACCGAGGAAAGAACGGAGATGCCTCATCCAACTTCTGGATTGGGCATGTAGGTGGCCATGTATTTTTAAATCCAGACTTTATTGTAGGTGGCCTTCTACAACTGGATTGGGTGAGCACCAGCGATAGTTCAATTGGTCAACAAGGACGTGGCGGCGGGTGGATGATCGGCCCGTATGCTGCTGCCCGTTTCTTTGACCAGCGCCTCTATCTGGACTTCAACGCCTCATGGGGGCGGGGAAGTAATGATGTTGGTGCGATTGGAACGAATGAAGAAAGCAACTTTGATAGTTATCGTTGGCTGATCGCAGGCAAGCTATCCGGGCCTATAGATTATCAGAATTGGCGTTTCACTCCAGAAGTAGGTGTCAGCTACTTTCGTGAAGAAGCAGATGGATTCTTTGATAGTGCGGGCACTCATATCGCTGGCCAAACAGCAGCACAAGGCGAAGTCCTGTTTGGCCCTTATGTCAGATACACCTATCGTTTGGATGAAGACACTTTCCTCCTGCCCAGTATCGGGATTACCGGACGGTGGAACTTCGGCGTTGAAAATCCAAGTTCCATAGCCAGCCCTGTTTTGGAGTCTGGAGATATAAGAGCACGTGTTGATGGTGGCTTAACTGGTGTGTTCCGTCGTGGGGTGAGCCTTGGCGTCAAAGGCTACTATGACGGCTTTGGTATCGCTAACTTCTACAATTATGGAGGTGACTTACGTCTCAACGTTCCATTCTAGAATTGGTAAAGGAGTCCACCTCACCCGCCATAGTGTGCGCTGACGATGACGCGGACTTCTACCAGGGCGCCTTCACGGCGGAGGCCGGCGGCTTCGATGGCGGTCCAGGCTGGGTAGGGTTTGGAGAAGAACTCGAGGCGGATGGAGTCGAACAGCTCGAAGTGATCGCGCAGGCCGATGTGGTAGCTGGTCATCTCAACAACGGCATCCATATCGACGTTGGCTTCACGCAGGATGCATTCGATCTTTTTGAAGGTGTTGCGGAACTGGGCTTCGGGGTCTTCCGGCATCTGGCCGCTCATATCCGCACCGGTCATGCCACTCAGGAAGATGTGGTTTCCCGAGAAGATGGCTGGTGACATGTTGAGCTGTTCTGAAACGGATTGAAACTCGTGTGGGAGCACTAAACGCTTGACCATGAAATACCTTTCTTGCACGTGCCTTCGGGAGCTTCAAACGAACAGAAGACATGCAAACTATAAAACCGCCCGCAGAACCTAGCAGAGGGCGGTGAAAATCCAAATGATGTTGTCGTGAGACTGGCTTGCTTCTTTTACTTGAAGGCGGAAGGAATAAACTCCACGGCCTTGCAAGAGATGTATTTACCGCGCCGGATCAGATTTCGGGAAGCTGATTTGTAGACGACATCCTTGAGCACCAGATAGGCTGGTAGTTTGGCGTTGGAGCCATAGACCTTCATAATCATATCTGCCCATTTTTTTGCCAGGTCACTTGGTTTTTCGACGATAGGTACGCCGTTGTGCTTTTCGCCAGTGTATTTGAGGATTAGTTCTTTTTGAACTGCAGGCTTTGAGAGGGCTGCTAATGCACCTGTCAGTGAGGCTTCCTGGTCTTTTGTTCTGCCGTCTGCTTCTGTACGGCCCCCTTCTGGTGCTCCGTCGGTCTCTTCTACTTCCTCCTCTTTTTCTTTAACGACGACGTTGTAATGGTTCTTCTTGCCACTTTCGTCAGGCTTGAACTCGATCTCGAACATCATTACCCAAGGCTGTTTGCTGGCCCATTTCTTGATGTTCTTGAGACTGGTGCCCTTGCTCATTTTTGCGATCACCTGCTGGAGAATGTTTTCCTGCAGGGCGTTGAAGGCTTCATGGGCTTCACCGAAACTTTCCAGCATGCCCTCGCCTTTGGAGCTGAGGAATTTCTCCAGTTCCTCTTTATGTGCTTTCAGCTTTTCAGCTTTGCGGGCCTGATCTGCCTTCAGGTCAGCAATGTTATCTGCGAGCTCTGCCAGATCTCCAGCCATGTTTTTGGGTGCTGCGCGAAGCTTTTGGGCCGCCTGAACAGACTCCGAGGTCTCCTTATACGTCACCACATGGACTTTCTTTTCAGGCTTGCCGCGTTTGAGTTTCCCTTTGAGGCCAGAGCGGTTTTCGCGGTACCAGACTTCCTTCACTTCCATATAGTCTGGCAGTTGATCCGATATGTCCTGTCCTTCTTTTTGAGCTGTCAGCAAAGTTTTTGCCCATGCCATGGAGGCCTCACTGGGAATGCCCACAAATGGTTTGCCGTCCGGTCCTGTTTCACCAGTCTCGCGGTGAGACATGGAGGCCATCATCTGGCCTGAGCGAAGGCCGTTGAAGACCAGCTCCGGCGTGGTTGCGAGCTCGGTTTTGGTTACAGCTTTGTGAGGCATGTCCACGTGGTTATCGACCATCGGGTCACCGGTGCTTGCCGGTATTTCCGGTGCTTTTCGCGTCTCTGATGTGATGGAAAAGTTGCGGCCTTCCTTTTTAATATTGACCTTCACCATCTGGGCCCATGGCTGCGTTTCTGCCCAGGCCAGGCTCTTCTTCATGTTGTTGCTTTTGTCCAGATGAGCCAGCACCATTTCTTCTGCCGTGCGCTGTAAGCCAGAGGTGGCGAAAACGGCTTTGGGCCGCTCATCTGACAATTGCAGGACGGCTGCTTCGACTTCAGCTCCCCGGTTAATTGCAGCTTCCACACAGTTGGTGCAATTGAGCGCGAAGGCCATTTGCTTGGAGGTGGCGGTGCCATAGGCGATGGCCTCTTCTTCCAGCTCGGCCAGTCGTTTCTTTTCACGCTCAGACACCGCATTGGCTTTGGCTTCATGCAGGGTCTTCATCATGGTGTCGCCAAAGGCTTTTTCGCGCATCAGCTCTTTGGTTGAGGCTACTAGCTCATTGCCCAACACCTTCATGTTCTGGCTGAAGAACATGATGGTTTCACGCTGTGCTGTGTCCATCTGGTTGGAGGGGGTATCGCTGGCCTGACGGAGATAGGCTCTGAACTCAGGTGCAGTTGACTGATCCTGAAACACTTCGCGGGTCAATTGACGGGATTGTTTTTTCAGCTCGATTTCGTGCTGCATCAGCACCATTTGCCGGGCTTTATTATCGCTCTCCCCCAGAGTGCCTTTAACCAGCCGATCCCATTTGACCGCCTCCGGGTCTGCGTAGGCTGCGCCCAACGGGTCTTCATCATAATGGGATTTTTGGGACTGGTAGGAGTTGAGGCGCTGGGTGAAGCCTTCGGTGGATTTGATGCCGGCGTCTTTCAAAGCTGCTGAGAGAGGGCGTTTCTTACGTTCCGCAGCCGGTGTGCCTTCAACGATGTAATCTGCGATATCAGGTTCTGTGGTCCACTCTGGTGTGTCTTCGTCCACTTGCGAGCCAATCGCCGCGCTTGCCTCAGAGGTTTTGCTGGTGACGCTTGCAGAGCGTTTCTTCCGGCCACCGCCAACGAGATCATGGAACTTCCAGTTCATCTCTGAATAGACTTTTTTCAGCCAATCATCGTACTTGGGGGCTGACTCTTGTCCTGGCATCGACACACCTCTCCTAACCTTGCGTCAGACAAGAGGTTTACCACGATCACATTGGCGTGATGATGCTGGTTTGAGGGCTTAGTTAGCGATTGGTGAGCTGCAAGGCCACAATGCAAAAGAAAAGCCCCGGCGGACCGGGGCTCTGATACTCATTTGTCTGGTTTTGCCGGGTTTACTTGAGGCGCTGCATGACAGAAACGTAGTTGGCAACGGCTGCACCGCCCATGTTGAAGATGCCACCAAGCTCTGCGCCGTCCACCTGAATGCCGCCAGCTTCGCCCACCAGCTGCATGGATGTGAGGACGTGCATGGACACGCCGGTTGCACCGATTGGGTGGCCTTTGGCTTTCAGACCGCCAGATGGGTTGACCGGCAGTTTGCCGTCCTTCTGGGTCCAGCCTTCTAGGATGGCTTTCGCGCCCTGACCTTCTGGCACAAGCCCCATGGCTTCGTATTCGATCAGTTCTGCGATGGTGAAGCAGTCATGGGTTTCAACAAAGGACAGGTCCTCAACGGTGATGTTGGCCATGGAGAGCGCGCGCTTCCAAGCTTCCGTACAGCCTTCGAACTTGAGGATGTCGCGCTTGGACATTGGCAGGAAGTCCTGTGCATGACCCATGCCGCGGAAGGCAACAGCCTTTTTGGCAGAGAGCGCTGTGGTGGTGTCCGTGAGGACGATGGCTGCTGCGCCGTCAGACACAAGTGAGCAGTCTGTGCGCTTCAGCGGGCCAGCCACGAACGGGTTCTTCTCGCTCTCATTGAGGCAGAACTCTACGCCGAGGTCCTTGCGCATCTGTGCGTATGGGTTCTCCACGCCGTTCTTGTGGTTCTTCGCAGCGATGTGGGCCAGCGCTTCGCTCTGGTCGCCGTGCTTCTGGAAATACATGCCTGCGATTTTGCCGAAGACACCAGCGAAACCAGCCGGAGTATCGCCATCTTCTGGCAGGTAAGAGGCTTTGAGCAGGTTTGCACCAATTTCACGGCCCGGCGTGGTGGTCATCTGCTCAACACCAACGACGAGCACGAACTTAGCGTCGCCTGCTTTGATGGATTTGACGCCCTGATGCACGGCTGCTGAGCCAGTCGCACATGCGTTTTCAACACGGGTGGTTGGCTTGAAGCGCAGCTTGTCATCTGCTTGAAGCACGAGGCTTGCTGTGAAATCCTGCTTGGAAAAACCTGCATTGAAGTGACCCAGAACGATCTCATCAATGTCTTCAGCGGCGAGACCGGCATCGGCAATCGCTTGCTTGGCAACCTTTGTGACGAGTGTCTCTACAGTCTCATCTGCCAGTTTGCCAAACGGTGTGTGTGCCCAACCAATAATTGCGGCCATTTTCTTCTCCCAAAGAAATTAAAGTGGGTGCCGAAAGTCTCGCCTCAAACCCGGCTCTCAAATGCGCGCAAATCGTTTCACCCCTGCGCGCGAGATGCAATCATACGGAAGTTGTAGTGAACGGGGCTATCCGAGGGACTTTATGCTAGGTTTTGTCGATCTGGCAGTCCTTTTCACCCAAGCTGAGTGATGGGTATTGGTCTGGCTTCTCCGCATAAGCAGGGTTTGACTGGCGGTGCGCGGCGACTTTCTCAGTCATCTCCCCTTATTTGATATTGATGGGTTTCTATTGGGTGAAAACAGTCCTTCATATTGGACGAATTTCGGAATGTGTAGGGGGGAGTAAACTCTAGATTATTGCGGATAATCCAAGAGTTTGAGGCCCGATATCTCCACCCAGAGCAAAATCATCGACATTGCAGCAAAGCGGGCCCAGCAAGGAAAGCCAACCGCTAATGAGCGATCTGATGAGGCCCGCATTCCGATGTCTGTTTTCATCATCGCGAAGAATGAGGAAGACCGGATCGGGCAGACGATTGCCAGCTGCATTCACTGGGCTGATGAGGTCATCGTGATTGACAGCGGGTCTACGGACCAGACCCTCACTGTTGCCCAGCGCATGGGCGCCCGTGTGCTGCACAATGACTGGAATGGCTATGGCTTGCAAAAGCGGTTTGGCGAGGACCAGTGCCGGAATGACTGGATCCTGAACATTGATGCCGATGAGGTGGTCACACCTGCACTGCGTGATGAGATATTGGGCTTGTTCCAGACCTCTGTTCTTGCACAGAACGATTTTTGGGAGGTGGACATCTGCGATGTGTGGCCTCACGAAACGACCGCTGCAAAACACGCCTACTCTCATAAGCAAATCCGGCTTTACCGCAGGAGTGTAGGCCGTTTTTCTGCCAGCTCGGTGCATGACACGGTTCGTCCGCCCAGCGATGCCAAGATAGGCATGCTGAAGGGGCATATGGACCACCGCAGCATTCCCAGCGTTGCCTTCCACTTTGAGAAGATGAACCGCTATTCCACCATGCAAGTGCATGAGATGCGTGGACGGGGTCGCAAGATGCCGAAGTCGCGACTGCTCTATGAGTTTCCCGCAGCCTTTCTGAAGGGCTATCTGGTGCGCGGGTACTGCCGATATGGCTGGTGGGGTTTGATTGCCTCCACCAACTATGCGGTTGGGCGATATCTGCGGGTCGCGAAATCCATTGAAGCAGATCTTCTGGAACAGACCCATTCATCTCAGAGGGGGGCGACTGCTGCACGGCAGGATAAGACCTGACCCAGCCTTCCACCCGATGTTCCTGATTTTTCAAAGAAACGACGCAACACAACAAACGCTTAGCTTCCTTCGCAGCCTGAGCTGGAAGGCAAAAAGAGCTTAAGCAGATAGGTGGCTTATTCAATGGCTGAAAAGCAACAGCAGGATCCCGCCCCTCTTGTCAGCGTGTTGATCCCTGCACGCAATGCCGCAAACACGCTTGGAGAGACGCTGAGCAGCCTGTTGGCACAAAGCTTCACAGACTTTGCTGTTGTGTTGGTGGATGATGCCTCCACCGATGAAACCCGGGAAATTGCGGAGCATTTTGCAGGCCATTTTCCGAAGGGCCGGTTTCAGATTCTTGAAGGGCCAGGTCAGGGTATCTCAAACGCGCTTAATACCGGGCTTGCGGTGATTGAGAGCCCATTGATTGCCCGCCTAGATGCGGATGATTTGTCAGAGTCGCTTCGTCTGGAACGGCAGGTTCGGATTATGAACCGGAACCCTGACTGGCAGTTGTGCGGGACAGAAGTCTCTGTGATTGATGAGGCCGGGCAGATCATTGACCAGATGGAGTGCCCGAAAAGCTCGGTTGAGATCCGCAAGCGCCTCTTTGAGAAGTGCTGTTTGTACCACCCGACCATTATGTTTCGCCGTGATGCTGTGTTGGCCCTTGGCGGCTATCGTCCGCATTTTGATGGCGCGGAGGATTATGACCTTTATCTGCGCCTGCTGGAGTATGGGAAGATTGGTGCTCTCAACGAGCGGCTTGTCCGGTATCGGCTGCATCCCGGTCAGGTGACAGCACGCAGTGGTCGCCCTTATCGGATGGTGGCTGATATGGCTTTGCTCTGTGCTGTTGCGCGGTTGTACGATGAAGAGGAGCCGAGTTTCAGCAAGGACACGCTGGCGAATGATGTGGGCCAAGCCCTGCGTGCCGAACTTCGGGAACGCGGCTTCTCACAGATCTCGCCCAAAGTGGCACGGCACATGACACAACGTATCAAGAAAGCCAAGGCACGATTGGAGTACCTGAAAGGACTGCTGTTTGTTGAGAACGCAAAGGCACAGAATTACAAGGAAGCGGCCAAGGCGTTGTTGGTGTGAGGCTGCGCTCACGATATTTGGGCGAGTTGTGCTTATGTGAACTCTAGGCGGTTTAGTTTTTAATCACTGTGGGCATTAATCCAGTCACGAACCATGCGCTGTCCTTCAGTGATTTGTTCGGGGGTAAGATGCTTCACGATTTCAGTGCGATTTCTTATCGCTAATTTATTACCCTGCTTTGCAGCAAGACTATGCCACATATAAGCCATTACATAATCTCTTGGTATCCCATCACCTAATTGATACATGACACCTAAATTGCTCTGGGCTTCACTATCACCAAGTTCTGCGCCCTTGCGAAACCAACTAAACGCTTTTGCATAGTCTTTGTACACTCCGGCACCGTTTACATACATTAAGCCTAAGCTATTCTGCGCTTTCGGATGACCATTGGTGGCAGCTTTGCGATACCATTCACGGGCTTTGGCATAATCTTGCGGGACACCTTGGCCGTTAGAGTACATAAAACCTAAATAATTCTGTGCCCGACTTAGGCCATCAACTGAGGCTTTGCGATACCATTCAAAGGCTTTAGCGTAATCCTGAGGCAACCCTTGGCCATAGTAATGCATAAAACCTATATGATACTGCGCTTTCGAATGCCCCTGCGTAGCTGCTGCGCGAAACCACTCAAGCGCTTTTGCGTAGTCCTGCTGCACTCCTTGACCGTTGTGATACATGACACCTATATTGTATTGTGCACCAGAAGAGCCCTGTGCTGCAGGTTGGCGATACCATTCAAGTGCTTTAACATAATCCTGCTGCACCCCTTCACCATTGGCAAATATTACTCCAAGACAAAATTGAAGACGACCATCACCAGTTGCATTCGCCAGTTTGATGCAGGATGATAGATTTTCTCTATTCCCCCCCACAGGATCACGTCGACATTCTTCAAGAGTTTGCGAACTTACTGCTGTTTTCCAGCCAATAAAAGCAAACAGAGAAAGCAAGAATAGTAATTTGTTGTGAAACATAACTTCCCTTACCACTGACTTTAACTACCAAAGATTGCACCTTACTAATCAAATCTCTTGTTCGGTTAAGACGTTGCTGGTGGGACGTTGCGCTCACGGTGCTTGCGCAGTTTAGTGCCTGCAGCATAGCCTGTTTGGAACCGAGAAGGCTCTTCTTCGGGGCTGCGCTTTAGGTGGGCTTGGTCCACTGCGCTAATTCTATCGTGATCTTTTCTGGCCCGAACAGGAACACCAGTTTTCTGTCGTTAAACTCCATGACTTCGGAACGGGCTTTGAACCCGGCGGCTTGAAGTTTTGACAGTCTGTCTTCCAGATCATCGACCGCGAAACACAAGTGATTGTAGCCTGTTCGGCAGAGGTCTTCAGGGTAAGGCTCGCTGCGTGGCTCTGGATAGCGGTAGTGTAGCAGTTGGATTTCGAACCTGGGGCTATGGCCTTTCAGAACCAACGTGACGTGCTCTGCTTCCAGGTTCGAAATGCCCATGTACTTTGAAAACACGGGACCGGAGATAACGAGGGATTTTGCTTCTTCAAAGTCAAGCAGGTTGAAGAAAGCACACGCCTCATCCAGATTGCGGACAACCACTGTCACATGATCAGGGTGCATTTTGTTGATCTCCTGGGTTGCGGCCGATCTGATTTTCGCCCTGCTGTACCAGTCCCGGTCCTCATTCTGACATGAGCATGTGGTCGATGAGGCCCTGTGTTTTATCGGAGCCGCTGACAAAGTCATCCCACAGGCTCATGAGCATGTCGTCGTAGTTTTCTGCGATCTGGTGAATGTTAAAGAGACGAAGCACTCTCTCCCGTCCTGCTTCTGCCATGTCTTCGCGCAGGGGCTGGTTATCAGCTAGATCGAGCAGTGCAGATGCAATCTCTTTGGGGGATCTTGGGTTGATCACCTTGCCAGTTTCGCCCACCGCCTCCCATAAGCCGCCAGAGTGTGTGGTGATCACCGCAGCGCCGCAGCTCATGGCTTCAATCGCGGTGCGGCCAAAACCTTCTGCCACGATGGAGGGCACCACTGCGATGGATGATCTTGCGAGGCGTTTTTGAACATCTGAGGCATTGAGGTTGGTCTCAATTGAGACACTGTCCGCGTGGCTTGAAAGCATCTGCCGGAGAGAGTTTGCTGTTGATTGCTCTCCCTCGTCGGTAACGGCCAGTACCAGGTTCAGTTTCCACCCCGTCCGATCCAAACGGTCTGCACAGGCAAGCCAAGCCTGCGCCAGATCGAACACGCCTTTGTCTTCCCTTGCCCGACCCACATAGATCACAGAGTTTTCTTTGGGGACTGGGGACCAGAGCTCACAATCTATGCCGTTGGGCACCACCACACTGCGGGCTTTTACACCCGTGAAATTTTCGCAGAAGTTATTGCGGGCATCTTCGCCAACCCAGATGATGCCTGCAAGGCGGTTCATTTTGCGGGTGTACTTCCAGCGTTTGAACGCGCTGTTGCGCTCAAACCTGCCATGCCTGTGCAAGATTACAGGGGTGCCGGGAAAGTCGGTGATGATCTGAAACGCCGTTTCTAGATGCTGATGCACGACGATCAGTTGCGGTCCAAACTCTGACAGCGGATCATAGAACTTTGCGGGCGTCGGCTTTCTACCCGGTTCTGTCACTGCAAAAACATCAACGTCTTCAAACAGATCCTCCTCGCCGCCTGCAAAAATACGCAGGTTGCTTTTGTTCTGGCTATGAAGCGCAAGATCATGAGCGCACAGATCTATTGATGTGGCTCGAGACTGGCAAAAATGCATATTACGCGGCATTACGATTGCAGTTCTCAATGCGGCCCCCACTTTACTGTTTGCATTCAGCAAAGCTTGAAGTGCGGGGACTGTACATTCCTTAGAAGTCTTCCTTCTAATATCAGGGGTGCTTCTTTAAGGAGGTGAAAATCCCTGATGTGCCCTGCTCTCCATCTGTGGGATGTAGCGCTCTTCCGGCTTGTAATTGGCGGAAAACAAAGGCATTAGAGCTGTAAATGTCATTGGCAGGAGCCTCAATGACCATAAGCGGACTGGATGGATCTTTGACAAAGCATGTTGCAATCATCGGAGCAGGCCCTGCCGGACTGTTTGCTGCTCAACATCTGGCAGAAGCCGGAGTGCGCGTGAGCCTCTTTGATCAACGCCCGTCCCCTGCCCGCAAGTTTTTAATGGCTGGGCTTGGTGGTCTCAATCTAACTCACAGTGAGGATCTGGAGGTTTTTCTGAGCCGCTACCGTCAAGCACATGCGCAACTGCTGCAGTCGGTGCGGGATTTTCCTCCTTCTGCTCTACGGGAATGGAGCGCAGAGTTGGGGCAGCCGACTTTTGAAGGTTCCAGCGGCAAGGTGTTTCCTAAAAGCTTCAAAGCCTCTCCGCTGTTGCGTAACTGGTTGAAATTGCTTGATCAGCAAGGCGTAACATTGCATGCGAACACCCGATGGCACGGATTTGATGAAGCCGGAGGAGTCCTGCTTCAAAAAGGCGATGAGTCCATTGAAGCACAGGTGTTTGACGCGGTCTTGCTGGCGCTTGGAGGCGGCTCCTGGGCGAAGCTTGGCTCTGATGGCGCGTGGGTTTCGACTTTACGTGACAAGCAGATTGACGTGAACGCGCTGCTCCCTGCCAATTGCGGATTCGAGATCGCGTTTTCGGATCACTTCAAGGACCGCCACAAAGGTACTCCCCTGAAGAAGATAGCTGTCTCTCACGGAGAGCGCCGTGTTGTTGGTGATGCCATGCTGGATGCCTGTGGGATTGAAGGCGGCGTGATCTATGCGCTCTCAGCTGATCTGCGTGATGCAATCCTTGCAACAGGGACGGCACAGATTGAGATTGACCTGAAACCGGATGTCTCTGCTGACAAGCTCGCGGCCAAGCTGGCGCGGCCACGTGGTAAGCAATCCATGAGCAACTTCCTGCGCAAAGCAACCGGTCTGCCTGCTGCCGCCATCGCTTTGATGTGGGAAGTAGGGCCGCTGCCGGTTGAGGCGGATGAACTGGCGGCGCATATCAAAGCTCTGCCATTGCAGTTGACTGCTCCGCGCCCCATTGACCGTGCGATTTCCAGCGCGGGCGGTATCTCGTTTGACGAGGTTGACGAGCACTACATGCTCACCAAACTGCCGGGTGTGTTTGTGGCAGGCGAGATGCTGGACTGGGAAGCGCCGACGGGTGGCTATCTGCTGCAGGCGGTGTTTGCCACAGGTCGCTCAGCTGCACTTGGCATGAACGCGTACCTTCAGGACTGACGGGTTTGAAACTGGCGCCTGTAGGCTGTTGGCGTGGTGCCATATTTGCTTCTGAAGTGATGCCGCAAGGTTGCTGCTGAGCCGAACCCGCAGAGGTGAGACAGATTCTCCATGTCCATCGCCTCTTCCGCTTCCAAAAGGTGCTTGGCTGTTTCCAATTGTTTGGTGCGCCGCCACTCTGCGGGTGCAAGTCCGGTTACCTTTGAGAATTTGCGAATGAAGGTGCGCTGGCTCATACCCATTAGGTCTGCCATTTCTGGCACGGACATGGTGTAGGCGCGCTTCTTCTCCAGTTCTTCAAAAAGCGAGGCGAAGCGTTTGCTTTCCCGTTCCTCGGGTACAGGCTGTTCTGCAAACTGGGTTTGCGTTCCTTCTCTGAACGGAGGTGCAACCAATCGTTTGGCAACGCTGTTGGCGATCTGTGAGCCGTAATCCTGCCGGATGATGTGAAGTGCAAGGTCAATGCCTGCTGCGCTACCTGCGGAGGTGAATACCCTGTCGGTCTCAGAGTAGAGCCGGTCTTCTTCCACGTTGACGGACGGGAACCCGGTTTGCAGCGCTTCGGCATAGCGCCAGTGCGTTGTGGCTGTGCGGCCATTGAGCAGGCCAGAGCGCGCCAGTACAAAAGCACCGGAGCAGATGGAAGCAACACGGGCTCCGCGATTGTAGGCCTTACAGAGCGCCTCAATCAGGTCCTCCGGCACCGGGGTATCAATGCCACGCCAGCCGGGGATGAGGATGATGTCGGCGTGATCCAGCGCATCCAGCTGTTTTTCGGCTTTGATCTCCAGACCACCCGCAGCACGGATAGGGCCGTCCTCGATGGCGACCGTCTCATACCTGTACCAGTTCGCGCCGAACTCTGGTCTTGGCAGGCCGAACAACTCGTAAGCCTGACCGAACTCGAAGGTGCACAAGCCGTCGTAGATGAGCGTTGCGACAAGTGGGCCTTCTGGGCTGCAGGGTGTGGGCTGGACCATCGGGAAATTCAACTCGAAAGAGATTGGCGTATTTTTTACGAATATAGTCATTTGAGCCAGTTTTTCGCAACTGGGAAATTCTTCAGATTACGGGGGCAGGCGAAATTCCTGTCATCACCCAAGGCTGTTTGCGGAGGCATCTCTCCTGCAAACTGCTTTAAAATAAGTGTTTTTGGTGCTCCTCTCCCTAATCAGGAGCATCCTCGCAGATTTGGAGAAATACATGTCCTCACGCGCGCTCGAATATTCGCCAGCTGACCCAAAGCTGGCACTCTCGCATTTCCGTTCAATCCTGCAGTTCGAAACAGACTGCTCTGATGTGCAGGCAGATTTGGCCGATGGCACTGCAGAATTCGTTTTGATTGATGTTCGCGGTGCTACCCGCTTTGCAAAAGGACACGTGGATGGTGCGATCTGTTTGCATCACCGCGATCTGACCGAACAGAACCTTGCCAAGTGGCCGATGGACACCGTGTTTGTGGTCTATTGCGCTGGGCCGCATTGCAACGGGGCAGACAAGGCGGCTTATAACCTCTCCCGGCTGGGACGTCCCGTGAAGATTATGCTGGGCGGTATGACCGGCTGGATCGACGAAGGCTTTGAGTTGGTTTCCTCGAAAGCTTCAGAGCTCGCTTAAATTACAAGCACCGAGGCTTAGCCTCGGTGCCACCATTAGTTTACTACGCCAAGCCTAGCTTTTCTTCTTAGCTTTCTTCTTGCGGGCTTTTTGAAACATGGTCTTCATTTCAGCGTCATCACGCGCCATTTTGCAGAGCTGAGCTGACGTCTTTCCCTTGTACGTTTTGGTGTAGTGCTCATACCGCTTTGCATAGATCGTAATGTACTCTTTAACAGCACATTTCCTATTTGCCTTTTTGCTGGTCAGGCACACAAGCAGCGCGGATTGAGCTAGCAAGTCCTGGTTCTTCATCTCCATGGAAGGACAATGTTTGTCGATGTAATTTGCTCGCGCAACATCATCCGCCTGCTCAACGAATAAATCCGGCAAGGAAGATCGTGTGGTTACACACCCACTCAACAGAACTGCAGCACCTAGCAATACAAATAATTTTAGATAATTTTTCAAAATATTAGCTCCTATCGTAAGTTAGAGCTAATTAGATGCATTAGGAACATTTTGCAATTTTAAGATGAATAGGATGCTTCCATTTAATTCAAAGGTTGCATCTGTGCATAAAAAAGGCACCGAGGTGGGAGGATACCTCGGTGCCAAACAAAGCAGGCATAAAAAGGCCGATTGGGAGGGGGAGGTACGGCCTTTAAAATCGTCGGGGCAAGACAACCTGCCTTGAAACAAGGAGGACCCACCAAGCAATGGAAACGGGTCACCCTTCAGTTGTCCGCATAGTGATATGCAGATAATCCCTTTTCAGGACTTATTGTTATTTTGGTAATACTGACTGCTACGCACTCAGTACTTAATGACGCCCTGTTAAACCAGTGTTCTTATTGCTATTGAAGGTATCAGGATCTTGTTATCATCAGGTTTTCAGAGATGGTGAACAAACACTTATCTGACACACCTGCAGAGAGACGCGGCCTAACGGCTAATTGAGGTGTAAACAGGGCGAAATACGGCTTTTCCATGGCGTATGGCCGTCAGCTTGTCGCAGTGAAAGCAGGAGTAGTCACAACGACTTACAGTAAGTCGCAAGAAGCATCTCTTTAAACTGAAGCTGCAAAGAGTATTTGCAAATATTGGACTGATGCTTCGATCATGAAAATCGATTTTTTGATATAAAATTCTGGACAGCTGAAATTTATTTTCCGGATAAGCAAATACAAGTGATCCGTTCAAATTTTAACAATTTGGCTCAATCTGGAATCATTGACTCCTTCCTGAATACATGCGTCAACTCTATTTACGTTGTTTGAGGGCAGGCTTGCGAAGTCTTTTGAGACGGTGTTTGCGTTTACGGAGGCCCCTGGGCAACGTGGGAGGGGTTTCATTATGCAAAAATTACTTAGGGCCGCGGCGGTTAGCCTGGCGGCCAGCGCGTTTGCGCTTTCTGTTTCATCAAATATTTCCTCTGCGGCAGAGCCGATCAAGATTGCCCACGTCTATGGTAAAACCGGTCCTTTTGAGGCCTATGCCAAGCAATCTCATGTGGGTTTGATGATGGGGCTGGAATATGCCACCGGCGGAACCATGGAGATTGATGGCCGCAAAATTGAGGTCATCGAAAAAGACAGCCAGCTCAAGCCCGATATTGGACGTGCCATGCTGGCCGAGGCTTACGGCGACGATGAGGTTGATCTGGCAATTGGGCCGGTCTCCTCTGGTGTTGCGTTGGCGATGCTCTCGATAGCCGAGGAATACGAGAAGCTGCTGATCGTGGAGCCTGCCGTTGCTGACAGCATCACGGGAGCCAACTTCAACCGCTACATCTTCCGCACGTCACGGAATTCCTCTCAGGATGCGATTGCAAATGCTGTTGCCCTTGGGCAAGATGGTGCGTCTATTGCCACGCTGGCGCAGGATTATGCGTTTGGGCGTGATGGTGTGGCTGCTTTCCGCAATGCGATTGAAAAGACCAATGCCAAGCTGGTGTTTGAGGAGTACGCACCGACAGACACCAAGGATTTCACCGCGAGTGCCCAGCGCATCTTTGAGGCTCTGAAGGGTCAGGAAGGACGCAAGTTCCTGTTTGTGATCTGGGCTGGTGGCGGAAACCCGCTGGCGAAGATCAACGCGATGAACCCTGAACGCCACGGGATTGAGATCGCAACGGGTGGCAACATTTTGGCGGCCCTGAAAGCCTATAAGGCCATGCCGGGTATGGAAGGCGCCACCTACTATTACTACGAGATCCCTCAGAACCCAGTGAATGACTGGCTGGTGAAGGAACATGAGGCTCGTTACAGCTCGCCGCCAGATTTCTTTACGGCGGGTGGTATGGCGGCAGGTATTGCTGCTGTCGAGGCGATCCGTAAAGCTGGCTCCACGGATACGGAAGAGCTGATCACCGCGATGGAAGGCATGGAGTTTGAAGGTCCGAAGGGGCTGATGAAATTCCGCGCTGAGGATCATCAGGCATTGCAGTCCATGTATCACTTCAAGATCCGTGTGGATCCAGAGGTTGAATGGGGCATTCCTGAGCTGGTGCGCGAACTCAAGATTGAGGACATGGATATCCCAGTTCAGAACCAGTAGGTCCCCGTTTTCATAGCTCAGAGAGGGAGCGGGCTACTCGCTCGCTCTCCTAAATCGCAAAAGATAACGCTTTGGAGCCGTGAGGGGGTTTTGCAGGATTACTGACCTCATCCTCAGTTGCAGATTGTCCCGCTTACGGAATATCAGGGCCTCAAAGAGCGAAGTACAAGACCATGGACATTCTCTTAAAGCTGTTTTTGCCGCTTTCGCTGGCGTTCATCATGTTTTCTCTCGGCATCTCCCTCACACTGCAGGACTTTAAACGCGTGGTGCAGATGCCGCGTGCGTTCAGCATTGGCATGCTGGGGCAGTTGCTTTTGTTGCCCGTTGTTGCCTTTCTCATTTTACAGGTGGTGGAGTTGGAGCCGGCCATGGCGTTTGGCGTGATGCTGCTTGCCTTCGCCCCGGGTGGTGTCACCTCCAACATGCTGACACGGTTCAGCGGCGGCTCTGTCGCGCTGGCGGTGTCGCTCACAGCCGTGACCAGTGTGCTGTGTGTGTTGACGGTGCCGGTTTTTGCAGCGGCATCCGCAAACTACTTTCTTGGTGCGGCCATGCCCAAGATTGATGTGACGTCTATTGGCATTTCCATGGCACTGATTACGGCTGTTCCCGTTGCGATTGGGGTTCTCGTCAATCATATGGCGCCATCGTTCACCGCCGCAATTTCCAAAGTAGTGTCGCTGTTGGCTTCCGTACTGTTTGTAGTGATCGTGCTTGGAGCCATTGCCACCAATTGGTCTGTGCTGACGGCCAACATTCTGGAACTGGGGCCAGTCCTTATTTTGCTGAATGTTGTGATGCTGCTGGTTGGGTATGGCGGCGCCAAGCTTATGAAGCTCTCGCATCCTGACAGTGTTGCGATTGCTATGGAGGTGGGCATCCAAAATGCCACGCTTGGGATCACCGTTGGGGCTTTGATCGCAATGAACGGCGAAGCATTGCCGCCATACAGTCTGGCCTCCGGTATTTACGGCATCACCATGTATGGCTGTGCCTTCCTCTTCATCCTCTGGGCACGGCGGAAAGCGCGGGCAAACCCGAGCCTTCGCGCCCAAAATGAACTCTCATAAAGGGCAGGTCTTTGGAATTACAGAAAGACGAAAAGCCGGTTCTGAGTACGCATGGTCTGACCATTCGTTTTGGTGGGCATGTGGCTGTAGATACTGTGTCCTGTGATTTTCATCGCGGAACGCTGACTGCCATTGTGGGGCCGAATGGTGCTGGCAAGACCACTTACTTCAACCTGATTTCCGGCCAATTAGCCGCCAGTGCTGGTCATGTCTGGTTTAATGGCGAAGACATCACGCGCCTTTCAGTTGCCGACAGGACCCTGCGGGGCATCGGGCGGGCGTTTCAGATGACCAATCTGTTTCCCGGCCTGAGCGTTCGGGAGAATGCTCGGCTGGCGGTGCAGGCTCATCAGCGGATGGGTATGGATTTGTTTTCCATGGCGGACAGCCATGTGGAGCTGATCCAACGAGCAGAGCACATTCTGGCAGAGGTGCATTTGCTGGATAAGGCCGAGCAGATCACATCCGAGCTGTCACATGGAGACCAGCGCAAGCTGGAGGTGGCGCTGATGATTGCCATTGGTCCGCAGGTGCTGATGTTTGATGAGCCGACAGCAGGCATGAGCGTTGATGAAGTGCCGGTTGTGCTGGACCTGATCCGTGAGTTGAAGCAGGACAAGGACCGCACGATTTTGCTGGTTGAACACAAGATGGATGTGATCCGCTCATTGGCTGACCGGATAATTGTGCTGCACAACGGAGAGCTGGTGGCAGATGGGGATCCTACTGAAGTGATCGCCTCTCCGGTGGTTCAGCAGGCTTATCTAGGTGTTGCACCTGAAGAGAAAACAGAGGGTGCGCATGTCTGATGCTCTTCTCAGTCTAAACAGCGTTCACACGCATATTGGCCCCTACCACATTTTGCAGGGCGTTGATCTGGAAGTTCCACGCGGTGGTGTCACGGTTCTGCTGGGGCGGAATGGCGCTGGCAAGACCACAACGCTGCGGACCATCATGGGGCTGTGGCAGGCCTCAAAAGGGACGATCCAGTTTGATGGAGCGGAGATCCAGAAAGAGACGACACCTGCCATTGCCCAGCGTGAGATTGCTTTTGTGCCGGAGGATATGGGCATCTTCACCGATTTGACCGTGCATGAAAACATGCTTCTGGCTGCACGGAACAGTGCGATTGATGAGGAACGGCTGGGATGGATCTTTGGCCTGTTCCCTCCCCTCAAAACATTCTGGCAGAGTGCTGCGGGTAATCTTTCCGGCGGGCAAAAGCAGATGCTGGCGGTGGCTCGCGCAATCATTGAGCCGAGGAAGTTGATCCTGATTGATGAGCCAACCAAGGGGCTGGCTCCTGCAATCATCAACGCCATGATTGCAGCCCTGAAAGAACTGAAAGAGATGCAGACCACGATTTTGCTGGTGGAGCAGAACTTTTCCATGGCGCGCGCAGTGGGAGACACCGTTGCCGTGATGGATGACGGGCGGATTGTTTATTCCGGCGCCATGGCAGAGCTGGCAGCTGATGCAGGATTGCAGGAGAGGCTGATGGGACTTTCACTGGAGGCACACCAGTGAGCGACAGCCTGATTAAACCGCGCATCGAGCGCCCTTCTCTCTCTCAGACTATCGAAGCCAAGGCACCGCTGCTGCTTGTGCCTGTGCTGATGGTGATCGGCTTGCTCGCGATTGGTTCCGGCTCCACCTGGTTGACGCTGACGGCGGCGGGACTGGCGATGGGAATGATGATTTTCATCATGGCATCCGGTCTTACTGTCATCTTCGGCCTGATGGACGTGATCAACTTCGGGCATGGGGCGTTTATTTCGCTTGGAGCCTTTGCAGGGTTTACCATTTTGGGTCTGCTGGGTGGCTGGATTGAGAGCCCCAGTATTGCGCTTAATCTGGGGGCTGTTCTGCTTGCTGTGGCGTTTGCCATGCTGGTGACGGGCCTTGCGGGCTATGGCTTTGAGCGGCTGATTGTGAAGCCGGTGTACGGGCAACATCTGAAGCAGATCCTCGTGACCATGGGCGGGCTGGTTGTGACGCAGCAGCTGATCTATGTGATCTGGGGGCCGGATGAGATCGTGCTGGCGCGGCCTGCTGCGTTTCAGGGTTCTTTTGTGGTGCTGGGAGCTGCCATTGAGAAATACCGTGTGTTGGCCATTGTAATCGGGCTGGCTTTGTTTGTTGCCATGCGGCTGGTGCTGAACCGGACACGCATCGGGTTGCTGGTGCGGGCTGGGGTTCAGAATGGCGAGATGGTGGAAGCTCTGGGGTATCCGATAGAGAAGCTGTTTCTGGCGGTGTTCATGGTGGGCTGTGCTTTAGCGGGGCTCGGCGGTGTGATGTGGGGCATGTATCAGGAAACCATTAGTGCTCATATGGGGGCTGAGGTGATGATCTCCGTGTTTATCGTGGTGATCATCGGCGGGCTTGGGTCCATTGAAGGCTGTTTCATCGGCGCGATGCTGGTGGGCTTATTGACCAACTACACCGGCTTCCTGATCCCCAAACTGGCGTTGGTTTCAACGATTCTGCTGATGGGGGCTGTGCTGATGTGGCGACCTCAGGGGCTTTACCCCGTCGTCAAAGCGCATTGAGGAGTTTGTCTGATGATTGTGAAGCTCCTTTCCGGTGACCGTCCACGCAGCAAAATGCTTAGTGCTGTTCTGCTGCTCATTCTGTTTGGGTTGCTGTTTGCGCCCTTTCTGTTTCCCGGCACGCGTTCGTTAGATACGGCTGCTCGCATCTGCATCTTCATTGTGCTGGTGGCCAGTTATGATTTGTTGCTGGGGTATACGGGCGTGGTGTCCTTTGCGCATACGATGTTCTTTGGCATCGGGGCTTATGGGACGGCCATTGCACTGGTGAACATGGGCGCCTCTTACAGTGCGATTGCACTTGGCACTGTGTGCGGTGCGCTGGTTGCCGGGGCCTTTGCGTTTGTGATTGCGCTGTTCTCACTACGGGTCAAAGCAATCTTCTTTGCCATGATGACTTTGGCCGTAGCGAGTGCGTTTCTGGTGCTGGTCTCGCAACTTTCCGGCTTCACTGGTGGCGAGGACGGGCTGAGCTATCGTATCCCGCGGGAGATGACGCCTGCGTTCAAGGTGGTGAAGGAGAAGGTGCTCGGGGTTCGTCTCAATGGCAAGCTGATCACGTACTATGTGGTCTTCTTCAGCAGCCTGTGTCTGTTCCTTGTTTTGCTACGCATGGTGAACTCTCCGTTTGGCCGTGTTCTGCAAGCTATCCGAGAGAATGCATTCCGTGCGGAAGCGATTGGCTACAAGGTGGTGCGATATCGCAGTGTGGCGACAATTCTGTCTGCGGTGATGGCAGCACTTGCAGGTTCGCTGATGGCCCTCTGGCTGCGCTACACTGGACCAGCGACAACGCTCTCCATGGATATAATGGTGGACATTCTGTTGATGGTTGTGATTGGCGGAATGGGGAGCATGTACGGCGCCGTTATCGGGGCTGTCCTGTTCCTTCTCACCCAGTCTTATTTGCAGAACCTCTTGGGCCTCCTTCAGGAATCGCTGGGTAGTCTGCCTATAGTGTCAGAGGTGGTTTCACCGGAACGCTGGCTGCTTTGGTTGGGAATGTTATTTATCTGCAGTATTTACTGGTTCCCTAAGGGCATCGTGGGCCGTTTAAGAGGAACATAATGCCTCAATTGGGCTCTTTTTTTAAATTGCACCTTGTGGATTTCTTAAGGAGCAACTACATCGGTAGGGACGAGCAAGCTAAGAGATTTGCTTATCCCGTAGTATTAGAGGGGCGACATATGACCCGCCTCCCTATATGAACCATTAGGACTGATTTCTTTTAGAAAGAATGAGAGCTCAGACCTTATGACTGCGGGCTGTTATTAGAGACACGGCTGGCAATGTTGCGGTGCATGTATCGGAACAATGTCCTTTTCTGCCTTTGATTACATTGCTCGTCACGACTGACCCGCCTTAACCAGGCGAGTTGACTTTTTTGGCTTAAAGGACGTTTCCATGCGACAAGACGGTACCCTCAAATTCTTCAACCACGACAAAGGCTACGGCTTCGTTACTCCAGCTGACGGTTCCAAAGACATCTTTGTTCATATCACAGCTTTCGAACGCTCTGGCATCGCAGTTCCTGCTGAAGGTGCAGCGATCACTTTTGTTGCTGAAGAAGATCGTCGTGGCCGCGGTTTGCAGGCTTCCCAGATTGAGCTTGCTTAATCTGTACGATTTGCGAGGCTCCAGAGTTTGTTTCAGCGCAAGCTGAATGAACTTTGTGACCGCCACATAATTGGCCTGATGCGCGCCGGCAATTGCCAGGCGCCGTCAGGCCTTTTATTTTTTACATCAGACCAGCCGTCTCCTTGTTCTGATCAGAGCTTGCCTAATGCTCTCTCTCCCCCATCTTTCAGCTGAGAACTTCTTAAAAGAGCCGCAATCACGGCTATTTTATCTGGCTCAACGAACATCGTTGTTTTCACTTCATAAATTTCGTGGTTCACATGACGACTTGGCCTCGCAAAGTTGCCACTGATGGCCTATACTGACAAAAGTCGCAGATCTGCGCTTATAAGAACAACTTTTTTCTCTGCGACCTCTCGCAGAATTGGGCAAGGGACTCATTGTGAAGGGCACGACCAAAGCCAGCAGAACGCAGCATCGCATTCTTGAAGCGGCCATCGACTATGTGCAAGCACAAGGCGGTGGGCAGTTTTCGTTGGATGCAATCGCCAAGCATGCAGGTGTTTCCAAAGGTGGGCTGCTCTATAACTTCCCAAGCAAACAAGCTCTTATCCGCTCCATGGTTCAATACCATGTAGATGGCACGCGCGATAACATTGCCACAGAAGAGCAGAAGCTTGCTGATGATCCTTATCGTCATAAACTTATGCGGGCATTCCTGAAGGGGCTTTGCAGCAAGTTCAAAGAAGACAACAAGGCAGCCTCCGGTATGCTGGCCGCCATTGCAGACGACCCGAGCCTGCTTGACCCCGTCCGCGTCTTCCACAAAGACATGTACGCGCGCATTCAGGACGAGTCTGAAGACCCAGAGCTGGCAACCCTTGTCTATCTGGCTGTTGAAGGCATTCACAGCAACGGGATGTTTCAGGTACTTGATGAGGACCAGCTGAATGTGGAAGAGCAACTCGAGCGCATGTTCGAGATACTCAAGTAAAGCTCTCTCTGACTTGATTTCTTCTCAGCCCTGACTGCTGAAATATATCGCCAGACCCACCTGCCCTCTGCTAGCATTAATACCTACGTATTTTATGAATTAGCGGAGACGGGCAGATGAAACGCCGTGACTTTCTGAAAACAGCAATGGCAACTGGTGCTGCAGGCGGCGCTTCTGTCCTTGCTGCGCCAGCACTTGCAAACGCCACATTGAACCTGAAACTCGTCGGCTCTTTCCCAAAGGGCTTCCCGGGCGTGGGCACCTCAGCTGAGCAACTGGGCAAACGCATTGAGGCGCTTTCTGACGGCAAGATTTCCATCAAGTACTTTGGTGGCGGCGAACTGGTTCCTCCGTTCGAAACATTCTCTGCCGTTTCCTCTGGCACTGCTGATATCGGTCACAACGCGCCTTATTATCAGGTGGGCAAGATCCGCTCGACCATGTACTTCACCACCCTCCCGTTTGGCCTGGATGCGACCGAACTTTCCGGCTGGTTGCGTCATGGCGGCGGACAGGCGCTTTGGGACGAAGCGTATGCACCGCATGGTGTGAAACCATTTTATGCGGGCAGCTCAGGCGCTCAGGCAGGTGGCTGGTTCAAGAAGCCAATCAAGTCTCTGGATGATCTTGTCGGGCTGAAGATGCGTATTGCCGGCCTTGGCGGCGACATTCTGCGCAAAGTGGGTGCGACCACTGTTGTCACACCTCCACCAGAAATCTACCCTGCCCTGCAGTCTGGTGTGGTTGATGCGGCTGAGTTTGTTGGCCCGTGGAACGATCTTGCTCTCGGCCTTTACAAGATTGCGCCGTACTACCATTTGCCAGCGTTCCATGAGCCGGGTCCGGGTCTGGAAATGATCGTAAACCAGAACACCTATGAGAACCTGAGCCCTTGGCTGAAGGAAGTTCTGGCGCAAGCGGCGACAGCACAGGCTGAAGAGAGCACGGCGGAATTCCGCTATAACAACACCATCGCTCTTTCCACACTGGTGGAGCGCGGTGCCATTCTCTCCTCCTTCCCACCGGATGTGATTGAAGCGATTGGCGCGGCTGCGCGTGAAGTGATTGCGGCGTATCCTGCCGGGGACGCGATGAGCGAGAAAATCCACGGTTCCTACATGGACTACGTGAAAGCTTGTTCTCTGTACGGTGCGCGCATGGAGGGACAGCTTTATCAGGACCGTGCGCAGGTGTGGTCTACGTAAGCATCACTTGACCGAGATTTTGGAATGGGGAGTTTTGCTTCCCTTTCCATAGACTGCTTAAACGAATCATCAAAAGCTCACTAATTATCGTCGATGCTCTTGTACTCGCTGAAAACTCAAGTATATTTCCGAAATAGTAATCAATTGCAATCTACACATATACTTAGGAACTAAGTATTTCACCTACTTATATTACTTAGGTGAGAATAAGTAGGTAGTTAGTACAAATCCAAGCTATAGAATAAACGCTCTATAAAGAATTACTGACTCAATTTGTGCGTGTAATAACGAAACAGTGTAACGGGCAGCAGTGCCCCGCTCAAATTTGGAACTCGAGTTCCCCTTTCAGGTGCTCTCATGCGTCGTATTCTTTTAAAGTATCGTATCATCGCGATATTCATGCTTGCGTTTGTGCCCATGCTCTATTTTGCTGGCTCACAAACCACCACCGCCTATAACAAAAAGGTGGAAGCATCCTCTATTGGTCAGGTTGCAGAGTTTGTTCCTGTATTGAGTGCTGTTGTTCACGAACTGCAAAAAGAACGTGGCCGCTCCGCCGGATATCTTGGCGCAAAGGGCAAAGCCTTTGCTGAGGGCCTTGCTGACCAGCACAAGCTGACCGACAGCAAAATCCGTATCTACAAGACTGCGCTGGACAACATCCACCTTGCTTCCATTGACAAGGGCCTTGCGGCTCAGGTGGACATGGTGAACAGCCGTCTGGCAAACATTGCCCGGATCCGCAATAACGTCAAAAGCCTGAACACAACCGTTGGCGAAACTGTTGCTTACTACAGTGGCACCATCAACGAGGCCTTCAAGTTTTTGCCAAGCACAATTGCTGTGAGCCGCGATGCAAGCCTTGTTCGCAAGCTGAGCATGTATGAAGAAGTGCTGCTTGGAAAAGAGAACGCAGGCATTGAGCGCGCAATTGGCGCAAACGGCTTTAGTGCTCAGGAATTTAACCCGACTATCTACCATCGCTTCGTTCGTCTTGGCGCCAGTCAGGATACGCACTTCAAAACTGCGCAATCATTGATGACCGGGCCTCAGGTGAAGTTTCTGGAGAAGATCTTCAACCGGCCTATCATGAGCCAGGTTGATGCTGCCCGTAAGCTGGGGTATGCCGCTGCGTTTGGTGGCGATATCTCCTCCATCTCCGGTACTGAGTGGTTTGACCTGGCGACCGAACGTATCGACTCGCTGAAGGATTTTGAAGACTACCTTGCGGACGAACTGGTGATGCATGCGCAAAAACTGACTGCGAATGCACAGTGGGAGTTTATGCTGGCCCTCATCATCTCCGGCATTGTGACGGTGCTGGGTATTGGCGCGGCTTACACGATCATTCGCAGTGTATCTATTCCGGTAACAGCCCTACTTAGCGATGCTCGCAAACTGGCTGAAGGCGACACCACTGTGACGTTCGCTGGTGCGACTGGCGTTGATGAAGTTGGCCAGGTGGCGAACGCTGTTATGTCTTTCCGCGATACGGTTGCTGAGCAAAAGCGACTGCAGAGCCTTTCTGAGAAAGAGCATGAACAGGAGCGTGACCGCCAGATGCACGTGGATCAGCTGATCAGTGTGTTTAATGACCAGGTTTCCAGCGTTCTTGACCGGGTTGATGACAACACCGGTAAGATGCAGCAAACCGCTGACTCTCTGACGCACATAGCGACAACCACATCTGACCGTGCCAACAGCGCTGCTGGTTCCTCTGAGCAAGCTTCGCAAAACGTGCAGACCGTGGCTTCTGCTGCTGAAGAGCTCTCTGCATCCATCGAAGAGATCGGGCGCCAGATCTCCCAGACCAAGCAGACTGTTGATGATGCAACCAGTGTTGCAACTGCCACCAACGATCATGTGGCGGATCTGGATGTTGCGGCTCAGAAGATTGGCGAAGTGGTCAATCTCATTCGTGACATCGCCGAGCAGACCAACCTGCTGGCTCTGAACGCAACCATTGAAGCAGCGCGTGCTGGCGAAATGGGTAAGGGCTTTGCGGTTGTTGCATCCGAGGTGAAGGAGCTGGCAACCCAGACCTCCAAGGCGACAGAAGAGATTTCCTCTCAGATCTCCGGTATTCAGGGTTCTACGAAGGAAGCTGTGACCGCTATTGAGCAGATTGCTGGTACAATGCATCAGGTGAATGAGTACACCAGCTCCATTGCCACTGCGATTGCTCAGCAGAATGCGGCGACATCATCCATCAGCCAGAACATTCAGCAGGCTGCACAGGGCACTCAGGATGTGGCGGACAGCATGAGCGTTGTCACGAGCTCGGTTCAGGAAACCAACCACTCTGCCAATGACGTGCTTGAGGCTTCTTCTTCTGTTTCCAAACAGGCAACGGAGCTGCGCCAGACCATTTCCAACTTCCTGAGAGATGTTGTTGCGGCTTAAGCGTTAAACATTGCTGAAATGCATGAGGAGGGCTCTGGCCCTCCTCTTTTGTTTGATCCCGAGTTGACCTTGGCTGGAAAGCCCATATAAGAGCGCCATGCAAAACATTGACGTTCTTATAATAGGTGCAGGCGCCGCCGGCCTGATGTGTGCCATTGAGGCTGGAAAGCGCGGACGCTCTGTGCTGGTGATTGACCATGCCAAGCGCCCAGCGGACAAAATCCGCATCTCCGGCGGTGGGCGGTGCAACTTCACAAACCTGCACGCCTCTCCCGCGAACTATCTTTCTGAGAACCCGCGTTTTGCTGTTTCTGCTTTGAAGCGTTTCACCCAGCATGATTTTATCGCGCTGGTGGACAAGCACCGCATCAGTTGGCACGAAAAAACACTGGGCCAACTGTTTTGCGATGACAGTGCTCAGCAGATCATCGACATGCTGCTCCAGCTCTGCCAGCAATCTGGCGTTCGCATTCAGCTGGGCACCAGTGTCACTTCTCTTACCAAGCCTGATGATCGCTTCACCGTTGGCACTTCCAGAGACACAGTGAGAGCGCAGTCTGTGGTTGTGGCCTGTGGCGGACCTTCCATTCCCAAGATGGGAGCTACCGGCTTTGGCTATGAGATTGCCAAGCAGTTTGATCTGCCGCTCGTCTCCCCTCGCGCTGCTCTCGTACCGTTCGTCTTTGATGATGCGATGCGGGAACGGACCAAACATCTGGCAGGCGTTTCAGTGGATGCTGTTGTGTCTTTCAAAAAGACCAGTTTTCGTGAAGGATTGCTCTTCACCCATCGTGGTCTTTCCGGGCCATCCATTCTGCAGATCTCCTCTTACTGGGAAGAAGGTAAAGACATTCGCGTCAACTTGCTTCCAGACACAGATGTTCTTGAGGCCCTGAAGTCCGCCAAGCAAAGCCAGCCAAAGCAGGACATTAAGACTGCGGTGGCAAGTTTGCTGCCTAAAAAGCTGGCCACACACATTGCTGAGGAGCATAAGCTGAGCGGACGGTTGGCCGACACCTCCGACAAGGTGCTGCGCAAGGCCGCTCTGGCAATCAACGAGTGGACCCTCAAGCCCGTCGGCACCGAAGGCTACCGCACTGCTGAGGTCACCTTAGGCGGCGTAAGCACAAAGACCCTCTCCTCCAAAACAATGGAAACCAGCTCCGTCCCCGGCCTCTTCTTCATCGGCGAAGTCGTCGACGTCACCGGCCACCTCGGCGGCTTCAACTTCCAATGGGCCTGGTCTTCCGGCCATGCGGCGGGGCAGTTTGTTTAGATATGAGGGTAAAATAAAGTCTGTAATGTCGCATATCATGCACTTTACTACATGTGCGAAAAGCTCTCTAGAAAATCAAGCTTTATTGGTCACAAGAGGCCACAAAGCGGTTATTCGGGCACTTCTAACTGAGGTTGAGTAAAACTTATGTAAAGTGTTACGCAATCTATGAAACGAGACTTCTTCAAGATCCAGTCCTCGATACGGCGCAATACTATCTCTACTTTTAAACTTAATCACTTATCGTGAGGATTATCCTCGCACTTCCCCAATTGCACTCTGTAATATTTTTTCAAATGTTTCTGCCACCTGACCTGCTCCACCCTTGACTATCGGGGTGCCTGTAGTCTCCATATTCCAGGCCATCACCTTGCCCATCAGAGATCCCAAAGTTACTTCTGGGGTCGAACCTGAACGCAATAGCGCAGCTTTAGAAACTCCTTCCACCAACTGTAGTTGAGCCCTTGAGAGAGACATTCTTGTCAGCATAACTCAGAAACACTAACTTATTTTTGCTCGTCGGCAGAACCCTTCAGGGGAAGTCGGCCTATCAGTTCCATTGGCATTGGAAAGACAATCGTATTACTTCTATCGCTCGCGATTGTCTGCAGGGTTGTCAGATAACGCAGCTGCATAGCTTGATCGTTTTGAGAGAGAATTCCGGCGGCTTCTAGAAACTTTTCCGCCGCTTGCTGTTCGCCCTGCGCGTCGATGACCTTGGCGCGGCGTAGCCGCTCAGCTTCCGCCTGCTTTGCGATTGCCCGGATCATGCGGTCATCAAGGTCAATGTGCTTCAACTCCACATTTGACACCTTAATACCCCAGGTTTCCGTCTGTTCATCCAGAATACGCTGAATATCAGCGTTTAACCGATCTCTCGATGCAAGCATTTCGTCAAGCTCATGCTGACCAGCAACCGAGCGCAGCGTTGTCTGAGCCAGTTGAGTGGTCGCCTGAAGGAAATCCTCAACCTGTATAATCGCCCGTTCAGCGTTCACGGCGCGAAAATACACGACGGCATTGACTTTGACGGAAACATTGTCGCGTGAAATTACGTCCTGCTCAGGCACGTCTAAGACGCGTGTGCGCAGATCCACCCGAACCATCTGCATTATACCCGGAAGAACGATGATCAAACCTGGACCCTTTACTTTCCAAAAACGCCCTAGCAGGAAGATCACACCTCGCTCATACTCCCGCAAAATCTTCAATGACGAGAAAACAATCAAGAGTGGAATCAGTACAGTCAAAGTCCAGGAATAGTTAAACAGTTCGTTCATGACTGGTCCTCACTTTTAAGGGGAGAGACGGTGAGGGTTAACCCCTCAATAGCCGATACTTCGACGGTGTGGCCCGGCCTTAAAGGCGTTGTACTTGTTGCTTGCCATACTTCACCATGAACTCTGACGTGCCCTTCTCTTCCATTCCAGTCCAAAACCACGGCTTTACTGCTGAGCATTTCTTCCCGCCCTGTTACGACGGCACGGCCCTTGGAGCGCATAAGAAGATAAAGAATGACGAGAAAAACGCCTGCACTAACAGCTGCGATCGACCCAATCAGCATAGGAGATACCTCCAGTTCTGGAGTGTCACTGTCGATCAGCATGATTGAACCCAGCACAAAGGCGACGGCACCACCCAGTCCGAGCACGCCAAAGCCGGGCGCAAATACTTCAGCGATCATAAGGCCGAGCCCGACAAGAATTAAAGCCAGTCCGGCATAGTTGACTGGCAGCAGCTGAAAGGCGTAGAGCGCCAAAAGCAGGCAGATCACACCGGTAATCCCTGCGATGAAAATACCTGGGCTGTAAAATTCCAGAACGATGCCATAGATGCCGATAAGAAACAGGATATAGGCAACACTCGGATTGGTGATGACAGAAAGAAACTCGGTCCGCCAATCTGGTTCCACCGGAATAATCGTCAAATTATCAGTTTTGAGCGTAATCTGCCCTTCTGGCAACTCCACGGACCTCTCATTTAATTGCTGAAGAAGATCGGTTTGACTATCGGCAATAAAGTCGATGACCCCTTCCTCAAGAGCATCGACCGCCGTTAGGCTGGCAGCTTCGCTGACCGCCTTTTCCGCCCACTCTGAGTTTCGGTTCCTCAACTGGGCAAGGCTCTTGATATAAGCCTTCGCATCACTGATAGCTTTGTCGGAGGAGGACGGGGCCGCACTTGTCTCTTCGTCCTCGTCGTTGTCAGAGCCTTCTGATCCGGGAAAACCACTACCTACCTGAACCGGTGTTGCTGCACCAAGATTGGTTCCCGGTGCCATGGCAGCAATATGGCAAGCGTACAGAATATAGGTTCCGGCACTGGCCGCACGGGCACCGCTCGGTGCAACATACCCAACAACTGGAACCGACGATGCCAAAATGGCATTGACGATGGTGCGCATTGCAGTGTCTAGACCGCCAGGGGTGTTCAAGGTGAGAATGACAAGCGTGGCTCCATCTTCCTGGGCGGATTGGAGGCCACGTGTCACATAGTCAGCAGTGGCCGGCCCTATAGCGCCTTCAATACGGATAAGTGGGGCGGTCCGGTCCGTTTGGGCGTTACAGTAGCTCGTAGTAAAAAGCGCAAAAATGAAGAAGCTACCGATTAGAATTGCCAGAAATACGACACATTGAATACAAGCAAATCCTAAACCTTTAAGATTTGCAATCTGCCATTCCGTTCCTGTTGCCGCCAATCGCATTTTAAGGTGCGTTCTGTTTTTAGTTGGTTACAGATGGATCACTTCACTAACTACATAAGGGAATGTGATGACTAACGTAATCAAGTAAGAATTGCTGTTATAAGTCACAGCCAATTATCGGTATCTATACTGACACAAGCCGCGTGTAATGGGGACTTTGGTGAATAAGACAGTTTCTAAGAGCTTAAGGCACCTCCAAACTGCTTGCATTTAAACAGAAAATTACTTGTTCGCGAGTCTGCTTGTTTGAGAGCGTTCGATGAAGGCGACCAAAATCTTGCATGAATAGTGGGTGGACTGTCAAAAATTGCATGCGACATTTCAATCATGGCTACAAATGAGTTCGGTGAAGTCTCAGAGCCTTATGGTCATCATAGAGGGGCATCCAGCACCATGCCTCAAAACACAATCCTATATCTTGTGAGCTAATTTTGACTGCAGCAAAGATGCTACGATCCCGCGCAAGTTTAATGACTGACGCAATGCAGCAGGACTTTGAACTGTGCTCCAAGAGAATTGTAAGAAGAACAAGCGCTTGGAGCACACTTTATTTACACGAACATAAAGTCATCAGCACTGATTAGATCAGCACCGATATCGGACAACACGATGGAACCACCTTGGTAGGAAATGAGCGCCCCATCCTCTGAAGCCAAAATAGTGAGTTCTTCAAGACTGGTGACGCTATTCTTAATAAACTTGATGACATCTAGCCCACTCGAAAAGATTGCCTATGCCGCCATCTAAACGATCGTTTCCATTGCCTCCAAGCAGGTTATCATCGCCTTTCCCACCGTAGAGCCTATCGTTGCCCACTCCTCCATCCAGAGTATCGCGACCATCTTCGCCGTAAAGCCTGTCCTTGCCTCTGCCACCTTTGAGCTGATCTATCTCGCTGCCGCCATAAAGCCAGTCATTGCCACGCCCGCCACCCAGCAAATCGTGACCTTCATTTGCAAAAAGCTTGTTGTGAGCGTCGTTGCCAATCAGTTCGTCATCCCCAGAACCGGTATATGCATTTTCAATCACGGTTCCACGCATAATGGCAAGATTGCCCTTCAAGCCCTGAACATCTGAATAGGTTTCCTCGACGAGAGAAATCCGCTGATCACTAATCACAGAGCTGAAGTTGATGCTATCGTTGCCACCATCATCCAGAATGGTGAAGGTCATAGGAACCATGCCAGCGATATCATCGTAATATCCTCCAGCATTGGAGTTTTCGCCGTAGATGGTGTCGTCAGTACGCAAGTTACCTGCCGTTCCATAAAGATCTTGCATAGCAAGAATATCGGCGATCATAGGCGTGACCACATACGCATAACTGGCATCGATGTTCGTGTTTCCCTGCTGACTAAAATATGACATGACTGTCGCTTGCCAGGAATCATTGGAATAATGATTGTCTACGCCGAATGTAGCATCTCCGTTATAATGGCCGGCATGCCCCAGCCCCAGCGCATGTCCGATTTCGTGAATATATGTCTGATAGGAGTACGAGTTTAAGTTCGCTCCATATCGATCAACCCAGTCCGCGCTAACATTGACGAATGATCGCTCAATTTCACCATAAAAGGTGTTGGAGCTTGCATAAGCTCCGCCATAATTGTCGTCGAAGTTTATCTTTGCATAGGTATCTGTAAATTCGAAATTGATGCCAGTCATCATTGACCATGCGTCAAGAGCGTTCTTTGCCAGGTATTGGCCGGTATCTGTCAAACCCGAAATATTGACTGAGATCGCCTCTCCAGGTTCCACATCAAATGCCCGGCGATATCCCCAATATGCATCAGTCAACTGATGTGCAATCTGGTCATTTGAAAAAGCGTCTGGATCTACCGGCACTTCAGTAGAGCCAGCTTCCTCGGTTATACTAAGCTGATAGTCTCCAAAAGAATTTCCCTCTGTACCAATGGTAGCCAAAACATAATAGGTGCCGCGTTCCTCAGGTGTGAAAGTGACTTCGGATTTACTACCATTCCCATTTTCAGTATCCGACGCGACGGGCCTGGAGTTGGGATCGAACAGGACCAAACTTGTGTCCGATGGCCCATTGGATCCCTCACTGTCCATGGAGATCGTGTACTCAACCCCCGCCTCAAGGACAATCGCAACAAAATCTGAATCTCCGCCTCTTTTCAAAGACCCATAGAAAGTATCCTTCGGGGTAAGAGTGTACGGAGTATCAAAGTGGGCAGGAGCATCTCCCTTTTCCACTAATATAGATTTATTGGAGTTATATCTGGTAGGCATGCGAATCTTTTCCGATAATTTAAATTATCGAATTATGATATACACTATTCACATACTATCAATATTCATATGCACATCTTTCACAAATGCTTCATTTTTACTTATACTATAATTTTACTAATTTAGTGCAGAAATCTCGGCGGATATTGCTAGATTATAACAAAATTAACATCTACATCTACTTACTGCAGAGATTGCGGATCATTTGCAGGCTTCTGATAAAGATGCTCTCCATCTAGCCGTTGAAGCATCACTTATCTGCATAAGCTTTGTTCTGATACTTGTGTCTTTCGCTTCTGGATTGGGCTCAGAAATCTTGTCTTCATCGGTATAGGTGCCAGTTACACTGCTGTATCGCGACGAAATAGCGAGCCTTACTATGCGATCAGCTCCTACTTCCGGTGGAGAGGCAAAAATGCGCATGATGAGCCGAAAAATACCTGGAATGCCTTTTAGATCCCGCAGCAAATTGGAACGAATGAAGCCGGGATTAAGCGCGTTTACAGTGACTCCTGAGCTTTCTAATTGCTCAGCCAGCTCAACTGTAAACGCATTGAGCGCGAGCTTTGCCTGAGCATAGGGTTTTAGCGCATCAAAGCCGTGTTTGGTTTGGAGATCTTCAAAATTAATATGGCCTAGTGCTTCCGTTTCGGAGGAAACATTCACAATTCTTGACGGCGCAGAGGTTTTGAGACGCTCTAGCAAAAGGTTCGTAAGCAAAAAGGGGCCAATATAATTAATCGCCCACATCTTCTCCAACCCATCTGCTGTGATGGTGCGTTTTGGGACTTGAGCACCTGCGCAATTGACTAGGACGTCTATGCGCTTGTGAGTGGCAATGATACGTTCAGCACAACAGCGAATGCTCTCCATTGATGCCAGATCACAGGATAGAAACTGCGCCCCCCCCCATCAATGGCATTTAGCTCGCGTGCAACTGCCATCCCTTTTTCTTCGTTGCGACCTAAGATAATCAGGTTTGCCCCGAGCTTATGCAGTGTACTAACAGCGGCTCGCCTCATACCATCAGTTCCACCCGTAAACACAATTATCTTACCTGATATGTGCTTATCTTCTTCAGGGATTGCATAGACGGGATTTGGTTTCCTTCGTTGTGGTGTGAAAGTGTTGAGCACCATACTCGCTTGCTTGATAATTGAAGCATTTTTAGAACTCATGGCCACTCCCATTCGGAAACATATAATTCCGGAATTGTTAATTACCGAATAAGCGATATAGAAGTTTGACATGGAAATCAACCTTTGCAGTAATTAGGAAGTCTTCATGAATAAGAGATCAGGCCAGCGAGCTGAGCTTACCCGCGGTCGTAAGCGGGATCGTAACAGGACCGACGCTATTCTTGCTGCAACGGCTGAGTTAATTATCGAACATGGGTTCGATAAACTTCGAGTTCAGGATGTTGCAGAAAAAGCCGGAAGTGGGCTCGGTACGATATACCGAAGGTGGGAAACAAAAGAAGCCTTAGTAACTGACGCTATTCGCGCTTTTCCTGACCCTCCACTTCCCTCCAGTGATGACGCCGCAGCAGATTTGGCATCTGTTATTCGGGAGAAAACTGAGTTTTATGCTTCAAAACCAGATTTACTTCCCGGAGTCATCTCAGCATTGAGGGAAGATAAGGGTATTGCTGACGCTATTCGTGATCGATATGACGATAAACCACTTCGCCAGCTTTTTGCCAGGCTATTGGGTTCTGATCATCCTCAATTGGATCTACTAGCAGAGCTCGTACCAGCAATACTTCTCAACCGAACTGTTTTCCATAACCGTCCAGTTCAATCGGACAACTTTGCCGATGAGATCCTGGCACTTGTCAAAGCTTTATCGAGTGTTCGAGTTGAGAGCCCCTGATGTTATGAGTGAACGCATGCGAGGTTATAAGGGCACCTTAGTTACCGGCAGTGAGAGGCTGAGCGAGTGTTCCATGTGAGTGACTTCTGCCTTGCGAGGCATATTGATCTGATTTGAGCAATAATCATATGCGGTCATCTGTCCGGCGTGTTTAGACGGCAAACATGACTGTTGGTCTTGATGGTTACCGCTTGCCAAGTCGCAAACCGGTAAACGAACGACGACGTATCCCAGACATTCCATAGATGTCTGGGTTAATCTTTGCGGTTGGCCGTGCGACAAAGCCCTAACCGCATAAGTTGATGAGCCAAGCAAGCTCTTCGTGCGCACTTGGCTTTTCAGCTTACACTTGTTTAAATTATCGCCAATTTAGAAAGCTAACTCATATTGTAGTTTGATAAGAAGGTCGTTGTGGATGCAGACGCAAAGGATCTGAATATGACGGTACTGCTCATGCAGCATCTCGCGCTGCCGATCCCACCTGATGGCGTTGAAGATGCTAGGCGGTTTTATGGCACCTTACTAGGGTTTAAAGAAATAGAACGCCCTCAAGAAGCGAGTAGCCATGCCGGATGTTGGTTCTCATCAGGTTCTGTCAATTTGCATTTGCTCGGCAGTGAACCATTTGCGCCAGTAACAGTTGGCCACCCAGGACTTGTTGTCGATGATCTGGCAGCTTTGGCGAAGAACCTACGGGCAGCGTCTGTCACGGTAACGGATGACACCATCCTCTTCGGCCACTACCGCAAGAAGGTCCATGACCCATTTGGAAACATGATCGAACTGCTGGAGCCTGTTGATGGCGGCCATAGTTTGTAAGTTCCAAACCCAACAAAGACGCTTAACCTGGCGCAGGCTCTGAAGCTTCACAACGTTAAGCGGACGCCGTGTAGGTGGATTTTGTCAGCTTCGTTGCGGTAAAGTGAGGCCTGGAGAACGCTTAAATGTGTAAGCCGTTAGATGGCGCTTGCCGATTGCAGAAGCCTACCCTCTAGATTGATGCCAAGCACTCCCACCTTCTTGCTTTTAGCTGCTTCGGGTAGTTCATCACTATGCTTTATCTTGACGCTTTTCCTCGTCTCAAAGACTATTGTTTCTCACGCTGTATCATTGGCTAAGCGGTTTGGGCCTATCATCCGTTCGCCATAAGCCTGCGTAATGTTGAAGATCTTTTAGCAGCGCAGGGAATAGTGCTTAGCTATGAGACTATTTGGAACTGAGTACACAAGTTTGGGCACGTCTTTGCCGGAAAAATCCAGAAGGACCGAGCAGCCAATGTTAGTTGCACCTTGATGAAGGTGTCATCAAGGTCAACGGCGTTACCTATTGGCTGTGGCGGGCTGTAGACGGGAATGGCGATACTCTTGATATCCTTTCGCAAGCGTGTAGTGACAAAAAGTTAGCCAAACCCTTCTTTTATAAGTTTTCAGGCGTTGGAGCATGCCGCACGTTCTGATGAAGGACAAGCTTGGCTCCTACGGGGCAGCCAGACAAGAGATCGCACTAGGTCTTGAGCAACCGGGCGCACAATGGCTTGAACAACCGTGCAGAGGCTTCGTATCATCGTACGCGACAACGGGAAAAGATCATGGGCCACTTTAAGCCTACGCAGCAAGAACAGAGATTTCTATTCGCGCACATCAGGTTGCAGCTATTTTCCGACCGAAACGCCACCGCCTTTCAGCCAACTCGTACCGCCATGCACGCGCTGATGCATTCAGTTTATGGAACGATTACATAGCAGAATTACGCCCACAAACAGAGCCGCGGGAGGCCTCCTCATAACCAAGCTAAATAGGCGATGGTCTCAATTTCATTGCATTTTATGAAGCCTTAGGAGTTTGTCCCAGTTACATCACCACCAGCAAAACAGTGCTGCCTGAGGTGGACGAGGCTGCTGAGATCTTTTTGATCCTCAACACCGATAACAGGGCTATCTTGCTCAGAGTGGCAAAAGGCTTTGCACAAAACTAAACTAAGTCCAACTGTTCCCCGCCGAAGCCATATGAACAGATGGGTGAGTTTGAGTAGGAGAGTGTTTTGACCCATGTTCACTAGATTAGGAGTGAACAATGGAGCAAAATACAAGAACCCCAGCGCTGCAGCTGAGAAGGCGGTCAAAGACATTCGCCGTAAAACCCGCAAGCGCTATTCCACCGAAAACAAGATCCGTATTGTGCTCGCAGGATTGCGCGGTGATGACAGTATTGCTGAGTTATGCCGATAGGAAGGCATCTCATAGGGACTGTATTACAGCTGGTCGAAAGAGTTTCTGGAAGCTGGCAAGAAGCGGCTTGCTGTTGATACTGTCCGTCAGGCGAACACTGGTGAAGTAAAGCAGTTGCGTAATGAGGCACGCGCCTCAAAGAAGAGGTTGCCGAGCAGGCTCTGGAACTGCACCTTATTAAAAAAAACATGCTCGAGGATGGGGGAGACGACGAATGAGGTATCCCACCCAAGAGAAGCTAGAGATTATCCGGCTGGTTGAAGGATCTCATCAACCAATCAAGCGCACGCTGGCGCTTCTGGGTATCCCGCGTTCGACCTTCTATACTTGATATGATCGCTACCTGGAAGGCGGCGTTGAAGCGCTGGAGGAGCGGGTATCAAAGCCATCCAAAGTATGGAACCGTATTCCCGATGAGAGCAAAAATTGGCGCTAGACGAGCCAGATCTGTCACCGCACGAGCTTGCAGTTCGTTTTACAGATACGAAAGACAATTTTATTTCAGAAGCTTCCGTTTACCAACTGCTGAAGGCGCAGGACCTGATCACCTCCCCAGCCTTATGTGGTCATCAAGGCCGCCGATGAGTTCAAGGACAAGACTACAGCACCGAACCAGCAGTGGCAAACCGATTTCACCTACTTCAAGATTATCGGCTGGGGTTGGTTTTACCTTTCAACCGTTCTTGACGATTACTCCCGCTACATCATCTCCTGGAAGCTATGCACCACAATGAAGTCCGAGGATGTCACCGACACCCTTCAGCTCGCACTCGATGCTTCAGGTTGCGAGCAGCCAAAGGTCATGCATCGTCCACGACTGCTTTCTGACAATGGCAGCTCTAACGTCTCGTCGGATCTGGCCGATTGGCTGGAAAGGAAGAGTATGAAGCATGTGTGGGGAGCGCCGTATCATCCACCAACCCAAGGTAAGATTGAACGTTGGCACCAGACCATGAAGAACCGCATTTTGCTAGAAAACTACCCATGTCAGAGGACTTGGAAGCGCAAATCAGGAACTTTGTCGAACACTAAAATCACCATAGCTACCACGAGAGCCTTGGCAATGTGACACCGGCCGATACTTACCTAGGGAGAGATAAGCAGATCCTACAAAATTGGCAGATGATTAAACGCAAAACTCAGCAAATCGCCGCTTACGCTACCACGCTCAAGCCGCATAACATTAACACGCAAAAGGGCCAGACACTCCATTACTCGAAAGCCAATTTTGTCCAACTATCTTTGACGACGGACACTCCGTCATCATTACAAACTATTTTATACCGCCACACTTAGATTGATCTCCAAGCATGAGATCCTGACAAAGCAACTATTCAGATAGCCTTGCCTTCATCCGGACTTTTAGTGCTGGTTTGCGTCTTGCGACAATTGCGCGCGTTTCGCTGGTTAGGTTTAATAACTCAAATATATCAAAATCTTAGGGATAGTATAATTGGGTGTTTGTGTTCTGCTTGGTGGATTGAAAATCTGTTGTGAGGCGGTACACTTTTGGGGCTTATTCAAGAAACAATAGTAAAGCCAACAAATGGCCCTCATTCTTCATCTGCTGCAGCAAATGTGTGTGTATTTGGTGATCGTTTATATGGTCAGCAAAACGCCGCTGTTTAAGATCTTTACGGAAGACGCCCCTCGCCTACCGCACAAGGTACTTATCTATCTGGTGTTCTCTGGCTTTTGTGTGATTGCTACGACGTTTGGTGAGCAAGTCGATGGGGCTATTGCCAATACGCGTGCCATGGGTGCGGTCTTGGGTGGTCTTTTGGGTGGTCCGGTCACAGGTTTTCTGATTGGATTGACGGGTGGTTTGCACCGCTACGGTTTTGGTGGGTTCACTGATCTGGCCTGTGCGATCTCAACCACCTCAGAAGGCCTACTGGCCGGGATGACTGCGTTTTATTTACGCACGCATAACAAGCGTGCGTTGCTGTTTCGCCCGATGTTTGTGTTTGGCCTCACCTTTGTGGCGGAAGTTGTACAGATGCTCATTATCCTGATTGTTGCCCGGCCATTTGATCAGGCTCTTGCGTTGGTGCAGCAAATTGCGCCTCCAATGCTGTTCGTCAATTCACTTGGCGCAGCGTTTTTTATGAGCATTGTTCGCGATCAGAAGACGATGTTTGATAAACTGTCATCAGCTTTTTCCAGTCAGGCATTAAAGATTGCCGAGCGCTGTGTTGGGGTTTTGGCCAAGGGGCTGAATGAAGTCTCTGGCGGCAAAGTTGCCCAGATTGTGAAAGACGAGACGAATGTAGGGGCTGTTGCAATTACGGACCGCACCAAACTGCTCGCATTTATTGGTATGGGATCGGATCATCACAAACCGGGAACAGAGATCTCCTCTCAGCTGACTCTTGATGCCATTGAGCAAAACAAGGTTATGTATGCAGATGGTGTTGAAGAGCCCTATGGCTGTTCTCTGTCATCTGCCTGCAAGTTGGGGTCCTGCCTTGTTATTCCGCTACACAGCGACTCCGAAGTAATTGGTACAATCAAGCTTTACGAGCAGAAGAACAAGCTGTTCCTGAATATCAACCGAACACTTGGTGAGGGCATTGCAAAGCTTCTTTCCAACCAGATCCTTTATGGTGAGCTGGAAGAAAAGCAGAGCCTTTTAACACGGGCTGAGTTGAAGTTGCTGCAAGCGCAGGTGAACCCGCACTTCTTGTTCAATACGCTCAATACAATCGCAATCATCACAAAGCGGGATGCGGAGAAAGCACGGGAATTGCTGCTGCAACTTTCCAAGTTTTTGCGCATTAACCTGAAGCGCACCTCAGGCCTTGTCACACTTGGTGAAGAACTGGACCACGTGGATGCGTATCTGGCGATTGAGAAAGCTCGTTTCCCGGACAAACTGGATGTTGAGTTGGATGTCCCAGTTGAACTGCTGTCTCTGAAAATTCCGGCGTTTACGTTACAGCCACTCATTGAAAACGCCATCAAGCATGGTATTTCGCAAAGCATTGACGGTGGATGTGTTCGAATTAGCGGGGCCCTGAGCAATGAGCAGGTGGAACTGCGGGTGGAAGATGATGCCGGGCTATATGTGCCACCGCAAAATCGCGAAGGACTTGGTGTTTCATTGGTCGACAAACGCTTGAAAAAACAATGGGGTGAGGAATATGGCCTGCATATTGAATGGAAAGAAGACGCCTTCACCCGTGTTTCAATCCTACTCCCCGCTCCTATGTTGGAAGCAGCTCAATGATTAGTTGTCTGATTGTCGATGATGAACCATACGCTCGTGAGGAGCTGAAAGACTTGCTCGCTGGGGCCGATGGCATTGAGGTACTCGGCGAATGCAGTAATGCTATTGATGCTCTTGGGTTTATAAACAAACACAAGCCACAACTGGTGTTTCTCGACATTCAGATGCCACGGATCTCTGGCATGGAAATGATTGGCATGCTGGACCCGGAAACCATGCCGCGTATCGTGTTCTCTACCGCCTACGACGAGTATGCCATCAAAGCATTTGAGCATCATGCTTTTGATTATCTGCTCAAACCAGTTGAAGAAGACCGGCTCGCCAAGACGCTTGGCCGTGTCCGGTCTGATCTGCGTCCGCAACTGATGGAAGAAATCACTCCTCAGGAACTTCAACACCTCCCCTGCTATCTTGGAAACAAGCTGAAGGTTGTTCCGGTGACTGCCGTTGAATATGTATTTAGCGACCTGTCTGGAATCCATGTGGCGACAGCAGAGTCTTATGTGCACACACACCTTACCCTTAAAGTGCTGGAACAAAGAACCGCATTGGCCCGCTGTCACCGCCAGTACCTTGTCTCACCAGATGCGATTTCGGAGATTGTGTTGCAGGAAACGGGAGCGGAAGTGGTGACGCACAGCGGAACCAAGATCCCAGTTTCACGTCGATATCTAAAAAGCCTGAAGCAGCATTTTGGATATTCATGAGTGCGTATATACACTTAGCCGTTGGATCGCTTCAAATTTACGTGAAACTGTCGCGTCTCAATTAACCGCTTATTTGTTTTAATTGCCGCTCACCCCGCCTCAACTGCCGCTTAGCTGAAACCTCAGCAACTTGCCCTTGAAACCAGTTTAATCGCTCCCAGAGATTTGTGGAGGAAGAAAGATGTCCTGGTTTCTCTTGAGTATTGGCCTGCTGTTCGGCGGCTATTTTATCTATGGCATGTTTGTCGAGAAGGTTTTCGGGATTAAGCCCGCACGCCAGACACCTGCCCACGCACATACTGACGGTGTCGATTATGTGCCGATGTCCACCAAAAAAGTCTATCTGGTTCAATTGTTGAACATTGCAGGCGTTGGACCAATCTTTGGCCCGATCCTTGGCGCCCTGTATGGTCCGGCAGCAATGCTCTGGATCGTTTTTGGCTGCATCTTTGCAGGTGCAGTGCATGATTATTTCTCCGGCATGCTGTCCGTTCGCAACAAAGGGCAATCCGTCCCGAACCTTGCTGGCAAGTACCTCGGCAGCGGCGCAAAGCACTTCATGAACATCTTTGCAATTGTATTGCTTCTGCTGGTGGGCGTGGTGTTTGTGTCTGCTCCAGCAAGCCTGCTCGGCCGCCTGACCGGTGTTGATGTTACAATCTTCCTGGTTTGCATCTTCGCATACTACCTGATCGCAACCATCGTTCCTGTCGACAAGATCATCGGACGCTTCTACCCGTTCTTCGGGGCTCTGCTGGTGTTTATGTCTGTGGGTTTGACCGTCGCTTTGCTGCTGTCCAGCGAACATTCCATGTTGCCGGGCGTTGAAGCTGGTGACTTCTTCCAGAACCTGAACCCGAATGACATGCCACTTTGGCCTGCTCTATTCATCACTATCGCTTGTGGTGCGATCTCCGGCTTCCATGCCACTCAGTCTCCACTGATGGCGCGCTGCATGGAGAATGAACAAAATGGTCGCTTCGTCTTTTATGGTGCGATGATTGGTGAAGGCGTGATCGCGATTATCTGGTGTGCGATTGCTCTGTCCTTCTTCGGCGGCGTTGAAGGCCTTTCTGAAGGCATGGGCGGCAATCCTGCGAACCTTGTTTACGAAGCATCCAACGGTCTTCTGGGCACGTTTGGTGGCTTCCTCGCAGTACTCGGTGTTATCGTCCTGCCGATCACCTCTGGTGACACCGCTTTCCGTTCAGCACGTCTGATCCTGGCTGAGTTCTTCAACATGCCACAGAACCAGATGCCAAAGCGTTTGTTGCTGGCAATCCCACTGTTCGTTGGCGGTGCACTCCTGACTCAGGTGGATTTCGGAGTGATCTGGCGTTACTTCGGCGTTGCCAATCAAGCAACTGCCGCACTGATGTTGTGGACTGCTGCTGCCTATCTGCTGCGCCATAACAAGCTGCATTGGATCTGCACCATTCCGGCAACCTTCATGACTACCGTTGTTGTGACCTTCCTGCTGAACTCCACCAAACTTGGATTCGGCCTGCCAATGACAGTCTCCACCATCGGCGGCATCCTCGCAGCCCTGCTGATTGCCTCAGCAGTCTGGATGAAGGTGAAAGGGAAAGTCGTTGACCACGAAGACGTACTCGAACCCGGCGAGTAACCCTCACTCTACTCGCTAAAGCAAAAACAGCGCAGGACCTCTAGTCCCTGCGCTGTTTTTTGTATTTATCAGATGGACCTGCAAGCAAGGCAGAGCCCTGCCTAACATTTGCATAACTTAAAACGTCTTGGTGTACTGCAAGAAGACACGGCGGCCTTCGGCTAGGACGTTGCGGTTGCGGCCAGAGCTTGCCGTTACATTGATCTGCTTGGTATCAAACACATTTTCTACACCAAACTTTACAGTCCCAAAATCTGCAGCGTATTTGGCGCCTGCATTGACAGTGAATGTCTGCTTCAGCTTTAGATCTTCTGACTGCGGGTTCCCGTCATCAACATCTCGCCCCGAGCCGTAGATTGCTTCACCATGAAAACTCAAGCCATTCTCAAAGCGGTAGTCTGTATAAAGGGTCGCCTGGAATGGGGAACCGATGCGATTATTCGGCAACGCGTCGTCAAGGTCGCCATCCTCATCATAATCATAAACACCTTCTTTGTAGGCGAGAATAGTTCCAAGGCTCCAATTTGCATTTACAGCGGCTTTTGCATTGAGCTCAGCTCCCCAAATGCGTTCTTTTCTCTGCCTTAGAGCGCTTGCAGATGGGTTGAATGTGAGACCTTTATCCGTTGTTGAGAGATAAACAGAAGCAGCAAGGGAATATTTGCCATCATTGAAGCGCGTACCCACTTCATAGTTGTTGACGATGGCTGCCTCTGGCTTCAAATCAGAAAAGTCGAATTCTGTACGACCCGGGTTTGTGTTGTCCAGAGACCGACGAGTGAAACCTCCGACATCTGGTACAGAGAACCCTTGAGAAAAACCTGCAAACAAATCCAGATTATCATTAAGATGCATCACACCGCCGAGATTAAAGACCGTAGCATCATAAACTGCATCCCCACCTTTGACACTTGCTTCTGCAACAGGGATATGCCGACCTTGATAGTAATAAGTGCCAGCAGGTCGTGTGTAATCACCCACGCTCAAATCATAGCGTTGATAACGAAGACCACCGCGCAGTTCGAACATCTCTCCGAGAGGGACTTTGAGCTGTCCAAAGACTGCAAAGGAGTTTTGCTCCATTGGTCCAATGATATCACGGCCATCAGGTAGCTTCTGGGTCACATCTTCGTAGGTAAAGTCGCCCCCGTAGCTGAACTCCAACCCTTCGTAGAAGTTACTGAGATCGCGATCAAATGTTGTGCGAACTCCAACCTGCTTCATGAATACTGAGTTTTGAGAACGGTCCGGATCTGGAGAATAAGTGAACGGATTAGCGTCACTTAATGGAACCAAAGCCGAACGTCTTTCAGTATCGTTGTAAAAAAGTTCTACATTGGCATCACCGAAAAGCCCCAGATCGTAGACATTTAATGTCGCGGTCAGGTTCTTGGCGTCTTCCATCGGGCTCAGCCCTTTGTAGGGATCGCTGGTGTTTTGAGAAACCGGGTCCGATGTGAAATCGGAATAGAACTCGATATCTTGCTCCATTTTGAGCAGATTGGCGTAAATCGAGACATCAAATCGCTCAGCTTCAAAACCAACACGACCAGAGATATTGTATTGCTCGATACCAGAGCCACCACCCTGCCCAGTTGCCGGGTCTTCTGGTACGCGCGTGCCGTTTCCGGCAAACAAATCACCCGTGTTTTTGAACTGGCCATTCAGTTGAATGCTCTTGCCATCTTTCCGGTATCCAGCCTCAGCACTCGTGAGCACGTGCGCACTATCCTTAATATTGCGCTCACTTGCAGAGATGGTCGTGGAGAAAGACCCACTGAAGCCCTCTTTATCGGCACTCTTAGTGATGACATTGATGATACCGCCTGTACCACCGTCACCATAAACAGCACTTGCACCGTTAATAATTTCAATGCGTTCAATACTATCTGCATCAATGAGGCTTAGAACGCGATTCACTTTACGCAGCGAAGATGTGCGCGGGCTGCCATTTACCAGTACTTGCAACGAGCGCCCGCGGAAAGTTTCCCCTAATCCGCTTAGTGTATCATTGCTGAGATTCAAGCCCGGAATGTAACGCCCCAACGCAGTCGTGATATCCCCATTGGCAGCGACGGCTTGCTGTAGTTCCTCACCAGAGATCACCTGCACCGTGCCTGGGATGGAGGAGATGGATTCCTCGGTGCGGCTGGCGGTTACGACGACGGTTAGGTCGGTGTCGTCTTCGATGGCATCCTGTGCGGTTGCGGTGGATGTTGTTTGAAACATTGCGAAAGGCGCGACAGTGCACAGTAGCACTCGCGCGAAGGAACCTTTGTTCCCCATAGCGACGCGTTTCATATTGCCCCCTAAGTTTTTATCGGTGATGTTGTTGAAAGATCTGCATCTTCGGCAGTTTGTTGCCCCTTGCCGATGGATGCTTTTTTGAAGAAGTGCATGCTTGCCAGAATGCCTGCGACTGAGCAGACAGTTGCGAGCGAGAAGAGGATGCCGTAGCCGGAATGCTGCGCGATAAAGCCAGCAGCTACGCTACCCAGCATGTAGACGAATAGATTTGCGCAGCTGAGAATGGTGAAGTCGGTACCAGCTTGCTTGAGCGAACTGACGCGCATGAATGCGCTGTAAAGACCGACGATTTCCATGTAGCGGATGAAGGTGTTGGCGGCTGAAAGGCCAACGAGCACTGCGACACCGCGATAGTCCAGCAAAGCTACAGATGCATAGCCGAGGAAACACAAAGTCCTCAAAGTGCCAATAAGCCAGAGGAACTGCATCAGGCCGGCTCGTTTGATCAGCACCACAGCAATCGCTGAACCGCCCAAGCCAACGCAAGCGGCTGCACCTCCGCTAACCAATCCGATCTGAGAAAGAGAAAAGCCGAAGTCCACCAGAAACGCTTGCTCAACGCCTTTGACGAGCCCCTCAGGCAGGCGGAACAGCAGTGCAAAAAACAACAGCATCAACGTGTTGTTGCGCTTTACAAATCCAATGATCGATGGCCGTGGCTTGCTTTCTCCATCGACACCTTTGTCTTTCCGTGGGTTTTCCTTGAAGAAGAGCAGTGGCAGCAAAGTGAGAAATGACAGGCCAGCAGCTGTTTTAAGAGCAAAGCTCCACCCCCACAGATCATGCAGGAACAGAGACAGAGAACCACCGATCAGCACGCCTGCGGCAACACTGCCTCCCTGGACTGCATTGCCAAGAGGTTGGTCTTTCGGGGCGAGGTGTTCAACGGCAAAGCCATCTGTTGCAATGTCCTGTGTAGAGGAGGACAGCGCCAGAACCATCAGTAATGGAAACAGGATGTGCAGTTGCTCGGCGACATTGAGTGTTGAAAGGTAAGTGATGATGCCCACGGAGATAAGCTGCATCGGGATGATCCAGCTTCGGCGTCTTCCAAAGGCAGCGAAGGAATAACGGTCAACAATTGGCGCCCAGAGAAACTTGACAACCCAGGGCAGCATCAAAAGTGCCATAGAGCCAATGCTGACAAGACTGATGCCTTGTGCGCGGAAGATCGCCGGCATGGCCGCAGCGACAAGATAAACCGGAATAGCCTGAGCCACATAAAGCCCTGCCAGCACGATAATGACTGAACGGGCTGTACGATCACCTTGCTCGTTGTGTGAAGTTGCGCGCGCCTGCCCTGCAATATGGGCACTGCTGTCGTTAGCCATTTTCTACCTAGCACTCAACGGCCTGGCTCGAACGAGTCGTTCTGGCTAACCAACTAATGATTTTTAACTAGAGAATTACATTCATATTTTCAATCACTACTTGCAAGTTATTCGCAATTAGATCTTACGGGGAAACTACAATAATTTCTGCTTTAGCTAAGTTTTCAAGCCAGCGGCAACACGCTTCTAACCAGTTTGCTGAGAGGAGCTTGCGTATTTATGAGTTTAAACCTCAACTTCACCCCAACGCTCCAAGAACAGATTATGAGCAATGCACCGAAAACACGCAGTCTCGATCACCTTCTCAAAGGCGAAAGAGCCATTGTGCGAGAAATCGAGAGCGAGGAAACATCTGATGGACGCGCTCTGGTCGTTCGCCTGAACGCGCTGGGGATCAACATTGGAAAGGAAGTCAGCGTTATGCGGCTGGCTTGGTTGGGTGGCCCCATGTTGCTTCGTGTCAATCAGGTAACACAGGTTGCGATCCGACGTTCTGAAGCACGTTGCGTTGTTGTGGAGGAGATCAAAGGCGATGAACCCTCGGCCTGAGACAGGTGCCCAGAGTACCCCACGTATTGCACTTATCGGTCAGCCAAACACTGGCAAATCCATGCTGTTTAATCGCATCACCAATGCCCGCGCCTCCGTTGGCAACTGGCCAGGCATCACCGTTAATGTAATGCGTGCGCGTGTGCCTTTAGTAGGGCGAAACGTGGAATATGTTGATCTGCCGGGTATTTATAATCTGGAAGGTGGATCTGAAGACGAAGCCGTCGTGAACCGGTTTTTGACAAAATTTCCGATTGATCTGGTTATCATCGTTATCAATGCAGCGCAGATTGAACGACAGATCCTGATGCCTTTGCAGGTGAAGGCGCTGGGACTGCCTTCTGTTGTCATGCTCAACATGTGCGATGAAGCTCATAAGCTCGGTATCACGTTTGATCTTGAGCAGTTGCAGAATTCTCTCAAGATGCCTGTGGCTTTGATCAGCGCCAAATACGGCACCGGCTTTGACGATGCCATGAAACAAATCTCGGACAGTTTAAGCTCTGACTTTGCCAGCAAGCCGGTTCTGGCGGACTATGACTCGCTGTTCAAAACACTGATGACTGAGGAAACGCTCGATGATGCTTTGAAAGGTTGCGTGACTCTTCCCAAAATCTGGCCGAAAACACTGACAGAAAAGCTGGATCAGCTGTTTTTGCATCCGCTGCTGGGCTTGCCTATGTTCTTCCTCAGCATGCTGGTTATCTTCTCCGTGATTTGGGAGATCGGCCTTCCCTCTCAGGATCTTGTGAGCCGAGGTGCTGACTGGGTACAAACGATACTGCTGGAGCCGAGTTTGGCCTGGGCGCCTGTCTGGCTCAATAGCTTCCTGATCAATGGCATATGGCTTGGTCTGTCGACGGTCGCATCATTTGTGCCGCTTCTTGTGCTCTTCTTCTTTTGCATGGCCGCTGTTGAAGATAGCGGGTATCTGGCGCGTGCTGCCTTTTTGATGGATGCTCTGATGCGCCGCGTTGGGCTGGATGGCCGCGCTTTTGTGATGCAAATGATGGGATTTGGCTGCAATGTACCTGCATTAATGGGCACGCGGGTCATGCGCACCCGCTCGTTGCGTCTGCTGGCAATGCTGGTTATTCCATTTTCGCTCTGCTCTGCGCGCCTAGCTGTGTTCGTGTTTATCATCAGCGCCACCTTTCCCAGTTCCAAAGGTGCACTAGTGTTATTCTCCTTTTATGTGATCAGCTTCCTCGCTGCTTTTTCAACGGCTGCCATCTTCAGTTTTTCCAAGCAGTTCAAGAGCCAGGAACCCTTCTTGTTGGAGATACCCCCCTATCGAATTCCGACAGTCAAACAGGTTTTACTCAGAGGTTGGGGTGAGGTGCGTGAGTTCATCAGAAGAGCTTCACGGTTCATTATCATCGGCTGCATTCTGGTTTGGTTATTGACGAACCTACCAGTTGGCGCGGAAGGATTGAGCACCTATGGTGGTCAGCTAGGTGTCTTACTTCAGCCGATCATGGAGCCAATCGGCATCAATCCATATCTCACTCTGGCACTGATCTTCGGTTTCATCGCCAAAGAGATCGTCATCGGATCTTTGTCTACAATCTACGCATTATCTGCCAGCGGTGTTTCTCAAGCCATTTCGATGAGTGTAACACCGCTGGAAGCCTATAGTTTCTGCTTGTTCTGCCTGCTTTACACGCCTTGTCTAACAACCATTGCGACAGTGCATTCAGAAGGAAAGTCTTGGCAGTTCACCAGTTTCTCGCTGATCTTGTCTCTAAGCTATGCCTGGCTGGTCTCATTCCTGTTTTACCAAGGCGCAAAGCTCTTTGGGTTTTAGGAGAAGCTTACTGCTCCTCCCAAAACCCCGCGATGTAGCAATTATCGGCTTTGAAACCAACTTCATTACGGAAATACTTGCGCGCTTTCTTGGCAGTTTTCTTTTCCGCAGCAAACCAGAGGAATGCCTCCTGAACCTCAGGAATTTCTACTCGTTTTGCAGCATAAAATAGTCCGTCATGACCATGAGTATCCCGATAAACCCACTTAAGGCTCATGGTCTCAGGCAACGGGATTGGTGCTTCCATACCTTTTTTTGAAACACTGATGATCACCGCACCTTTCGTACCTGCAGGAGAACTTTCGAGAATGCGTGAGATAGCTGGAATGGCTGTTTCATCGCCAGCCAACAACAGATACTTGGCCTCCGGAATCCACCCGCCACCAGGGCCAAGCAGACCAACCTTGTCCCCTTCGTTAACGCGAGCTGCCCACTCCGCTGTCGGCCCGCCTTCATGCAGGAAAACATCAAAGTCGATAGTCTGTGCTGACTTATCGAACTGGCGAACAGTGTAGACAGGGCGCATCAATTCATAATCACCCTCAGGCCAGACCGTGCGGCCTTTGTCATCCCAATAGGGCCATCTGGCTTCAAAACCCAGATTTTTCGAGAACAACAGACGGAAGTGCAACCCACCTTCAAAGAAGCGCTCAATTCCCTTCGCTGCAACGGTTACCCGTATGAAATTGGAGCTGAAAGCCGCTGTTCTGACAACCTGAACTTCGAGAAAGTTGGGCGGGTGAACGCCTGCTGTAAAATCCCCGCTCCAGACCATCTGAGGTGGAATGTTTATGTCAATGTGGCCAATAAGATGCTCGACACTCTCTTTGACCAGATGCAGTGCCTCTTGAGATGGTGCTGAAATCACCAGCTTCGCCTCTGTATCTGCCTTCAGAAACTCAACCATTCCGACAGGAGAATTCACGCAGTAATGGGAACTGGTAATTTCTTCCAGCGTCAGATTATGGAGCTTTGCTTCGGCAGCAAAAAGCTCAATGGCTTTGGCAAACTCGATACCGGGAATGAGGCTTTCGATCCTATGAAGTTCTGTTGCAGTGGTTGTCATCAAAGTGCTCGTCTTGTTTTATCGAAATATTGTTGGCATCAAGCTGGAACAACCAGCGGGGTTCCCTTCACCGGATCGGGCATCACGTAGCATTCCAGACCGAAGGTTGATTTCATGATGTCTTGTGTGATGACCTCGGCTGCATTGCCCTGCGCTTCAATCTGCCCACCCTTCATCACGATGAGATGGTGGGCATAGCGCGCTGCGAGGTTGATATCGTGCAACACAGCAACGATTGTCATCTGCTGTTCTCCATTGCATCGCTTCAACAGCTCAAGCAGTTCAATCTGGTGGGCGAGATCAAGAAAGGTTGTTGGTTCATCCAGCAACAGCAGATCGGTCTCCTGTGCCAGAGCCATCGCAATCCACACACGTTGACGCTGCCCACCTGACAACGAGCTGAAAGGCTTGTCTCGCAGCTCAGTCACTTTTGTCATATCCATCGCATTTTGAATGGCCACTTCGTCCTGCCGGGACCATTGGCGCCAAACAGACTGGTGAGGCGTGCGGCCTCGGCTTACCAGATCACCGACGGTGATACCTTCAGGCGCGACAGGCATCTGGGGCAATATGCCAAGACGCTTGGCAACCTCGCGGGTGGGCTGCTTATGGATGGATTTGCCATCCAGCAATACAGTGCCAGCACTCGGCCTTTCCAGCCGGGCTAATGATCGTAGAAGCGTTGATTTTCCGCAGGCATTGGGGCCGATTACGACAGAGATCTGCCCCTTTGGAATAGTCAGGTTAAAGTCTTTCAGGACACTATGAGATCCAAACGAAAGCCCAAGACCCCTGGCCTCTAACGGTGTGTGTTCTTTAGGATCAAGCATTAGATGAGGTTCCGTTTCGCCTGCCGGGCAAGCAACCAAATGAGATAGGGAGCACCGATCAGAGCTGTAAAAACACCGGTTGGCATTTGGAAGGCTGCAACCAATGTGCGTGCTGCGGTGTCAGATAACAAAGTGACGAGAATGCCAATCCCAGCAGCAAGGATGAGCGCTGATGATGGAGTCCGGGAAAGCTGACGTGCTATGGGGCCGGAGACGAACGCCACAAAGGGAATTGGGCCAGCAACCGCGACAGCTGTCGCGGTCATGACCACAGCAACAGCAACCATGAGCAGTCGAAGGCCATTCACTTTAAGACCAAGCCCGGTTGCCAGATCCTCATCAAAGGCGAGCCTGTCCAAAAAGTACTGCAACACAATACCCAGTGAGCCCAAAGCCACAAATGCAACAGCAACAGGAGCAATATCTTCGCGCTGCACTTGCCCAAGGCTGCCAACAAGCCACTTGGCCATGTCAGATGCGCGCTGAATATCAAGCTGCGACATGAGGAAGTCAGCGCATGCCAGCAAGGTGAACCCAATACCAATGCCAACCATGATCAACCGGAACAGATCCAAGCCGCGGTGCCAGGACAGTGCAACAACAAGAAGCGCCGTCAGCACACCACCAGCCACAGCACCCCAGAACACGTAGGCGGCCGATCCAAACAGGAAGATCGTCAGTAATGCGCCAAACGCAGCACCTGCATTGAACCCGAGCACATCTGGTGATGCCAACGGGTTGCGCATAAGTGCCTGAAAGATTGCACCGGACATGCCCATAAGACCGCCCACAAACACCCCAACGAGAATACGCGGCATCCGCACATCCAGCAGGATGAGCTGGTCTACACCGCCCTCCCCGCTGAAAAACAGCGGAAGGATGCGGCTTGCCGCGATGGGATAGGCTCCAAGCCAAAGCGCAGCAATCACCGAAATAAGGCTGAGTGTTAGCAAGACTATACCAACCACAGCGCTGCGCTTGCGCATGAGCAATGCACCACCGGGTAGCGGAATGACGAGATGATGACTGAGCAATTTCATGGAGACATCATCCTTGTTTTTCTGATGAGGTAGATGAAGAACGGGCCACCGACCAAGGCCACTGTGACCCCAATTTGCAACTCGCGGCCTTCGAGCACTATTCGGCCAAGGATATCTCCCGAAAGCACAAATAGCGCGCCCAGCAGAGCTGAGAACAGCAGCAACCAAGCGCTGTCCGCTCCACTAAAACGTCGTGCAACATGCGGCACAATAAGCCCTACAAACGCGACTGGCCCAGCCAATGCGACGGACCCGCCCGAAAGGCAGACCACGGCAAACAAACTCAGTCCTTTGACGAGGCCCATTTTGGTGCCAAGGGACTTCGCTAAATCCTCACCAAGCGATAAAGCGTTGAGCCAACGCCCAAGAATAAGACAGGCCAGAAAACCAACTGCAAAGAACGGCCAGAGTTGGAGTAGGATTTCCGGCTTCACACCTTGCAGTGACCCAACGACCCAGAAGCGATAGGTCTCCAGCGTTTGCTGGCTGACCAGCAATACACCGCGCACCAATGCCAAAAGGAACGAGCTGACAGCAGCTCCAGCCAAAGCCATACGCAAAGGGCTGGCACCGCCCTGCCCCAGATTGGCAAGCCCGTACACCGCAATGCTCACCACAAATGCACCAGCCATTGCAGGCCAGATGAACATTCCGGCAGCTGAAATGCCAAGTCCCCAAATGGAAAGCACAACGGCCATGGAGGCACCGGCATTCACACCGAACAGTCCCGGATCAGCCAGCGGGTTGCGGGTTACGGTCTGCATGATGGCACCAGCCATTGCCAGAGATGCACCAATCAACAGCGCACCGATGAGCCGCGGCACACGCATTTCCAAAATCACAATATGATCCGGATTATTCAGATCAGTTGCCAGCAAAGCATCACTGATTGCCGAGAGTGGAACTGCCCGCACACCTGCACCAAGCGACACCACAGACAAAGCAATCAAAATGGCTACAAACGCAAGTGACCAGCCACCACGAGACTGACCGGAGTTAGCAAGACTATCACCAGTCCCAACTCGTTGAGCGGATTCAGCAAACATCACTGCCCCTCCATTTGCTGTGCACGGGTGATGCCTGCTTCAACCGAAGTTGCAACAGGTGTTGCCGGGTTGCCATCAATCGCCGCTGCGATCAGTGGTTCCAGCTGATCTAAAGCAAAGCTCAGACTGAGCGGTGAGGAATGTGAGAGGGCAGCAGCGATCATAGGCGTCGCCACCACCTCACGGCCTTCATTGTAGACGCGCATTGTTGGTCGGAGCCGCAAAGCGTTGATTTGGGAGGCACCTGAGCCAAAGTCGAGCCAGATCAGCACATCCGTATCAATCGGATCCAAATCCTCTGGCGAGACACGAACATAAAAAAGATCACTGCGAACAAGCGCTTCTACTTTTTCGGAGGCAACAAACCCAAGATCCCTCAGGAAACGGCCTCGCAGGTCTGAGGAGGGATAGGCCCCGATATCTCCCGGCCACACAACCACAGCAGACTTGCCGAGCCAAGCCGGATTGCGTTTCTTAATGGCCGCAAAGCGCGCTTCCAGATCCAGCACCACCTGCTCACCTTTTTCAGGTTGTCCAACAGCTTTCGCGATCGTGCGCGTCATCTGCTGCCACGGCGTACCGTAATCCCCGAAGTGCTCTTCAGGCACGAGAACCGGCGCAATCTGCGAAAGTATCTTGTACTGAGAACGGGTCATTCCAGACCACAAACCCAGGATCAGATCAGGTTTCAGAGCAGCGATCTGCTCCACATTAATCTCACCCCACATGACTGTCGGCTTGGCATCCCCCAGAGCAGGTTGCGCCCAAGGCCAGACACCACTCGAGTAGCTACCATACCAACGCCGAAGCGCTACCGGCCTCACTCCCAACGCCAGAAGGAAGTCATGCCCAATGAAGCTGACAGAAACGATCCGCTTAGGCTCTGCAGTGACCGTCGTTGTCCCGTACTGATGTTCAAACACTGCTGGAAATTCAGCTGCTGTCGTCTGCTGAAGGCACAGCAAAGGCACGGCAAGACACAGCACAGTGTAGTACAACAGCAGCTTCATTTTTTTGATGCCTGCGTGGATGGTTTGCATGTCACTCTCACAAAACCAGCCACGGACTGAAAAGCCCGTGGCATCACCGTATTTACTGATTGAGAAGCTCTAGAAAGTACTCATCAACTGCAACCGCAGCTCACGTCCCTTGCCATATGTGCAATTGTGGGAGTCCACATCTATACCTGCAGGCAACGGGAAACTGGAAAGTACAGCCTTACCGCAGTGGCTAATGTAAGATTTGTCCGCCAGGTTTTTGCCTGTCAAAGATACTTTGAAATTCTTGTATTGATAATTTACGGACGCATCAAACAAGCTCACAGGATCCAACTCAATCGAATTTCTTACATCACCGTAACGCTCACCTAAGTAGCGCATTCCTGCTGCAATACTGAGACCATCAAGCCTACTGCTTTCATTGAAATCATACTTCAACCAAAATGAACCGGAGTGCTCAGGAATACGTTCAAGCTGATTTCCAACCAAATTTGACTTATCAGATTTGGTAATCTCAGAATTCAAGTAGGAGTAACTCGCCAAAGCGGAGAAGCCATCGAACAGTTCAACAGACGCTTCTGCTTCCAATCCCTTGACCACAACTTCGCCCACTTGAGTATTACCAAGCAAGTATTCTGGATCAGCGATCACAGCATTGTCTTTTGTAATTTGGAATGCAGCTAATGTGAACAAGCCATTGAAATCGCTTGGCGAGTATTTCAAACCTACTTCAACTTGCCTCGCTGTTTCAGGCTCAAACACCGTCTTGGTTACGTTATCAACCCCAGACGGCGGCGCATCAAACGACGTTCCGTAGCTTGCATAAGGAGTGAGGCCAAAATCACTCACGTATGATAGACCAACACGCCCAGTAAATGCTCTGTCATAAGTCTTTTCATGAGTTCGAACAGCCCCAGGCTGAGCTTGAAGGCTCTGGGTGTCCATTTCGAGCCAGTCATGACGCAAGTTCACATCGAGCCGGAAGTTATCATAGATTTTTGAGTTGGCGGCAGCGTAGAGGCCTGTTTGTGTAACCGACTGGTTCTGGTATCCGGTGTAATGACCAACAAGATAGGCGCTTGAAGGAGGTAAAAGGCTAGGCAAAAGATTTGTCTTCTTGCCAGTAAAGAGATTTTTCTCGCCTGTGTACCCGCTTCCTAAATCCGCATCAGAATTGCCCTTGTAAAAATCAAGACCAAAGAGGAATTGAGTGTCCACCGCGCCAAAGTTGGCATCATAGAGAACCGATGTATCGACGGAACCCTGCCAACCTTCTTCTTCCACCTCATTAGCAATTAACACAACGGTGTCTACGCCCGGCGTACCATCAAGATTCAAAGCCCCACCATTATAGGCTCCGTCATAACTGATCTTGTTGTAGGCCAAACGTGCTTTTTGAAGAACCTTCAAATTATCAGCAAAAGCATGCTCGAACTCATAACCAACATAATGCTGGTCACGGTTCAGCCCCTTGCGATCCGGATCACCGGCAAATGTGTCGTAGTCGAAACTACCCTGACTATTTGAGAGCAGAGTTCCATGTTGCGGTAGTATCTGCCAGCTCTCACCCTGAAAATCTTTCTGGTATTGAGCAAGCAATGTAAGCTTGGTTTGATCGCCAAGCTTCGCAGTTATAGATGGAGCAAAATAGAACCGGTCATCATTCACATGATCTACTTGAGTATCTGACAAACGGCCAACTCCAACCAACCGATAGCTGATTGGAGAACCTTCTGAGAGGGAACCTGTTACGTCTGCAGCAAGTTGTTTACGGTTATTGTTTCCATAGGTTGCTTGCAAAATCGCAGAAAAATCTTCTTGCGGGCGCTTGGTGACAGTGTTGACCAGGCCGCCTGGCTGGTTCGCACCAAACAAATCGGAGGACGGGCCACGCAACACTTCAACGCGCTCGACACCAAACGGCTCAATGTTCCAGCCACCCCAGGCAAAAATTCGCAACGGCAACCCATCGCGGTAATTAAGCCCACCAACAGCGCTTTCAAAACCACGAATTGCATAGTTATCGTAACGAAGATCAAATCCGTAGATCGCAGGCACAACACCAGCGCTGTAGGAAATCGCATCTACAATAGATTCGGCGCCCTGATCTTCCATCTGCTGAGAGGAAACCACCGAAACAGAACGTGGTGTTTCCTCGATCGGCAAACCAATACGGCCAGCACTCGCTGTCTCAGTTGGGACATAACCTAGGGTCGGCGCCAACGCGTCTTCGGCAACGGAAGAGCCGTATACAACAACTTCATCCAGATCTTGATTGGGAGGACCCGCCTCTTGCGCATTCACGATTCCAGCAAACAGCAGCAAGCTAATAGAGGGGCCAGACAGAAGCGCAGACTTGTAGTGGATGCCCATGTTTTAAACACCTATTCCACTGATAATCGCTCCAAAGGTGTCTGGCTTCTGGCTTGACGTTTAATTTGGTTGGAGCTCAATCATTTGATTTTTCAATACTTTTAGAATTAACAGCAACTTCCGATCTAATGACCAAAAAGTTGAGCAATCACTCGATTTTGACTCCAATAAATAATATGACTTTATAAGTCAAGTTATTCAGTGAGTATATCTGCTAATTTGTTTCTTAAGGGCTTGCCACCGGAAATCTTGTTGTGCAGAACACGGGAAAGCGAGCTTTACAAAGGACAGCCAGCCCATGCCATCCATGAACGCGCAATCACTCGCTTTGCGAAAGAAAGCCAAACAACAACGCTCACGAGAAAAAATCGAACTTATCCTGCAGACAACACTGGATATGCTGAGCGAAGGTCAGGTTGATAAGATCAACACCAATGAGATTGCCCGCCGTGCTGGCGTCAGTGTAGGGTCGCTCTACAACTTCTTTCCCAACAAGCAATCCATTCTTTATGAGCTGTTTCGCCGTTGGCTGGAAAACGCTTTGACCGGACTGGATGACCTGGATGCACGCTATGATGGCAGTGAGCCAATCCGGGACTATATCGATGATATGTTCGAGCAAATGGCAATCAATGCACAAGCAAACACTGCAGGCCATTGGCAGCTTCGCCGCTCCATGAATTCCTCCAAAGAACTGTCAGAGCTAGAAGAAGCGCACATGGACCAAATTCTGGCACGCTTCATCCGTATCCAGGAAAAGTTTGGCCGCCAACTCCCAAACAACCCGCACCGCCTCGCCTATCTCCAAAACCTCATCAGCGTCTCCTGCCTCAACATCGTCGCCCTCACAGCAGACGAACAAGAACGCAAAACCGTCATGCACTGGTGCAAAAACCTGCTCTATCTGGTGTTTGATGTTGAGAGGTTGGAGGAGTAGAGCCCGTCATCCCAGTAAGGTTCATCGCCACCGATTTCTGATGAGATGAAGTCGATGAAGCTGCGGGTTTTAGTGGGGAGGTATTGGCGGGCGGGGTAGACGGCGTACATGTTTTGGGTTGGTAGGATGTATTCCGGCAAGACTTGGCGTAATTCTCCTGATCTCAGATAATCACCTGCTGCAAAGGTGGTCAGTCGACCGATTCCGCAACCGCCTAAAACAGCAACTGTGAGGGCGTCGCCATTGTTAACCTGGAAATTTCCAGAGGCTTCGATTTTGATGGGCCCGTCTGCACCCTCTAATGTCCATTCTTGCTGGTCACTAAAGTATGCGTAATGCAGGCAGTTATGGTGATGCAAATCTTCCGGGTTTTCTGGCATTCCAAACTCATCCAGATACCCCGGAGAGGCTGCCAGCACGTTGCGGCAAGGTGCTATTTTTCGAGCGATCAAGGACGAGTCCTGAAGGCGCCCTCCTCTGATTGCCAGATCAAATCCGCCATCAACTAAATCAACCAAGCGATCTTCCATGATCATATCAATGCTGATTTCTGGATTATTCTTGAGGAACTTAGAGATCAGAGGAGCTATGTGAAGTCGGCCAAATGTCATGGGAACGTTTATCTTTAGTCGCCCCTTTGGTTTGCCCTGTAGCTGTGCGACAGCGCTTTCTGCTTCTTGCGCTGCAGTCAAAGCGTCTACGGCACGAGTGTAATAAAGTTCTCCTGCTTCCGTAAGGCTGATGTTGCGAGTAGTGCGGTGGAGAAGGCGAGCTCCAAGATGCTCCTCCAGCAAGGATATACGCTTGCTGATAGCTGACTTAGAGACACCGAGTTGCCGAGCAGCAGCGGCAAATCCCTTTTGCTCAACCACCGTTACGAAAACGGGTAGTGCACCTATATGTTCCATTTGCCTATCTTTGTTGTTCTCTTTTACTCACCAATAAGTTTCCATATTAGATGATTATCATAAAATCGGAAACCAATTAAGTTCTCTTCAGAAGAAGAGGACAGTCCGATGGCTATGATGCTGATCAATGGGCAACTGCATGAAAAACCCAAAAGTAGTGACGGAACCTATCGCCCTATCAGCAGCGATATTCGTAACTGGATAGAACCGAATGTGGCTGCTGAGTTTCCTGCGGAAGAAGATCGCTACCATCTTTATACATCACATGCGTGTCCGTGGTGCCATCGTGTGATGGTGATGCGATCATTAATGGGGTTGCAGGGGATCATTTCTGTCAGCGAGATGCATCCGGTCATGGGGGATAAGGGATGGCAGATTGACCAAACCTTGTTTGATGATGCAGCAGGTGTTCCAAGAGACGCATTTATTTTTGAAGTCTATTTACGCACCTTTCCCCAGTACACCGGCGCGCTTACGGTCCCTCTCCTGGTCGACAAGAAGACAAACAAGATCATCAGCAATAATTCAGCGGACATCATGCGGATGCTGAACACATCTTTTGCTGATCTGGCCTCCTCAAGCACCAATTATTATCCGGCAGCACTGCGGAGTGAGATTGATGAACGTGCTGACTTCATTCAGGAAAACGTGAGCTCTGGAGTCTATCGCGCTGGCTTTGCTACTTCTCAAAGTGCCTATGACGCTGCAGTCTCTAAACTCTTTGAAGCTCTTGACCTTTTGGAGGTTCAGCTAAGTGTTCGGCGTTATCTGACAGGTGCTCAAATCACCGAAGTTGACTGGAAGTTTTTTGCTAGTCTCATTCGGTTTGATGCTGTTTACGTGACACATTTTAAAACCGATCTGCGACGCATTACAGATTATCCTAATCTCAGCTCTTATCTCCGTGAGCTCTACCAGCATCCTGGCATCGCAGAAACAGTGAATTTCCAACGTATGCGGGAGCATTATTTCCGCAGCCACCGTCATCTCAATCCCATAGGGATCGTTTCAATTGGCCCGCAGCCGGACCTTCTGAAACCGCACGGTCGTGACCAAACCGGTGTCTTCCAGAAAGGAGTTGCCTAATGGATCGTCAAGCAACTTATACGGAAACTGGAAAGCACAATAATCCAACAGGTTACATCATCCTGATCGGGGCAATTGTTGGCGTTAATTACGCACTTGCCAAGCTTGTGACAAAAGCTGGGGTCACAGCACTGAGCGCAACATTTGCGCAGTTACTATTGGCGGGTTTGTTCCTCTACCTCTTGCTTCATCTGAAGCATGAGAGCTTCTCGCTGAAACGCCGTCATATCAAGTATTACATCATCAATGGCTTCCTTGGGATCACAGTGCCTTCGCTGGTTGCATACCTAGTCCTGCAGCATATTCCAGCCTGGCTTTTGACTGTTCTTGTAACTCTATCGCCTTTGATTACGGCGGTGCTCTCATCAATCGTCGACGGAAAGCTGATTGCAACACAGCGGCTTGTCGGGATTTTGGTTGGGCTTGCCGGGATTAGTTTTGTGACACTCAGTAGTGCTCAAGTCAGTCAGTTTGATCCTATCTGGATTTTGATTGGGACAGGCATGCCTATGTCGCTGGCAATTGCAAACATCTACCGCAACAAAGCCTATCCCAAAGACGCCTCCTCAGTTGGGACTGCAACCGGGACCATGTTCTCTCAAGTGCTGTTGCTGCTGCCTTTGCTTCTTCTTGGCGATAGTCTGCCAGCGCTTGTCGAGCCAATCCAGGACATCTGGTGGATCATCCTTGGCATCGGATTTCTTAGTGCAGCGAGCTATGCTCTCACGTTCTTTATTCAAGACAGAACGGACAGTGTTGGCTTCAGCCAAGTCGGATATTTTGCCACAGTTTCAGGTATTTTGGTTGCTGCACTGGTGTTTTCAGAACCCATCAGCATGGCCATCTTCGCTGCTATTGCCGTTCTGTTCTTTGGGCTAGCACTGACAAACGGACACATTCAACTCACGAAACTTCGAGCTCCCTGAATACTGTCCTTTCAGATGCAGCAACCACTCTCCCAACCTAAAAGAACGATAGGAAAGAAAATGACATCCCTCACTAAGACACACGTAGATGCACGCGACTTTGCCAATAAGCTTTATCAAGCCGTCGACTCTTTGAGCGCTGAGGCTGTCGGATCTTTTCTGGCACAAGACGTACGGTTCCAACTTGGGAATTTTGATGAGATTTCAGGTTACCAGCAGGTTGTCGATGCAAATACAGCCTTTTTCCAATCCATCGCAGCTATGTCACACACACTCAAAGACGCCTGGAGTATTGGTGATACAGTCATTTGCACAGGCGCGGTGCATTATACGCGTCATGACAAAAGCACACTCCAGATCCCTTTCTCAGCTGTTTTGAAGCTCAATGACACTCTGATTTATGACTATCAGGTCTATGTCGACGTTTCTCCACTTTAGGGGAAATAGCTGATCCCTTCCTGGGTAGAACAGGGAGACTCATTTGGTGGCACGGCGTGAAGCTTTTGGTTTTGCGCCGTGTTTTTTTTGTAAAAAAGCCCGTATTTCTGCTGGATTTTACTTAGTTCTTCCTAGCTGAGAACATTCATCAGCCCCCAGCACCCGAAATTTTTCAAAGCCAAGTCGCTGAATTTTAATAATTAATTCCCCCACTGCCTCGATTGTCAGACAATATTGATTTTTCTCAAGACTTGATGTGTATTTTATGCAATAGTCGATTGTAGGACAATCGACGGAGTACACTATGATCAAGGCACTTCGCCTTAATGCTGCAGACAATGTTGCAACCCTGCTGGAAAATGCCAGCAAGGGCGAGACAGTTCTGGTGATCTCCGAACAGAACGAAAGCTTGGGAGAGCTGGAGCTTCTGCAAGCTATTCCCTTCGGCAACAAAGTCGCACTGCGCCCCATGAAACCAGAGGACCAGCTGATTAAAGGCGGCGTCGCAGTCGGCAAAGCAATCAAACCTGTTCCTCAGGGCCAGCTTGCTCACGTTCAAAACATTCGAAGCTTAAATCTGGATATTCCAGAGGTGATGATCAACGAAATCATCACCCAAATGGAAATTGAGGTGGACTGATGCAGACGTTCAGAGGCTATCAGCGAGCAGATGGATCTGTCGGCATCCGCAATCTCATCATGGTTATCGCTGCCGATGAGTGCGCAGAAGGCATCGCACGTGCGATCTCTGAGAAGACGCCCGGTACTGTTGTCGTCACCAATTACAATACCTGCATGTATGGTGGCAACGAAGAGATGATTGGCACCATGATCAACGCAGCGACTAACCCGAACATCGCCGGGGCGCTGGTGATCAATATGGGTTGTGGCAGCATTACGCCTGACCTTGTGGCTGGGCCAATCCGTGCAACCGGGCGTCCTGTAGAGACCCTCACCTGCATTAAAGAAAGCGGAACAGTTTCGACCATTCGCGAAGGGTTGAAGCGTATTGCCAAGATCGTTGAGCATGCCGATGCAACACCGATGGTTGATGCTCCAATCAGCAAGCTACTGGTGGGTATCAAATGTGGTGGCTCAGACACCAGCTCTGGCATTGCTTCTAACCCAAGTGTTGGTCTTGCCGCGGATAAGCTGATTGATATGGGAGCCTCTGTTGTAGCCGGTGAGCTTCTGGAATTGCTTGGCTGTGAGCATATTCTCAAAGAACGAGCTATCACCTCAAAAGTCTCTGAGAAGATCGACCAGCTGATCAGTGATGAAGAAAAGCGTTGGCACGTTGAGGGCACTCAGGTTGAAACCATGAGTGTTGGTAACAGCATTGGCGGCCTGACAACCATCGAAGAAAAGTCACTCGGCGCTCTTGCAAAAACAGGCTCCAGGCCAATTCAGGATATCTTGCGCATCAATGCGACTAAGTTGGAAAAGCCAGAGGCTCCAGGCATGTACTTGTCTGAAACGACAATGCTTTGTGGTGGCTCAGCGATGCATTTTGCAGCACTCGGCTGTCAGGTGATCCTTTGGACCACTGGTGGGGCTGGTTTCAATAATCCGATTGTTCCAGTCATCCGCGTCAGTGGCAACAGTCAGCTGATCAATGAAGACATCGACATTGATGCAACCGGCATCATGCGCGGTGAAGACAGCCTTGAGAATGTCTCCGAACAAATCCTGAAAACACTCGAAGGCGTGATCAATGGCGAGAAAACCGCCATCGAAGACTTTGGCTACGCTTACTGCTCACTCATTCAGAAAGATCAGCGCGTCGAGCGTTTGCTTTCCATCCCCGCAGAATAATTAAAACAACGCGCAGGCCTTCTTTGAGGACCGGCGCATCAGGGAGAATAAAATGAAGATCACTGATGTTGAGGTCATCCATCTTCGTGTCCCGCTGCTCGCACAAAATTGCGAGTGGGGCGAAGATGCACTGATCGTACGCATCCACACCGACACTGGTCTGGTGGGGCTTGGGGAGTCAGACAGCTCGCCAACCGTGATTGCAGCACTCATTGAAGCACCGCAGTCCAACTTGTATTGCACGGGTCTGAAGTCCCTGCTGATCGGCGAAAATCCACTTGAGATCAGCCGCTTATGGAACAAGATGTATTGGTCCAGCAACTATGTTGGTCGTCGCGGTGCTGGCATTCATGCCATGAGCGCTATCGATATTGCACTGTGGGACATCTCCGCCAAGCACTATGGTGTGCCACTGCATATTCTGCTAGGAGCGAAGTATCGTGACCGAATTCCGGCTTACGGCACTTTCATCCCAGCAGATAACCCAGAAGACAACCGCAAGATCGCACAGGATCTGGTCGCAAAGGGCTTCACCAGCCTGAAATTTGGCGGTGGCATTCTGGGTGATGATCCAGACACTGATTATGAGATTGTACGCGTTGTGCGTGAAGCAATCGGTCCAGACATACAGCTGCAGATCGATCTTGCCACCAAATGGCGCACTGCCTCTCATGCTTTGCATATGTGTAAGCGTCTGGAACCTTTCAATCTGCACTGGATTGAAGAGCCCGTCATGGCTGACGATGAACGTGGCTATGTGAAACTTGGAGCTCAGGCTTCTCAGAAGATTGCTGGCGGTGAAGCTCTGACCACATGTCGCGAGTTCCACGACATGCTGGAGCGTTGTGAGCCAGACATCATTCAACCAGACATTACGCGTTGTGGTGGCATCACCGAGATGCGCAAGATTTATGACATGGCGCAGATGCGCGGTGTCCAACTCATTCCTCATGGGTTCAGCACAGACATTCTGCTTGCTGCATCTGTGCATTTCCTTGCCTCCTGCGAGCAAGGAAACCTGATGGAATACTCCCAGAGCAATAGTCCGCTTGTTGCGGGTAACGGGCTGGCTAAAGAGCCAGTGGTCTTCGCTGAGGGGCAGCTTGTTGTTCCTGATCGCCCAGGCCTTGGGATCGAGCTGAACGAAGACCTAATCAAAAAATATCAAGTGAATGCACAACCTGCTTACGCTTGAAGATGGAGGAATAACAAATGTCTAACACTGGGAAAAGATTAGACACCTTACTGCTTTCAATAAGTCTGGGGTTTGTCATCGCCATTGTTGCTGGCCTGACAATCTTCCCTGAAAAGGGCAACGAGATAGCCAACTACCTGTTCGGTACATTCAATGCGATCTTCGGCACGCCTGTGCTGCTGCTTGTGTTTGGATCAGTTATCTTTCTGGCTGCGCTTGGTATAAGCAAATACGGCAATATCCGTCTGGGTGAAGGCAGCCCTGAGTACAGCACATTCGCATGGGTTTCCATGATGATCTGTGCAGGTCTGGGTTCTGCAACAGTATACTGGGCCTTTACTGAGTGGGCATATTACTTCAACGCCCCTCCTCTAGGAGTTCAGACTGGTACGACTGCGGCTTACGAGCTGGGCACTGCTTACAACCTGTTCCACTGGGGCTTCAGCGCCTGGGCAGCTTACTGCATTGTCTCTCTGCCAGTTGCTTACCACTTCCACGTTCGCAAGAACCCTGGTCTCAGCCTCTCAGCTGTGTGTACTGCTATCCGCGGTGACAAGCCGATAACTCCGCTTTGGCGCTTGATCAGCCGTGTGATTGACGTGATCTTCATCTTCACCATCTTCGGTGCACTTTCCATCACACTTGGTGTGTCTGTGCCGATGGTTTCTGAGATCCTGTCTTCTCTGATCGGTATTGAACCAACCTTCAATGTGAATCTGGTACTGATACTGATTATCTCCGCATTCTTCTCTCTGAGTTCATATGTGGGCATTCAGAAGGGTATGGCGCGTATCAGCTCAATGAACACATATCTGGCAATCGGCTTCTGTATTGCTGTGTTCCTGGTTGGCCCAACAATGTTCATTGCGAAGTCTACGGTGAATGGTCTTGGCATCATGATCCAGGATTTCATCCGCATGAGCCTTTACACTGATCCGGTTGACAATGGCGGCTTCCCAGAAGGTTGGACAATCTTTTACTGGCTCTACTGGATCACCTACACTCCGTTCGTATCCATCTTCGTGACCAAAATCTCCAAGGGTCGTAGTATCCGCGGCGTCATCACGAACATGCTGCTGAGCGGTAGTGCTGGTTGCTTCTTCTTCTTCGGTATCCTTGGTGGTCTGTCTCAGTCAGCAAACGTAACCGGTCTTGTTGATGTTGCTGGTCTTGTAGCTTCCGGCGAAGGAAATCAGGCGATTGTTCAGGTCATGAACACCCTGCCACTCAGCGCGATCTTCATCGTTCTGTTTGCGCTGGTCTCCGTTCTCTTCCTGGCAACCACTCTGGACTCTGCAGCCTTCACCATGGCAGCGGCTTCTACAAAGGGTCTGAAAGAGAACGAAGAGCCATCTCCAATGCTGCGCCTGTTCTGGTGTGTGATGCTGGCTGCAGTTCCACTTGCGATGATGTTCATTGACGCCCCACTGAACACCATCAAAACATGTGCCATCGTAACCTCTATCCCACTGATGTTTATCATCAGCTATATGGTTTACGGATTCATCAAGTGGATGCGTGAGGACTTCGCTTTAACAAGTGGCGAAGATATTCTCCGGCAGTCCCGCGAAGCAGCTGGTGCTGTTCCTGCGGAATAAGCTTCCTCCTCAGGCAAAGCAAAAGGGCGACCTCCGGGCCGCCCTTTTTTATGACTATCTCAAATCTTCAAGCACTATCAGTCGTCGGTCGCCAGCTTAACATGTTCATGTTTCAGCTTATGGCCCATTTCAGTGAAGGTACTGATGTTCTCAATAGCGAGCTTGCGGGCCTTTTCCGCCTCGCCAGAGCAAATGGCTTCCACTAAACCGACATGGGTGTTCGCACTGTCTTCAATATCAAAGTCAAAGTGCGTGATACGAATATAGATTGAAAGCTGATTGATCACGCTCTTGTACATGTGCGCCAAGCGTGCACTCTCACTCAGTTCAATGATCAGCTTGTGAAGCTCAAAGTCATAGAACGTAACTTCTGTAAGTGAGACGCCGTCTTGCTGGCAGATCTCCTTGAAGACCTCCAGCTCTTTACGCAGCCGAACAGCCTTTTCCGGCGTGATCGTTTCAGCTGCCATTTGAGCAGCCTGACTCTCCAGCGCGACACGAAGGTGATAGATTTCCCAGATATCGTGGTCCGTCAGTGTCGTCACGCTCCACCCTGCATAAGGCTTTTGCGAGACAAGTCCTTCGCTCGAGAGTGTGTTCAACGCCATGCGCACGGTTGTGCGTGAAAGCTCCAGACCTTTTGCAAGCGTACTTTCCGTCAGCTTGTCGCCTGAGACATAATGACCCGCCAAAATCTGCTGCCTCAGAAAGTCTGCGGCTTGCTCCTCAAGGCTTTGTTTTGAAATCTTCATTGGAACTCAATTGCGTCCGTCGTGTTCACTCTCATATTTGAGCTGTATCACCATTAGCTTGCTGAATAAATGACGAGTTTCTCACGCCAGATATTTGCTCTGTGATTATTGTAGGATCAGCTGGATTTAGATATATTTTGCACGTGCACTGGCAAAAGAACGGTCTCGGGTTTGTTTCCAGCACCGACAAAGTTTTTAATGACTCTAAACTGGGAATGGTTTATTGTTGAGTTAGAGATGCATATTTTTATTGACGACAGACACCGGAAGACGCATAGCTAATATTATGAGACTCACTCAACAAACCAACTATGCTGTACGTGCCCTGATGTATTGTGCGGCAAATCCTGGCAAGCCAAGCAAAGTTGCTGAGATCGCGGCTTCGTTTTCCATGTCGGAAACTCACCTTTTCAAGATCATGAAGGTGCTCGTTGACGCTGATCTGATGAAAACCATCCGAGGGCGTAACGGTGGTATCGTATTGCCACGTCCAGCTGAGCAAATCAGTGTAGGACAGGTGGTACGTGCAACTGAAGAGTCATTCCTTCTTGCTGAGTGCTTTGACAGTGGCCGTCAGGACTGCCCGCTCGTCAACCACTGCGGCTTCAATTCTGTTCTGCATGAAGCGCTGGAAGCATTCCTCGGTGTGCTCGACAAGTGCACGATTGCGGATCTTGCTGACAACCGCGCGAGCATTCGCCACCTGTTGCAGATTGAAGACCCACTTCTGCCAAAGAATATGGCTGCTGCTGAGTAAGCGCACCAAGAGCGACGAGATGATCAGGCAGCGAATATTCGCTGCCTTTTTTTGTTATCGTACTTTGAAGACTATCGGCGCTGTTCTACTGACCGTATTATTCCTCATCGAGGATGGAAATGCAGGGAATGGCGCAGCGGCCTTTAGGGCTTTCAACGCGGCCTGATCAAACCGCTTATTCCCACTCGACCGGGATAGCCTAATTCCCGTTACAGCCCCATCTCTGTGCACGACAAAACTCACACGGACGATGCCTGACTTCTTCCGATTCTTCTCACGTCTCGGGTATCGTCTATCTGCCGCACGCTGGATCTTCTTTTGCACCTTGCCCCAGTAATTGCTCGTTGCAGCATTGCCTGCACTGTCGCCGGAGCCAGCGATGTTGTTGCCATTCTTTGAGGTGTTGGAGCCTTTACGGGCGACCTTGGAGCCACGAGCAGAATTAACATCCGAGTTACCCGCTTTCTTGGCAGGTTCTTTCTTGGCTTTTGGTGGAGCCTTCTTGGCAGTTTTCTGCGGCAGCTTGGGACGTGGCGGCGCTGCTCGCGGGACGGGAACCGTTACTGCGGCAACTTCAGTTTCAACAGGCTTTGCCTCAAGCTCTTTCTTTTCGTCAACGGGTTCAGCTGTCTTCTTTTCTACCGGCTTCGACTCTTCAAGTGTTTCCTGTTGTACCAATTCCAGTTTTTCTGGTTGAGCTGATTTGGCTTCTTCCGGTTTAACTGCTTCTTGTGGCTCTTTCAGCTTTACAAGATCAACGTCATTAGTCGGCTCTACTGGTTCTTGCTGTTTAACAGGCAGAACTTTTGCAACTTCAACGGGCTTAATCTCCTGCACCTCAGCAGGTTTGATTTGTTCGGGCTGAAGCTCAAGTTTCAGCGGCTCAATCTCAGCCTTGATGGTAACACCTTCAGCAACAGGTTCTGGTAATGGTTTCACAGCCTGCGTTGCAATCGGTTTGATTGGTGTGATCTCTGCTTTAACCAGCTCAATGGGCTCAACAGACTCAATCTCTTTGACTTGCTCTATCGGAGTTTCAATCTCACGAGGCTCAACTTCATCTGGCTGGTCCGGCTCAATCGGTTCAACAACTTCCTTAGAACCTGCAATAAGATCCTCAATCGACCCGACGACAGAAAGTGACGTTGACCGTGTTGAGGCAACCTGAACTTCAGGAGCCCGTGTATAAAACCAAGCAAACCCAGCTGCGTGAACGCTGACAGACACGAGTAAGGCGGTCGTGAGGGCTGAACCACCGATTTTCCTGCGAATGCTCTTCTTCATTGGGCAGCCCTTACAGTGACCAATGTAATATCAGAGAAACCTTGTTTTTTCAGCGCGGCAAGGGTTCTGGCGAGTGTCTGACCAGACAGTGCCTTGTCAGCAACAACCATCAGAGGGTCTTTATTGCCGTCCAGCGGTATCAGATCCTCAACAAGAACTGGCTGTTCGTTTTGGGTTATCAATCCATCAGGAGCGATAATCAGCGCTCCGGCAATAAGCTCACGACTGGATTGCTCCTGCGTTTCTGCGGGGCTCACGTTTTTTGCATCGTCTCTATCAATTGAACCTGCAAAGAGGAAGAAGATGAGCATCAGGAACACGATATTGATCAATGGGATCGTGTTCTCAAATGTCCTCTTTTGTGGTTTTGTCTTCAGACGCATTCTTTAAACTTCTTATTTCGCAATATTCTGAATTCAATTGCCAACGATCGTCGCTGACCAACCTGCTGTTTTAAGCATCTCAAGCGCGCTTACGACATCCTGCACAGTGGAATCCTTGGCAGGGATGATCGCCACAGGTCGTACTTTTTCGATACCTGCGTCGTCGAGCGCCGCGATCAACGCCTCAACCTTCACCCGATCACCGTTCACCGACAGCTGTCCTTCGGCAAAAACTTGCAGAAGGATTGGGGACTGTTCCATTTGACCTGCGCCCTCAGCGCCCGATGTCACATCCAACTTTTGGTAGATCGAGAACGTGGAAGCGAGCATGAAGAACATCAACAAAAGGAAGATCACATCAATCAGAGATGTGAGACCAGGCGCACGGCTTCTTTTTGGAGCCTCACTAAGGCGCATCGTGAACAACCTCAAAACGTGGCTGTGTTCCAACCTGTTCCGCTTCTTCAGATTGGGTAGCGATGGACGTGACTGCCCCGGTGAAGAGTTCAGTGACGATCTTTTCCATTGCGCCCTGCTCTCGTTCGATGCGGCCTTCGAACAATGACAGCATCACGGAAGCTGGGATTGCAACGGCCAGACCAACGGCAGTTGTCAGCAGTGCAACCCAGATCCCACCTGCCAGAGTAGATGGATCGACCTGCGACCCAGCGTCGGCCATAGCCTGAAACGCCCCGATCATCCCAAGCACTGTTCCGAACAGGCCGAGTAGAGGAGCGATCTGGGCAATCATATCCAATGCCCGCAGATAACTGCGAAGATCCGCAAGATGCGTGAAGCAAACGCGCTCTACATCTTCCCGGACTCTTTTTTCAGGCACCTGCGGTTTCATAAGGCCACGCATGGCATGTGCCAGAACGTCGGAGACCGGAGAGCGATCTGTTACCACGATCCTGTAGGCCTGATCACGCTTCCCAACACGCCAGAAGGCCACGGCCTGCTCAGCTTTGCGATGACGACCAACGCCTGCAATCCAGAACTGCCAGAGTTTTGCAATGACAATTGTTAGAGCAAGTACGCTGACAATCAGCAGCAACCCAACAACCACACCACCTTTTGCAAGCAGATCCATAAAAGGTGTCATTGCTGCGGTCAGGCCCAGGTTTTCAATCATGGCATTCATTCTGGAAATCTCGTTGTTTTTCTAATTCAGTTCTGCAGCGGTTCAGAGTGTTAGTTCTATCGCAGCGCGAGAGGATACATTCAATGAGTCTAAGCAGCTAGCCGGAGATACATTTTCAGCTCCCTCGCACTGGCTGACATCATTGATGAGCAATGACGAGATGTCTGCACAACTGCTGGATGGGAGGTCATACTGCTGAACTCTCGTCTTTCCGGAAGGAAGACGACCTGTCTTCATGCTCAGGAAATCAGCAATTCCGCCTGTACTATCAAAGACTACCAAGTCCAACGCCAGTTGATTGATCTCATCTTTAAGGTGATTGCGAACAAGAAGGCTTACACGACACCCGTTCTGAGTGGTCTCAGCTTTATTCAACTGGAGAGCGATCACTGGTTCTCTTGTCGTGTTTGCTGCTTCAGCTGCAGTTATTTGCGTTATCCACAAGGCAGCAAGAGCAAGTGAAAACAGCTTAACCAACTTATTCATAGGACCCCAACCCAAAAATTAAAACTTAGTTGCAAATGCAAATCAGTCGCAGATATCAAGGATATCGTGGGCTGGCTGGCTGTTGAGGGAGAGAGTAACAGCTGGCTTGCGCATCGATACAAATCCTACTCCAGGACGGTTTGCGGGAGGACGCGATCTCCAGCAATTATTGAGTAGGCATTGCACTTGTAATAAAACATGAATATGAAAGTCAAGAAATAAACGCGATAGAGTCCCCCTAGCTCTTGAGGGTATCGCGACCATCCACGCTAGCCAAAATTGGGGAAAGGCTGAGGCGAATGACTGATATGGAAAAAGCTCAGGAAAGCTCACAAAGTCAGCCACATGAGCGCACTGTTGATAGCAAGGCACTCTTTGGCGATGAGCGCGAGATCACAATCTCCCATCGCGAAGATAACTACCGATTGTCGATCACGAAACTTGGCAAATTGATTCTTACTAAGTGAGAAGTTTGCCATGAAAAAAGCCGGCCTGAGATGAGGCCGGCTTTTTCCTTATTTGACTGTTCTGAGCCTTAGTTCAAAGCCTGCTGCAGCGCGAATGCATCGCCTTCGACCTTGAACAGGCCGTAAGAACCAGGGACGTCGCCAGCATTGTCAAAGTTCAGGTCGCCAGATGCGCCCTTGTAGTCGATGTCTTTGCCAGCTGCGATCAGCTCAACTGCCTTCTTCCATTCACCAGGAAGAACAGCTTCGCCCTGTCCGTCGGACACAGCAGCCATTGCCTCGGAAACCTTAGCAGCGTCACCACCAGCTTTTTCCAGAGCCAGAGCCATCAGGAATGCAGCATCGTAGGAGTTGGATACGAAGATTGCATCCGGGTTACCGCCAACCGCTTTGTACGCTTCGTTGAAGAGCTCAAGGCTGTTGGACTTCTCGCCTACTGGAGAAGAAGCAATGAATGTGGTCAGATTTTCAGCGCCGAGTTCACGGATGATTGCATCTGACTTCATGCCATCGCCGCCAACGAAGTTGGTGAAGAAACCGTTTTCCAGCGCCTGACGCAGGATGGTCAGGCCAGTGCCGTCACCGTAATCGAAGATTACAAGCGTATCTGCGCCACCACGGGACAGCTCAGCAAGGTTGGAACGGTAAGATGCCTTACCTTCTTCGTGTGCTGAATATCCAGCAATCTCACCGCCGTTTGCTTCAAATTCAACTTTGAAAGCATTTGCAAGGCCGCTGCCATAATCGTTATTGAGGTAGGCAACAGCAACTTTCTTAGTGCCGAGGTTCAACAGCGTACGCGCGAGTGAGCGGCCCTGGAAGTCATCGGAAGGTACTGTACGGAATACCTGACCTTTATCTTCCAGACCTGTGATTTCAGGGGAAGTCCCTGATGGTGTGATCAGCGTGATACCAGCAGGAACAGTCACAGAGTTCGCAACAGCCAGAACTGAACCAGAGCAGTGTGGGCCGATAAGACCCGCAACCTGTTCAATGTTTACCAGCTTGGTTGCGGAATCCACGCCGTTCTGCGGGTTACACGCACTGTCGCCCACAACAGCTTCAAGCTTCTGGCCACCCAGAATACCGCCCTGCTCGTTCACCTGCTGGATAGCCAGTTTTGCAGAGTCCAGCATTGGTGGAGCCATAGCCGCGATTGGACCAGAAATACCACCCAGAAGACCGACTTTTACATCAGCCTGAACAGCGTTGGATGCAAGTGCAGTAGCGCTGAACAAGCCTGCTGCCAATGCGATTTTCTTAAGCATCAGTTCACCTCCAAAGAGCCCTGTTTCAAATACTATCCGGATTGACCAGGGCGTTAAAATTGATTTCCACGAGTGCTGGCGTTATTTCGCTGCACTTTCTTGTTTTTGAAAGGTTTTGACTTCCGGACTGCCAGCGGTTCCCTGAGGTTCCGGCAAGATCCCTTCCGGTCTGAACCGGAGGACCAATTGCAGAAGCAAGCCAATGATAAACACGCGCATGTACTTAGCTTTGATGGCGTATTCTGTTGGCAGCTGATCCGTTACAAACTCTGACGCAGACCAGATGATCCAGACAACAGCAACGCCGAGAAGTGCACCGCGGTTGTTACCTGAGCCACCGAGGATCAACATAATCCAGATCAGGAATGTGGCGATCATCGGGTCGATGGCTTCAGGGGTTATGGAACGGTTAAAGTGAGCAAACAGCGCACCACCAAGCCCCATCACAGCGGCACCGAAGATGAATGCTTCCAGACGACGCGCCTTGATGTCCTTACCCATTGCCGTTGCCGCATCTTCATTGTCACGGATACCGCGCATCATACGGCCCCAAGGAGCCGAAATCTGACGCTCGATAGCCCAGTACACGACGAGCACGATGGCAAAGACCAGAGCAAGATAAGCCAGCTGGGAATACAGATAGGACAGATCACCAAATGGACGCGGGATCTTATTCACGCCGCGTGCGCCACCTGTCATCCAACCTTCTGACTTCACGACCAGACGTATGATTTCCGCCACGCCGATTGTCGCGATTGCCAGATAATCAGAGCGGAAGCGTAAGCAGACTTTGCCGATTGGCCATGCAATTGCGCCAGCAGCGACCATCGCACCGATCCAACCCACAACAACGGGTAGCTGGTAGCCACCCAGATGGACAGCGGATTCTGGTGCCGTGAGCAGCGCAGATGAATAAGCTCCAACAGCGAAGAAGCCCGCAATACCAGCGTTAAAGAGACCGGAAAAGCCCCATTGAATATTAAGACCGAGAGCCAGAAGGGAGTAAATGCCGATAAAGATCGCCATGAACACCGCATAGTTAAGCAGACCGATGAGTTCCATGTTTCTTCTCCCCCCTACAGAACTTTACCCTTGAGCAAGCCAGTTGGCCGCACAAGAAGGATGAGCAGGAGGATCGCAAACGCCATGGCGGCCTTGTACTCTCCTGGGATAAACAGAACAGATGTTTCTTCAGCTATGCCAACAATCAAGCCGCCAATGACTGCACCTTCCACACGCCCTACACCGCCAAGAATTGCAGCTGCGAACATTGGCAGAAGCATCGTCCAGCCCATGAGCGGTTTCAGTTCTGTGTTGATGCCAAGGAAGAAACCAGAAGCAGCACACAGAACGCCGACGATGCCCCAAGTCAACATTGTGATCTTACGGTTATCAACGCCAGAAAGCAGCGCAAGATCCGGGTTGTCGGACATGGCACGCATGGCCTTGCCCCACTTGGTTTTCTGCAAGAACGCCCACAACACGCCAACGATCACAAACATTGCAATGATGGTGTAGATCTCGCGATCACGGATGCGGATGCCCCAGTAATCATCTGGTCTGACGATACCACGGGTATAGGTTTCTGTATCAACACCCCAGACCACCTGAACAACGGCACGCAACATGAGAGCGATACCCAGTGAGGACATCACCACGATGATCTTTGGACGCTCTGAGAGGTAGTCGTAGAATAGTTTATCGATGCCGATCGCCATAAACGCGCACACAACCATAGCAACGGGAAGAGCAACCCAAGGGCTTACTCCGAAGATGGTCACCACGCCGAGGGCCGCAAATGCGCCAAGCGTTGCGAGGTCACCATGCGCAAGGTGCGCAAATCTCAAAATACCGAATACCAGCGTGATACCAACTGCGCCCAGAGCGTAAATTGAGCCCAGTACGATCCCCGGCATGAGGTAAAAATTGACGAATTCCATGAATGGCATTGGATTTTCCCTTATTACCCGCCGAGGAACATTTCAGCGACTTCACGATCTGCGAGCAGCTCCTGCCCCGTTCCTTCATGCCGGTTGCTACCAGCTGCAAGAACGTAGCCTTTGTCAGCAAATGCCAATGCTTGCTTGGCGTGCTGCTCTACGAGCAAGATCGAAAGACCTGCATCACGCAGGTTGCGGGTGATCTCAAAAATCTGCTCCATGTATTTTGGAGAGAGACCAGCGGTCGGCTCATCCAGCAAGAGCAATGACGGGTTGAGCATTAATGCACGGCCCATTGCCACCATCTGACGCTGACCGCCTGACAGGTTTCCAGCCAACGCATTGCGGCGTTCTTTGAGATCAGGGAACAGGGTGTAGACCCTTTCCAAGCTTTCAGAAATGTCACCTTTCCGTAGGAAGGCCCCCATTTCGAGGTTTTCGTGAATGGTCATCTCACGGAAGATGTTGTTGACCTGAGGGACGTAACAAACACCGTGCTGTACAATACGGTTTGGCTTCCAGCCCGCGATATCTGTTCCATTGACGACAATAGAACCTCCGCGAACCTTCAGAAGGCCAAAGATCGCCTTCATCGCAGTCGATTTGCCAGCTCCATTCGGGCCAACAATTACAACAATTTCCTGCTCGGTCACTTGCATGTCGACACCCTGCAGGATGTCTGCATCGCCATATCCGCCACGAACACCTGTCATGGTGAGGATTGGTTTGCCGGAGTATTCTTGTTGCACGGAGTTCTTTGACATTGGTTGCTCTGCAATTGCTTGAGACGTCATTAGAATGCAGCCTCCCCAACCGTTTCACCGAGGTAGGCTTCAAGCACCCGCGCATCAGAACGAACGGTCTGGAAATCACCTTCAATCAGAACCGAGCCTTCCGCCATACAGATGACCGGATCGCAGAGCTTCTCGATCATCTCCATATCGTGCTCAATCAGAACGAATGTGTAGCCACGTTCCTGGTTCAGGATTTGGATTTTGTCTTCAAGGCGGCGTAGCAATGTTCTGTTGACACCTGCGGCAGGCTCGTCCAACAGAACAAGCTTTGCATCGGTCATCATTGTACGGCCAAGCTCGAGAAGCTTTTTCTGTCCACCGGACAGATTACCTGCACGCTCATTTACAACATGAGACAGTTCCAGAAACTCCAGTGTCTCTAAAGCTTTCTGGCGTACTTCTTCTTCTTGCTTTTTCACGCTGCCAAAGCTGAGCCAGTTCTGGAATAAGCTCTCACCCTTTTGAGCGGGCGGAACCAACATGAGGTTTTCGAGAGCTGACAGACGATGAAACTCATGCGGGATCTGAAATGTACGTACCAAGCCTTTATGAAACAGCTGATCAGAGCTGAGGCGCGTTACATCTTCTCCCAAAAATTTGATTTTTCCAGCAGTTGGCTGAAGGGCACCGGCAATCAGATTAAACGTTGTGGTTTTACCAGCTCCATTTGGACCGACTAAACCTGTGATTGTGCCCTTTTGAACCGAAAATGAGCAATTATTGACGGCTCTAAACCCGCCGAATTGCTTCGACAGCTGTTCGATTTCCAGCATTATTATCCCCCCAGACTGCAAAGGACTGGCGTTTTATTGTTGTCAAGCACCTACCTAATGCCCTTAGTAGCATGTTATTTCAAGGCAGAAGTCCGCGCCATTTGCAGCCTAATCACTCGATTATCATGGTTCTATCTGGACAAGTTGAGTGAAACTTTCCAGATTCCATCTCCCAACAACCTTCCCATAAGTTGCGAGGAAACAGCTTCAACTGCGCATATATTGCCTGAAACATATAGATAATTCCACTTATATGCGCAGTTTGTAGAGATTTTAGAACAAAATAATTTCATAAATTGAGTAATTTTCGCAGCAATCTTACAGATCACTGCGCACCTGCCAAAGTTCTGGAAACAGCACAGTATCCAACATTTTTTTCAGGTACGGTGCCCCTGATGTGCCTCCAGTGCCCATTTTGCTTCCAATAATACGCTCTACGGTTGTAAGGTGATTGAATCGCCACCGACGAAAAAAGTCCTCAAAGTCGATTAGCTTCTCCGCGAGGTCGTAGAAATGCCAATTATCACGTGGATTGCGATATATTATTTCCCAAGCCTTCTGAACTGACGCATCAGTTGTATATGGCTTAGTGACGTCCCGGTTGAGTACTGCATCGGAGATTTCGAAGCCTGCACGCGCCAAAGCACGCACCATCTGATCATAGATGCCCGGTGCCTCATAAATCTGACGAAGCCATGCTGATACTTCTGGCATATGCTCATGTGGTTTCATCAGGGCCGGATTTTTATTACCAACCACAAATTCGATGGCACGGTATTGGTAGCTTTGGAATCCAGATGACTTGCCAAGGCTATCACGAAACGTGGTGTAATCGCTTGGCGTCATGGTGCGCAGAATGTCCCACGCGCTGTTGAGCTGCGCGAAGATCTTGTTGACGCGGGCCATCAGCTTTGAGACCTCGGCAAACTCATCCTCTGCCAAAGCAGTACAAGCCTCCGACATCTCACGGATCGCCAGCTTCATCCAAAGTTCGGCTGTTTGATGTTGAATGATAAACAGCAATTCATCATGAGCTTCAGTTAAAGGCGCTTGCGCACCAAGCACATCGGAAAGACGAAGATAATCGCCATAAGACATGTTTTCTTTGAAAGAGAGTTCTGCCCCGTGGTGCTCTAATTTGCGATCAATACTCTCAACCATGCTTATGTAACCTTGCTCTTCTGGTGGTATTCCGGCTTGTCCCAGAGATCTCCGGCAATAATTGCTTCAAGAATCTCAGCAGCTTTAAGGACCTCAGCAAAAGAGAGGTACAGAGGAGCAAACCCGAAACGGATGATATTTGGCGCGCGGAAGTCTCCAATCACTCCACGATCAATGAGTGCTTGCATGACTGCATAGCCTTGCTCGTGACGGAACGAGACTTGAGAACCGCGCTTAAGTGGGTCCGTTGGTGACGCAAGCGCCAGATTAGGGCAGCGACGTTTGACTTCGGTGATAAATAACTCACTCAACTCAATGGATTTAGCCTGCAGCGCTTCCAAAGAAGTCTCATCAAACACATCCAAAGATGCATCCAAAGCCGTCATGGCAAGAACCTGAGGCGTACCAACGCGCATCTGGTCTGTCTTAGCAGATGGCGTATACCCCAGATCGAAAGCAAACGGCGCATCGTGTCCCATCCAGCCCGTTAGTGGGTTGCCAGAATGGTTCTGATGTTGTGGTGCTACATAAACAAATGCCGGAGCACCGGGGCCGCCATTCAGATACTTGTAGGAGCAACCAACGGCAAAGTCAGCTTTTGCTTCCTTCAGATGGACTGGAAAAGCACCTGCAGAGTGGCACAGATCCCACATCGCCAAGGCACCAACAGAATGCGCTTTCTCAGTCAATGCTTTCATGTCGTGCTTGCGACCTGTGCGGTAATCCACTTCTGTGAGCATCATGACTGCAACAGTATCATCGAGGGCGGCTTCAACGTCTTCCGGAGCAACCAGACGCAACTCGATGTCACCACCGGTCAGTTCTTTCAGACCTTGCGCCATGTAGAGGTCAGTCGGGAAGTTTCCTGTATCGGAAAGAATAACTTTACGGTCCGGCCGCATCTTGATGGCAGTCGCCAGGACTTTAAAGACATTCAGAGAGGTGCTGTCGGTGCAGATCAAGGTTCCGTCATCAGCTCCAACGAGTTTGGCAATCCGGTTTCCGACTTTGCTTGGCAGATCAATCCAGCCGTGGCAATTCCACCCTTTAATGAGACTTTTGCCCCACTGCTCTTCGACTGCATTGGCTAAAACCGCAGACACATTCTTAGGTAGAGCCCCCAATGAGTTTCCGTCCAGATAGATAATCCCATCAGGAATTGAGAAAAGCTGGCGCAAATGAGCGAGCGGGTCAGCTCCATCTCTTTGCTCAATGCTTACTGCATCCAGTTCCACTATCAGCCCCCTATTATCGTTTTTATGATCACACTCTTTTTGGCATCAAAGCAATACCGAGCTGCGATTCCATTTTTTAATATTTCAAGTTTAAAGTATTTTTAGCAACAGTCTCGCCATGAAGTCTAGGTAAAAAGTATTATCTGGAAATTTCAGAACAAATATTCTAAATATGTAGAAAAGGAAATAAATCTCGCTCAATCGGGCTGCAATCACAGCGATATCTTGCAATAGCGCTGAAAAAATATAAGCAGTACACTAGATAGTCAGGGGCAGATCTAACTTCCTACCACAAACAAAGGAAAGCTCTGCTCACGGCTGAAGATCTGGATCAAACAAAAATGAAACTAGGCCGGATCACTGTTAAGGAAGAAACCCATGAAGAGTGCCCTTAGAAAGACAGAGGCACAAGTCTGGCCAGAACCAAAACGCCAGTTTGCTGCACTGCCTTTCAAAAAGAATAAAAAAGGTAAGCTACAAATTCTCCTGATTACGTCCCGCGAAACCAAGCGTTGGATTCTCCCTAAAGGCTGGCCAATGAAGGATCTCAGTGGTGGAGAAGCCGCAGAGCAAGAAGCCTTCGAAGAAGCTGGCATTAAAGGTGAGCTGACGGATCAAGCTGCGGGCATCTACCATTACCCTAAGCTTCGGGTCACCAAAGAGCCGATCCCTTGCCGCGTGAAGGTTTATCCGCTGGAAGTGACTGAGATGCTTGAGGACTGGCCAGAAAAGGACGAGCGCACACGGAAATGGTTCTCCGTAAGCGACGCTGTTCATGCTGTAGATGAGCCGGAGCTAAAGGCTTTGCTAGCCAACTGGTCACCAGAGAAAAGCTAGGTAACAGCCTGTTCTCTAGGCATGCTCCGCCTTAAAACGACGCTCCAGCCAACGAACACCTTGCGAGACAATCAGGATCAAAACTAGATACTCCAGCACAAGGACGCTGTAGATTTCGAGTGGTCGATATTCTGTGACGACCAGCTCATTTGCCCGCCTTGTCAGGTCTTGCAGGCCAATCACGGACACCAAACTCGACATTTTCAGCATATAGACCAGTTGGTTTCCAAGCGGTGGCAGCATGCGGCGGATAGCAAGCGGAAGAATGATAAAGCGAAGCCGCTGGAAATAACTCAGCCCAAGAGAGCGCCCCGCTTCGATCTGTCCTTTGTCGACTGACTGTATGCCTGCTCTGAAAATTTCAGCCTGAAACGCGCTGTCTGATAAGGCAAGAGCCAGTACACCTGCCCAGAACACGTTGATTGAGATATTCGCGACAACAGGCAAGCCGTAATAAACCCAAAAAATCAGCACTAGACTCGGCACTGAGCGCACCACTTCAACGTAAGTTCTGTTAAACGCAATTCCGTACTTATTGTCTGAAAGCCCCGGCAGAGCGACAAGAAGGCCAACGAACATGGAGATTGCGATTGCTGTGAGCGAGACACTGACTGTTTCTTGCAGCCCGGCGATCATGAAACCGAGATTAACTCTTCCTGTCTCAGTGTTTGGTGAGACTACATACCAGCCCCACTGGTCACCAGTGCAGCCCGCCAAAACGAATGCCAATGCGACGAGCACTGCTGCATTTCGGAATTTCAAGGTATCCACCTTCCAAATTTAAGAAGGCTGCCAACGGAAGCAAAACACGTAAGCAGCTCATGTATCTGCCTCAACACAGATAGATTGCCGGACACAAAACCTAGAGTGTCGTGCGCTCTTATACAAATCTTATAGAGACTTACCGCACACAATTAATTGAAGTCGGTTTTCTCTCAAAAACAGCATTGTAGTTATCGCTAAAATGGCTAGGTTTGCATTGGGCCAGATTCCAACTGCGTTTCAAGGAACTCTCATGAAGATGCTACGTTCATTTCTTACTGTAATTTTCGCTGCCGGCACGTTGTTCTCCGGCTCTGCATTTGCGCAATCCGCGCTTAACGAAATTTTGGATTCCGGTGAACTGAGGGTTGGTACAACCGGAGACTGGAACCCAATGTCTGTTCGTGACCCTGCCAGCAATGGTTATAAAGGTTATGACATCGACATCATGAACGAGCTTGCAACCGACCTTGGTGTGAAGCTCACCTTTATTCCAACCGATTGGAAAACCTTGGTGAATGGTATCGTTGCAGGCAAGTATAACCTGACTGGCTCTGCTTCAATCTCCCCAAGCCGCATGAAAGTAGCTGGTTACTCCGAAAGCTATATTTCCGTTGAGATCCTGCCGTATACGACCAGCAGCAAAGTTGGTGAGTTCAACAGCTGGGACAGCATCAACCAGAAAGACGTGACGGTCGCAACCACGCTTGGCACTACTTTTGAGAAGCTGAGCAAGGAATGGTTCCCGAATGCAACTATCAAAGTTGTTGAGGCACCTGCTCGTGGCTATCAGGAAGTGCTGTCAGGCCGCGCTGATGTTTTCATCACCTCCAACATTGAAGGTGCTACGCTGAAAGCGAAGTTCAAGCAGATCACCAACGTGCCAGTTTCTGAAAGCAGAAACCCGACCCCGATCGCTATGTTGATGCCGCAGACTGATCAGGTTTGGATCAACTACATCAACAACTGGATCAAGATTAAAAAAATGAATGGTTTCCTTGCTGCGACAGCTCAGAAATGGGGCTTGGCGCAGTAAAAACTGTTCATGCAGAATAAGAAAGGCGCCTCAAATTGGGGCGCCTTTATCTTTTGAGCTCACTGCGCGCTTATGCGTCTACCTGAATAAACTTCGCAACCCAATCCTGCATCGCTTTGCGGTTTATATCGATTGACGTCGCTGCATGAGAGAGAGATTGCATAGCTTGCCACCAATGTTGGCATTTAGGCTTCAGCATTAGCTCTCCACCAAACATACCAGCAAGTTGCTGAGCCTGAGAAAACGTTGTGGCAAAGGCTACATCAACCAAAGTAACATGATGACCAATCGCATACGGCTCAGCCTCAATCATGTCTTCCAAACGTGCGAACGCAGCACTCATATCATTGATCAACTGCTTGTAGACTTCATCCCTCGGCGGCTTTCCAGCTTTGATTGGGGCATAAAATGCGCGAACAGATGGTTCAATCCGCGTGTCGTGCAGACCCATCAGTGCCCTGACTTTAGCGCGCTCGATAGGGTGTTCTGGCATTAGCGCTGGAGACGGTGCGGTTTCCTCAAGATACTCAAGGATCGCGTTTGAATCTGACAGAGCAGCTTCACCATCCCTCAGGCCGGGAATTGAACCCGCTGGAACGATCTTCTTATAAGCAGCTGATCCATATCCATCTGGGGGCGGTAGCTCGGCGTAATCCAGATCTTTCATATCCAAAGCAATTCGAACTTTCGCGCAGAATACGGATTCTGGGTAGGCATAAAATTGTATCATTGGATCACCAGATTGTGCTTAGCGGCGGCGCTGCTTTGTGCGCACGCTTGGGAACATGCGGCAAATAAGAGCGCCTAGGAAGGAGGACGCAATACAATTTGTGTTGCACTGCAAACGTGGTGTTTTTAGCAGTCAATGAATTGTTTCGCCACTTCAACCTTTGGGTACGCTGTTTTTGGACGGCAAACTGCTTCGCCGCCGTAAGTGCTGTCTCCGACAAGCTAGAGTTGTTTAGCGCTGTCCAGATTCACCTTGAAGATCATCAGGTCATCCCGGCGCTCGACCTCACCTTCCAGTGAAATCAGTAAAGCAACCCAATCTTCAACCTCAGTAGTCAAAGGCTCACCATTTTCGTCAGCCAACACGAAGAATTCACTTCCCATAAGGGGGGGAGAAGTCACAAAAACGGGAGGGATACCGCCAATGATGCAGAGATTTGCGCATGCTTTGTGGGCTAATCCAACACCCGGACGCATTGCGCCATTGTAGCATTTACCATCACAAATCTCACCGGTTAGCCGCCATTTGCCCAAATGCTCTGCTGGTGCTGGTGTAAAATTTTGGACCGGATTTTCTGCAGCGCGAAGAGAGACCTTGCCTCCAACCTGCAACATATCGAGATCGCCACGCTTCAGCAGAATGCCACCAGCATCAACAGGTTGTCCGTCCAAAGGGCCAGCAAGTTGCTGCATGCCGCGTTTGCCAATACCAGAAATCAGCATGGCATGCGGCTTGTCACGCCCACCTTCTCCAGCAGGAAGCCGGAGTAGTGGGTAAGGTTTTGCATCTACATAGCCTGTAAACGTTTGATACCCAGCGCCCCAAGCAAAGCGCGCGTCACCCGGATCAGGAACAGACGAGCCAATACCAAACGCCACGCCTGCTGCTGCGCCAACAAGAATTGCAGAGATTAGGAACAAGAAGCCTTGCAGGCTCTTTGGTGGCTTTTTCGCCCAACCGATAAAGAAGGGATCTGGTTTCTTCTTGGCCATTAGCTTCCCTCCGCCATTATCGGAGAAACAATAGGTTCAACATACGTTCCCGGTGGCAGAGCCTCTACGTTCAGCCACAAACGACCGTTTTCCAATTTGAGCCGATAAGTGGAAATTTTCTCTGTAAATGGAGGTGGAGATTTTCCATCTTCCAGACGGTACTGATAACCATGCCACGGGCAGGTCACACAGCCATAGACAATCTTACCTTCTCCCAAAGGTCCGTTCTGGTGGGCGCAAACATTTGAGATCGCAGAGAGCTTCTTGCCATTTCTGAAGATCGCTACGCGCTCATCATCGGTAATGGAGATAATTCTTGCCCGCTTATCAGGAACATCTTTTGGATCACCTACATCCATCCACGTGCCGCTGTCATCCATCGTATTCTGTTGCGTATCAAAGAGGTGCTCTTTTCTTGCAGCAAGCAAGTGTAAGGTGGCGACAAGCGCGACAGACGCACCGACTGCAGTGGTCATGAAAGGACCGGCAGCACTCTGCAATGCACCGAGTGCAACATGGGCAACAACCAGCGCATAAGCCAGATAGATCCCCATATGAAGTGTCTTCCAAAGCGTAGGCTTTAGGAAATGCAGCCAGAAATCATGACTTGTAACTGCGAGAATGGTCAGGATCAGAAGGGCAAAGACGCCGAGGATTTCAAAAGGGAACCCCAAAAAACGGTCGAAGCTGGTATTTACAATGAAGACTGAGACGTAACGATTAATTGGCGAGAACGCATTGTACCAGCCAAGAATGTTGTCGACATGGAAGTAGGCCAGCACGCAAGTGATCACGCCCAAGTGACGGCGGTTATAAAGAAGCGGCAGGAAGCGCTTGTCCAGCCGAGCTAGTGGCCCGATACATAGAATAAATGTGAGTAGGAAGAAGACACAGGTACCAAATGCCTGAGCTTTGTAGATATCCCAATCAATCGGTCTTGTGACTGTCTGGAACATCGGCGCAATGTAGATGTAGATACCCAGATATGCGCCAACAGTTGCCAAGACGACGGCATCATAGACAAATTTTGTACGGTTCCAGATTACCGGTACATATTTAACACTCACTGGTTTGCCTCCAGAGCCGACTTTGCTGTGTCATCAAGGGGAACAGGCGGCTGTTCGTGCGTTCCTGTTGGACGCATCAAAAGCGCTAGGCCCAAAACGAGAGGAATCAGAATGGCCAGAATGAGCCAAATGGTGCGGTGGGCTTTTCTATAGGCACGTTGCATTACTTCTTGGCCTCCTGCTCTTCGTGGAGTTCTTTTTCTTCTTTATCGAGCAAGATCTTTTCACCGGAGCGTTCCAGCGCAATCCAACGTACAATGACGATCGGCCAAAGCAGGATCAGCCCCGGGATGATTTGCAGGCGGAAAAGAAAAGCTCCACGTGCGGCAAGTTCCACGCGCCCAAGGCCAAAACTGATAAAGGCCAGTGCGACGACAAGACCAATCACGCAGTAAATTTGTGCAATCAGAATAATACCTTCAGCAACAATCATTTCTGCACCCTACTGATTTTGTGCTGCCTTTGATGGCAGGGAGAATTAGTCATTGGGGCCGTGCCCTGCCCAGTTGATACCTGCAAGCTCCGACATTTCCTTCTTCCAACTTGTAATATCGTCGATAGAAAAATCGGAGATATGCGCATGCCCGCAAGCCCGGGCCATCACCTTCATCAGTTCAACAGAGGCCGTGAAAAACTTCTCCAAACGCTTTGCAGACTTTTCAACTTCCAGACGCGCGACCAGATGGTCTTTCTGGGTGGCAATACCGACTGGGCAGTTGTTGGTGTGGCATGCCCTCATGGCGATACAGCCGATAGCCTGCATTGGCGCATTCGCCAGGGCTATGGCATCGGCACCCAAGGCCATTGCTTTCACGAAATCTTCCGGTTTGCGAAGACCGCCGGTGATGACAAGCGTTACATCTCGTTGACCACTACGATCCAGGTGACGACGCGCTCTCGCCAACGCCGGAATGGTTGGAACAGAGATATTATCTCTAAACACGAGCGGAGAAGCACCAGTGCCACCGCCACGCCCATCGAGGATAATGTAATCAACGCCAACTTCCAGGGCGGCATCGATATCTTTCTCGATATGCTGCGCAGACAGCTTGAACCCAATTGGGATCCCGCCAGTCTTGTCGCGCACTTCATCTGCAAACTTGCGGAAATCTGCTGGTTTCATCCACTCAGGAAATCTTGCAGGCGAGATAGCGCCCTCTCCCGGAGGTAGTCCCCTCACCGCTGCGATTTTCTCAGTCACTTTCGCAGCTGGGAGGTGTCCACCAGTTCCGGTTTTGGCAGCCTGCCCGCCTTTGAAATGGAAGGCCTGAACTTTTTCCAGCTGATCCCAAGAGAAACCAAAACGTGCAGAAGCTAATTCATAAAAGTAGCGTGTGTTTTCTGCTTGCTCTTCTGGGAGCATCCCACCTTCACCAGAACAGATGCCTGTGCCAACGCTCTCTGCTCCGCGAGCAAGTGCAATTTTGGCGGGTTCTGATAGTGCTCCAAAGCTCATGTCTGAGACAAAGAGCGGGATTTTCAGGTGTAACGGCTTCTGGGCCTTGGGGCCGATAACAATATTAGTTCCAACGGGTTCTTCATCCAACCGCGGCGGCTTTTGCAGCTGCGCTGTCAGTATCTGAATATCTTCCCATTGAGGTAGCTCTGTTGTCGGCACTCCCATCGCTTCAATTGCGCCATGATGGCCCGTCTGCTTCAAACCTGCCCTTGCGTATGTCTGAATCAGTTTGTTATGAGGTTCTTCTTCCGTACCATGAAAATCTGCATACTCACCCAGATAGGCTTTGCGGAAATAGGGTTGCGGATTGTCCTTAGCCCATGCCTTCACTTCATCTTCATCAACATAGATGTTGCCGTCTTCAACGAAATGCGTGAATTTTCGCAGGCACTCTTTGTTGTCATAAGCGCTGACGCCGGAATTCAGGCGATAATCCCACTGATGCAATCCACAAATCAGATTGCGACCTCTGACATATCCATCAGAAAGCAATGCACCGCGATGGAGGCAACGACCGTAGAGGACGGAGATGTCCTCATCGAACCTTACGACAACGAGATCCACCTCGCTAACAAGTGCATGAGCAGGCTTACGATCTTCAAGTTCATCTAATGCAGCAACTTGCACTTTACGCATTAAGCGGATTCCTTACGCTTTGCAGCCCAACAGCTGTTTGAGTGCATTTCAAAATTCAGATCGCCAAGCTATTCTACGTACTTACCCATATCTGTTCTATTTAGCACAGCTGCAGAGTACATGTCCGAAACATCCCGGCGCATCAAAGTTGTAAGCTGAGAGTGTCTTAGAATAACTGCACATGACCTTACCCAAAGTTAGTATCGGACTTGCAAGAGACCATTACTGTTACGGGTAAAATGCATCTCAATCTGTTGCAGCTTCTCCCCCCGGATTACGTAGATAACATCCTAAAAACTTCAGTAATGACGGGATAGTAACGTTTAAACAAAGAAGCGTCAGTCTATCAAAATACACAGTGAGAAACACATGGGGAGTAGATGGCAAACCTTGAAAGGAAGTCAGCTCTCTGCTGGCCTGAAAGAATAAGAGGACAAGGAAAGTAGCAGGTAATTAATGTTTGAACCCAAGCATTTCCACGCTTACTCTCGCAGCAAATCATCCGTGTCTATGAGAGATATCCATGAAGATTGCAGCTGTTACCATCTCCGATCGCGCCAGTGATGGAACTTACGAAGACAAAAGTGGCCCAGCTATTCTCGCATACCTTGAAGAAGCTGTGACCAGTCCCTGGGAGCCCATCCATAAGATCATTCCGGATGGAATCGAAAGCGTCAGCACTACTTTGAAGCAATTGGCTGATGAAGATGGTATCGACCTGATCCTTACAACAGGCGGAACAGGCCCCTCTCCTCGTGATCTGACTCCAGAAGCTATGGAACTGGTAATGGAAAAAGAGCTTCGCGGGTTTGGTGAGTTGATGCGACAGTTGTCCCTGAAAGAAGTGCCGACAGCAATTCTTTCACGTCAGACAGCTGGCATTCGGGGCAAAAGCCTCATCATCAACTTGCCGGGTAAACCAGCCAGCATCAAAACCTGCCTTGATGCAGTGTTTCAGGCGGTGCCGTACTGTCTTGATCTGATCGGTGCAGGGCGTATTGAAACGGACCCAGATGTGATTGTGGCGTTCCGCCCAAAAGCGAAGTAAGCGCGTTATTCCGGCACCCACGTTGAGTGAATTTCCTGAGCTTCTTGTCTACCCTTGGCAGGCCTTGCTTCGTCAACCTTACCAAGAGAGATAAAGCACAGGAATTCCTCGTTTTCTGAGAGACCCAGTCCTTTATGGAAGGCAGAGGAACGCGCACTGTCACCACTGGTAATCCGGGATGCATACCCCATTGCGTGAGCTACAAGCACCATGTTTTGCAAAGCTGTTCCCGCTGAGAGCATTTGCTCATATTGGGGAATACGGGTCTCATCCGAACCGTGAAAACATCCGATTAAAACCAGAAGTACAGGCCCTTTATGCGCTTTTTCCCTTGCACGGGTAAGCGCTTCTTCGGTTGGGTCATCTTTTACTTCTTCAACGGCTTTTACAAACAGATCTCCCAGATCATTGCGTGCGTCTGTCGGGATCTCCAAAATTCGGAATGGATGTAGATGCCCGTGATCAGGAGCAGCTGCAGCGGCCTCAATTATCAGCTTCATTTCTTCTCTATTCGGCCCGGGAGCTTTCATGAGCTTAAGAGATGCAGATGTACGCGAGCGAATGGTCTCGACCAGTTGCTGAGCATTCATGATAACGCCTTTCGCCTTTAACTGTTTATAGAACCGATGAAATTAGCTCTCATATTACCCAGAAGTGTTGTCTGCCTACAAGGAGATACGCAACACGCCTGCACTGGGACGGGAGCATCTCTCGGCTAGAGTATCTGGACAAACATGCGATTTACCTTAAGGTAAATCAATATTTCTGGGTCAGTGACTACAAACGTATTGGGCGTGTATTATGGGTATCTCTTATTTAAAGGTTGGTTTAGGTGCCGTTGTGATTGTTGCGGCAGCTGGATACGGTATCATTCGGTCTGGCTACGTTGCCCAGTATGTTGATCAATCCCAAAATCACGTTGTCGAACACGCTTCCTATTCCATCAGTGCAGATGCACAGGCTTTACACGATAGGCTACGGATTGCGGACCTTCACAATGATGTTTTGCTTTGGGGCCGGAACATATCGCAGGAATCGTCGATCGGTCACTCAGACCTGCCGCGCTTCAAAAAGGGTAGTGTTGGTGTACAAATCTTCACCAGCGTCACCAAGTCCCCCCGTGGACAAAACTACAAGAAGAACTCAGCTGAGGCCTTTGACAACATCACTTTGCTAGGTTGGCTGCAAAGCTGGCCTTCTAGCGCACTGAATAAGCTTTCTGAGCGTGCGCTGTTGCAAGCACAGCGCCTTTACGATCTGGAGCAGAAGCATCCAGAGGAAATTACTGTTGTCCATAATAAAGAAGAACTGGAAGTTGTCCTCACAGCCAGAGCCCAAGGCTCTAGAATCATTGCTGGGATCTTAGGCACAGAAGGTGGGCATGCACTGGATGGTGATATCAAGAACGTGGATCGGCTTTATGAGGGCGGATTGCGGTTGATGGGCCTCCAGCACTTCTTCGACAATAAACTGGGTGGCTCTCTCCATGGCCAATCCAAGGCAGGTCTCACGGACTTTGGCAAGGACGTGGTACGGCTTATGGAGAAGAAGGAAATGATTGTTGACGTTGCTCACTCCTCTCCAGCGGTGATTGAAGACGTACTGGCAATAGCGACACGACCGATTGTCGTTTCTCATACAGGCGTAAAGGGGATTTGTGAGACGCCTCGCAATCTCACGGATGATCAAGTCAGAAAGATTTCAGCAAAAGGCGGGTTGATTGGTATCGGTTTTTGGGATGCAGCAGCTTGCGACATCAGTCCACAGGGCGTTGCAGCTTCAATTGATTATGCTGTTTCAATTGCCGGTATCGACCATGTGGCGCTGGGATCTGACTTCGATGGCTCCGTTACGACTGCCTTCGATACATCTGAATATGCGGTTCTGACACAGGAACTTTTGAAAAAAGGTTTCACAGAAAAACAGATCGCAGCTGTGATGGGCGAAAACATCATCAGGTTTTTGCTGGAAAATCTTCCACAAGGGCAGAGCGAAGAAGAAACTCTCGCATCAAGCAATTGAATGCTCGAAGAGTTTAGTAAGCACAACTCATCCATAAGATGAAGCAGCTAAATTTTAAGGGAGAGAATATTGGCGCACCGGGGAGGATTCGAACCCCCGACCCCCAGATTCGTAGTCTGGTGCTCTATCCAGCTGAGCTACCGGTGCGCTGTTTCTTGCGAACAAGAATTATGTATCGGCCTAGTGCTATCTAAGCCACCTACTCTCTAGAGAAGAGTAAATGGCGCACCGGGGAGGATTCGAACCCCCGACCCCCAGATTCGTAGTCTGGTGCTCTATCCAGCTGAGCTACCGGTGCAGGCCGCGTTCCCTGCGGAACGGGGGTCTATGTAGCCGCCTTACTGGACCTTGGCAAGCGCTTTAGAGAAGTTTTTTAAAGTGATTTTGCGTTTTGGGGATAACAATTTCTGACTATCAGAACAAAGACGTAGGGCATTGCAGCCTAAACGTGAGAAAAGCTGCACTTGCACAGTACAGCTTTTCTAGAGATTAGCCCTTGCTGCTGTTAGCAGGGAATAGTCTCGTAATTTTTTCAGTCGCTTGTGCCCCATGCCGGTATGGCAACTGGATTTTGAAACAAGCCCCGGTCGTCACCTCTTTCTCCAATGTGATCTTACCTCCGTGCGCCACAACGATCTCTGCTGCAATCGCCAGACCCAATCCTGTTCCGCCAACTTTGCCGGATGTCTGGAAGGCTTTGAACAATCCCTCCTGAGCTTTTGCAGGAATACCTGGTCCCGTATCAGAGACATAGATAGACAGCATGTCGTCTTTAACCTCTGAATGGATCTCAATCCTGCAAACAACACCAGACGCGCCTTTGGACGCTTCCATCGCCTGCACCGAGTTCCGGCAGAGGTTGAGCAGTACGCGGAATATTTGTTCAGGATCTGCTTCCAACTCCTGCGTCTCCGGTACGCTGACATGCATCTCTATGCCGTCAGCGTATCTGGACAGGCCAAGAACCTCCTCCACATCGCGTAGAACCGATGCAAGGCGGATGACACGTAGCTCAGGAGCAGCTTCCTGTGCCTTGCCGTAGGACAGCACTGCACTGGTGTAGGCGGCCGCTCGGTCAAGCGTCGCAAGAATCTTGGGTGCAACACGTTGTACGGTCGGGTCCGGCAATAACTCCAGCCTTTCAAGGAACAACTGTGCTGATGCCAGCAAATTCCGCATGTCATGATTGATCTTGGAAACAGCTAGTCCCAACGCTGCCATACGGCGTTGCTGGTTCAATGTCTGGTTCAGAGACTTCTGCATGGACTGCAGCTGCATTTCAGCCTCACCCAGCTCATCCGTACGTCCGCTTGGCTTGATAATCTCCCGAGCGTTCTCAGGGGATTCAGCAAACCGCATCATGGAGCCAGTGAGCCGCTGCAAAGGACGCAACAGCAATGACCGAATGGACAGGTAAACGAGCGCGGCTGTCAGGCATGAGATGAGGAGAGATAACTGCAGAATGTTCAGAGCATACTTCTGCAAATCGTCTCGCAGCAAAGATGCTGGGAAGACCATATCCACTCTACCGCCTGAGCGCATATCAATATCGCCGATGACGCGTATCTGGCCGGTTCGCGTTCCAGTCAGAAACTGAAGGCTGCATCCGATCGCATCCCAGGGAGAATCTTGTGTCATGTCAATCGTTTTGGTGACGTTCATTTCTGAACTCTCCATAGCGATCAAATTACGACGTTCTCCAAAGGCAAGAGAGATGGCCTGCGCACCAGTTGCTTCCAGTAGTTTGTGCTGGACCTGCGGAGACAGTGTCTCACTTTCTGACAACAATGTCGCAGCAACACCGCCGACTGCCAAACGGTCACTTAGCCAAGTGTTACGATAATTTGCAATTGAAGGTACGAAAATAAGAATTTCGCTGAGCATGACAAACGAGATCGTCAACATCAGGAGTTTGCCAGAGAGTCCCATGCCCCCGCGAAATAATCTGCGGTGTTTGCCTTTCGGAGTACCATCCGAGTTCAATTTTTTCGGTGTGACCTCTGTATCAGAGGTCACTCTCCCATTATTTTGAGCCATCCACCTACCTGATGAGTTGGTACACAATGATCGTGCAGCGCAGATTGTTGTTACGCGCTATGCCTTACTCATTTTTAGCAGATGACGTGTGTCAAGCAACACACTTCTCTCACAGCTGATCACAACTGCGTCATCCAAGCTTTCTCAGAAGCGCCAGAATTCTGCGGACCCATGGATTTTTGGGGGCATCCGCATAATACGTAAGTGCAGCCCTACGAATTGCTTCATTTAGTGTCGGGTACGGGAGGACCACTCCTAAGAGAGCGCCGACCTTCAACTTTTGAGAGATCATCAAAGCCAGCAGACCAATCTGTTCACCAGCGCCTGGGCCCACAATAGATGCTCCAACGAGCTGTCCTTTTCCGTTAGTCAGGAGCTTAACCTGGCCCTTACCTTTGCCTTCAGCAAGCGCTCTGTCGTTTCCGGAAAACTCTGCGGTCAAGATTTTCAGTTTATCGCCCAGCTGTTCGCGTGCCTGCTGCTCTGAAAGACCGACCTGCCCAATCTCAGGCTCAGTGTAGGTCACTGCAGGCATTGTTATGTTGTTATGGTTGACTGGCATCCGGAACAGGATTGAACGAATGACGAGTGACGCATGTGCGCCTGCTGCGTGTGTGAACTGCGGTCCACCGGCGACATCACCGATCGCATATACTTTACGGTTTGTGGTGCGTAGCCCGTCATCTGCTTTGATGCCTTTGCGGCTATACTCAATACCAGCGGCTTCCAAACCAAGAGAAGAGACGTTCGGGGAACGACCTGCCGCGATCAGCAGATGTGTGCCTTCAATGGTTCCTTCTGCTTCATCATCAACTTTAATAGCGACTTTTACGCCAGTGTCAGTGCGTTCAACACTGTTGACCTTGGTGTTTGCAAGGATCTCAACACCTTCGGACTCCATTTTCTGGATAACTTGAGCTGCATGAGCAGGATCGGTCACCGCCAGTGGACGTAGCGCTTCGATGACTGTGACACGGCTTCCCAAACGACGGTGAGCCTGTGCCATCTCCATGCCGATTGGCCCTGCGCCAATAATGATCAGGTGCTCTGGGCGTTCTTTCAGTTCAAACAGGTTTTCGTTGGTCAGGTACGGTATGTTTTCAATACCAGGGATCGGAGGGACCGCAGCGCTGGAGCCCGTGGCAATGACAAAGCGGCGTGCTTTGATGGCCTGCTCACCGACTTTGACGGTATCTGCGGAAGTAAACTCACCTGCGCCCTGAATGACGTGCACACCCAAGCCTTCGAAGCGTTCAACAGAGTCATGTGGAGCTATGGTGGCGATAACATCATGAACGTGATCATTCACCTTAGAGAAATCAATCTCAGGCTCTTGAGCACCAACGCCAAACTTTTCTGAGGACCGAAAGGTAGCGGCAGCTTTACCAGCTGCGATAATTGCTTTGGATGGGACGCAGCCATAATTCAGACAGTCGCCACCCATCTTACCCTTTTCAATCAGGACAACATCCACGCCAAAGGCTGCTGCAGCTGCCGCGACTGAGAGGCCGCCCGAGCCAGCGCCAATAACACAGATATCCGGGGTCAATGTTTTTGCATTATTGTTATTTGTCATCGAGAAAGTCCGTAATTTCGAAATTGATCTGGTCTGAGATTTATTTGCCGCGAAAACGCTGAACAATCGGCGGAATGAGCGCTACCAAACCTAGCGCTGCAAATGCCCAAATCAGCTCAGGCGTAATGAGTGCGGAAATCTCCACTTCACATGTACCAGCAGCCGAACAACCCGGATTTGCCTGCTCTTGCGCCAGGATCACACTATCCAGACCAGCCCCAACGAAGGCATAGGCGAAAGTGCCTGGAATGATACCGACGAATGTTGCGATCAGATATGTGCTCAACGGAACATGGAACAACGCAGGCGCAATGTTGACGAGCCAGAACGGAAACACTGGGGTGAGACGCAGAAAGAGTAGGTAACTGAACGCGTTCTTACGGAAACCCTCTGACATTTTATCGAGGAACGGCCCTGCTCTTGCTTTGAGCGTTGCACCAACCGAAGTTTTTGCAGCGATGAACAACAGTGCGGCACCAATTGTTGCTGCCAGAACGGTGAGCAAACCACCGAAGAACCAACCGAACAAAAAACCGCCTGCGATTGTAAGCAGGGATGCACCCGGGAAAGACAGAGCAACCGCAAGTGTGTACACGACGAAATAGATCAGCGGGGTCAGGATTGGGTATTCGGCCAGATAGCCAGAAAGCAGTTGCTGATTTTTGATCAGGTTGCTGATTGTGATTTGCTGATGCCAGCCTTGAGAGATGCCATAGGCGGACACGGCAAGGATAACAAAGAGTAGTCCCCAGCGTTTGATGAAGCCCAAAGCTCCCTCGGCTGGTGACTTGTTATCATTGTGTTCCGTGATTCCCATGTGCTTTTCCTTAGATGGTTTCAACGTTCAGACCTGAAAAGAACCGAAACCTCAGTGTTCTTGCCTAGTCTAGACTGAATAGGTTACTATGTTTTTTGCAGGCTCAATCGCCTAATGAATTGATGTCTTACAATTTTCATACAATCAGAAAGACCTCCGGTGTTATCACAGGTTCGTGCGTTACCCGTAGTTTCACTCTGTTTTGAATGAGGGGTAACGGCTCTACACGAGGCTGTGAGGCAATAAAGAGTCAGGATATCGTAGATTCCGGCACAGCAATTATTGACTTGAAGCACGCACACTAATATAAGCGCCGACGAATAGGAGTGCGGATCCCCTGCGCAAAGTCCTGCAACTTGAATAAAGTCGCGGTGACTTCGGGGAGAAGACGCACAATCCAAATTAACGTTTAAGTTGGAGCCAACGGCTCTGCTAGGGTAATAAAATGAAGCGTACTTTCCAACCGAGCAACCTTGTTCGCAAGCGTCGCCACGGCTTCCGGGCACGTATGGCAACTAAAAATGGCCGCCAGGTACTGGCACGTCGTCGTTCTAAAGGCCGTAAGCGTCTTAGCGCTTAATCGCGACGTTGCGCGGCGGCATTCACTTCATATCCATTGAACAAAAGTTCCGCCGCAAAAACATGAAAACACTCAAAAAGCGCTCCGAGTTTCTTACCGTCGCAAAAGGCGGAAGGACAGCTCGGCGCGCTTTTGTGCTTCAAGCGGCTAAAACCCGCAGTGATGGCGACCCTCGAATGGGTTATACGGTCACCAAGAAAACCGGAAACTCTGTTGAGCGCAGTCGAATAAAGCGCCGACTTCGAGCCGCTGTTGCCTTTCTTGATTTGGATATCGCCCAGATAGGCGCTGACTATGTTCTGGTTGGCAGGAGAGCTGCACTTTCACAACCTTTCGAAGATCTTCTGAAAGACCTCAAAGGCAGTGTAAGAAATGCGTTCAAGCCTCGTAAACCTCGCCCTATCCGATCAAAACCGAACTCGCTGGCAAATTCTAAACCTCCACATGATAAAGTTGAGGCCAACTGACCAGTGATGACTATTTATTCCACCCTTTTGAAAATGAGTGATCCAGTCGATGAACGATAATCGCAATATGATCGTAGCGATCGTAATGTCGCTGGTTGTGCTATTGGGCTGGCAATATTTTATTGCCGGACCACAGTTAGAAGCTCAGCAGGAAGCGCAACAGGCGCAGCTGGCAGACGATGCACAACAAGCCGGTTCCAGCTCACCCGTTGCACTGCCTGAAGGTGCATCCGGTCAAGTGGCTGCTCCTGGCACCGATAGCGGGACCGCGGCGCAATCATTCGTCAGTCGCGCACAAGCACTGGCTGCATCTCCTCGCCTGACCATTGACACCCCTAGCCTCTCCGGCTCTGTCAATTTGCAAGGCGCGAAGCTGGATGACCTTCGCCTGAATGACTACCGTCAGACACAGGCCAAGGACAGTGAAACTGTTGTTCTTTTCTCGCCGAAAGGCAGCCCAGAGCCATACTACGCTGAGCATGGTTGGGTTGCGGATCCAGGTGCACAGGTTAAGCTTCCGAATGCTGAAACTGTCTGGACTGCAGAGACTTCTGGTAACCTGACACCGTCTTCCCCTATCGTTCTGAGCTGGGACAATGGCGAAGGGCTGGTGTTCAAGCGCACTTTCTCCGTCGACGAGAACTACATGTTCACTGTTGACCAGGAAGTGCAGAACAGCACTGGCCAGAACGTTCAGCTTTATCCTTATGGTTTGATTGCGCGTAACGGCGAGCCAGAAACCGCTGGCTTCTTCGTACTGCATGAAGGTCTTATCGGCGTTATCGGCGAAGAAGGCCTCCAGGAAATCAACTATTCTGACCTGATTGAGGATGGAAGCATTCGCCCAGGTCGCGCTAACACGGGTTGGCTCGGCTTTACTGATAAGTACTGGGCTGCAACACTGATCCCAACTCCGGGCACTGAGTTCCAGCCAAACTTCTCCTACAACGCCCGCACTCAGAACTTCCAGAGTGACTATCTTGGTGACGCGGTTCAGATAGCTGATGGCACTAAAATCACCAGCTCATCACTGCTCTATGCAGGTGCAAAAGTTACCAAGCTGATCGAAGGCTATCAGGCATCCTACAACATCGAAAGCTTCGATCTCATGATCGACTGGGGTTGGTTCTACTTCCTGACCAAGCCGATGTTCTGGGCAATTGACTGGCTCTATTCTCTGGTTGGCAACTTCGGTGTCGCTATCCTGCTTGTGACCGTTATTGTGAAGGCCCTGTTCTTCCCGCTGGCAAACAAGTCCTACGTCTCCATGAGTAAAATGAAGCTCGTGCAGCCGCAGATGACTGAGATCCGCGAGAAGTTCAAGGACGACAAGCAGAAACAGCAGCAAGCCATGATGGAGCTGTACAAGAAGGAAAAGATCAACCCATTGGCAGGGTGTTTGCCGATGGTCATTCAGATCCCCGTCTTCTTCTCGCTCTATAAGGTTCTGTTCGTTACCATCGAGATGCGTCATGCGCCATTCTTCGGATGGATTCAGGATCTTTCTGCTCCAGACCCAACCACAATCTTCAACCTGTTCGGCTTGATCCCTTGGGATCCGCCAAGCTTCCTGATGATTGGTGTCTGGCCTCTGATCATGGGTGTAACCATGTTCCTGCAGATGAAGATGAACCCAGCACCAGCTGAGCCTGCACAGCAGATGATCTTCAACTGGATGCCTGTTCTGTTCACCTTCATGCTGGCAACCTTCCCAGCTGGTCTCGTGATCTACTGGGCATGGAACAACACTCTTTCTGTTGCACAGCAGGGAATCATCATGCGTCGTCAGGGCGTGAAACTTGAGCTCTTTGATAACTTGAAGAGCATGTTCAAGCACAAGCCTAAGGAAGAAAGCAAGTAAGCTTTCCTCTTTGAATAAGACTTCGAAAACGCGGCCTCAGGGTCGCGTTTTTTGTTTGGGGTTAACACCTTTTGTGGTGAAGCTTCACCGTAGCAAACATTAAGGCTGCGCTTTGGAAAACAGCACTCGACCAAATCGAGATTGCAGGTTAAAAGGCAGGGCATGAGCTCAGAAAAAGAATATTCAGCAGAACAACTGGAGGCGGGACGCCTTCTGTTTGCGCGTCCTTGGGATTTTATTACCAGTGTGAAAGAGATGCATCAGCTTCCTGAGCTGGATGGTATCGAGATCGCGTTTGCCGGTCGCTCCAACGTTGGTAAGTCCAGCCTGATCAACAAGCTCACCGGTAAGAAAACGTTGGCTCGTACATCCAACACACCTGGCCGGACCCAGATGCTGAACTTCTTTGGAGCAGAGCACTCCATCCTCAAGATTGTCGATATGCCAGGCTACGGGTACGCTGAAGCACCAAAAGGCATGGTCGATGCGTGGACATCACTTATTTTTGACTATCTACGCGGTCGAAGCACCTTACGCCGTGTGTTCTCTTTGATCGACTCACGTCACGGCATCAAAAAGAACGATCTTGATGCCATGGCGATTCTGGACAAGTCCGCTGTGCCTTATCAGGTCGTGCTTACCAAGGCAGATAAACTGAAGCCAGGGCAACTGCAGCGTATGAAAGATGAGACGCTGAAAGTACTCGCGAAACGTCCTGCTGCACACCCGGAAGTCATTGCCACCTCTTCAGAAAAAGGCAACGGTCTGGATGAATTGCGCGCAGAGATCGCACAGCTGGTCAGTTACGGCTAATCAATTGCAGGTGCAGGGCTCATCTTTCCCTGCGCCTTCCTCTTTCGGATAGCGGCCCCGCAGACATATCCAACATCCCTTGTCCATCCTGCAATTTCCAAAATTCCCCTTGTTCTCACGTTTTGCTGCCTTTTCCCCAGCCCGCCTTAACCTCTTCTTGACCTTGGGTCAATTTACCCCCCGAATATAGACAGACCGTCGTCGAAGGGGAGGTCGTCGAATGTCTGGAAAAGACAAACAAGATTACAATCACAGTGCTAAAATCAGTCAAAGGGGGTGATGTATGTGTGCAACTCCGTCCCTCCGTCATCATTGGGCTCTTGTACCTGAGCATACCATTACCAATGCGTTGACCTATGTTTGGCGTTTCATTCATGCACTACCAACGCTGCTGTTGGCAGGGCTGAATTTGAAGAAGTGGTACAAAGCACGCCAGCTTGGGCCTACCGCACTGGAGCGTTCACTGATTTCTGCCTACCTCCGTGATGAATTCGTGCTGCATTATCAGCCAATCGTCCGTGTGACAGATCGCAAGCTCGTTGGGGCTGAGGCTCTGATCAGATGGGAGCACCCGGAGAGTGGTTTGTTGCCCCCTTCCCGTTTCATCACAACCCTGTGCCGCAGTTGCCTTGGTAAAGACGTTGGTTACTGGGTTATACGCGAGGCCTGCAAAGCACGCAGTGGATGGAGTAATCTTGTTGATCCTAGTTTCAAGATCTCCGTGAACATTTGCGGCAGGATGTTTGTTGATCAATACATCGTCTCCCGCATTCAAAAGATTTTACAGGACACTGGCACCCCCGGGCATTTCTTAGAGCTTGAAGTTACAGAACGGATTGATCTGGACAGAGCGCCACATGCCATGGAGAACATGCGTAAGCTGCAGGAGATGGGTATCTCAGTTGCCTTTGATGACTTCGGCACTGGCTTTGCCTCTATGAAGCACTTGCTGGATTGTCCAGTTGACCGGATCAAGATCGACCGCAGTTTTCTATCTGGAGTGCCAACCTCTGCTGTTCACAGTGCCGCTTGCGCTCATCTGATTGAACTGGCTCACTTGCTAGACATGGAAGTGACGGCTGAAGGTGTTGAAACGGAAGAGCAGATGCACTTGCTGGAAAGCAGCGGCTGCACCAATGCTCAGGGTTTTTTGTTCTCCCCTCCAGCGGGTGAAGACGGTTTTGCAGATTATTTACGCGAGAGGCATTAGACAATTTCCTCGATTACTTGAGTAAATCCACGCAGGTGGGGATGACTGAACATTTGTGACGTGTTCATAATGCGGCTATATACTTCACACGCAGTCCGTGTGATTTGCGTATCAATCCTTTGTCTTCTCCAGGTGTACAAATCGCTATGAGTTTCTCGGAATCCAGTAATCGTGCGCACGTCATTGCCCAAGCTCTTCCTTATATGCAGCGCTATGATGACCGACGTGTTGTTGTAAAATACGGCGGCAATGCCATGGGAGATGACTCCCTTTCCCGCGCCTTTGCCCGAGATATCACTCTGTTGCGCCAGTCTGGTGTTCATCCGGTTGTTGTTCACGGTGGTGGTCCTCAGATTGGTTCGATGCTTGATCGTCTCAACATCAAGAGCGAGTTTAAAGGCGGCCTTCGTGTGACGGATCAGGCGACCGTTGAGGTTGTTGAGATGGTGCTGGCCGGCTCCATCAACAAAGGCATTGTGGCAGACATCAACCGCGAAGGTGGACGTGCTGTTGGTCTTTGTGGCAAAGACGGTGACATGGTCACTGCACGTAAATTGCACCGCAAGCACCGTGATCCGGATTCCAAGATCGAAGAGGTTCTGGACCTTGGGTTTGTTGGCGAACCTGAAGCAGTCAACGCCAAGGTGCTTGAGCTGATCCTTGAACGTGATCTCATTCCTGTTGTTGCTCCTGTTGCGCCGGGTCGTGATGGTGCGACTTACAACATCAATGCAGATACCTTTGCTGGTGCGATTGCGGGCTCTTTGAACGCCAAACGCCTGCTGTTCCTTACCGACGTTCCGGGTGTTCTGGACAAAGACGGCAAGCTTATCAAGCAGCTGACCCGTGCCGGAGCCCGGGCTCTTATTGAGGATGGCACAATCTCCGGCGGCATGATCCCGAAGGTTGAGACCTGTCTCGAAGCCCTTGAACAGGGTGTTGAAGGCGTTGTTATTGTTGACGGAAAAGTCGCCCACGCCGTTCTTTTGGAACTCTTCACCGACCATGGTGCAGGTACTCTGATCGTACCTTGATAATTGATGCAGGGAGGCGAAAGACGCTCGCCTCTCTTGCTATCCTTATTCTTTCCTGTTTTGCTTGGTATCAAACAACACTTATCGGCATAGCTGATAACTGAACGGATAAGCATGACCAATTCCCCATTTGCCAGCGTTGAAAGCTGGGTTTTCGATCTGGATAATACTCTCTACCCTCACCATTCAAATCTGTTCGATCAAATCGATCAGCGGATGTCTGAGTTTGTACAAAAGCTCACCGGAAAGCCGGCTGAGCAGGCGAGAGAGTTACAGATCTCCTATTACAAAGAGTATGGAACCACGCTTCGTGGTTTGATGCTTGAGCATCACATTGAGCCCGATGAGTTCCTTGAGTACGTGCATGACATTGACCACTCTGTGCTGGATCCCAATCCTGAGCTTGCAGATGCGATCAACCAACTGCCGGGCAAGTGCTACATCCTGACAAACGGAACGCGAAAACACGCGGAATCTGTTGCCAATCGTCTGGGTATCACACAACACTTCGAAGACATCTTCGGGATTATGGAGGCTGATTTAGTTCCAAAACCTGCTGAAGCGACCTATCAGCGTTTTTTGGAGAAAAACGGTATTCTTCCGCAGAAAGCAGCCATGTTTGAGGACCTTTCACGCAATCTAGTTGTTCCAAACTCTCTTGGCATGCGCACTGTTCTTGTCATTCCGGACGGAACACGTGAGGTTTTCCGCGAAGATTGGGAGCTTTCGAGCGGCAGCGAGCCTCACGTGGATTTCGTGACCGATCATCTGGACGGTTTCCTCTATAATATCCTAGGGGAACTCAAGAATTAGAGCTATTCCATCAAAACACGAAGGTGCCCCGGTTTCGCATCTCAAACTCCTGTAGGGGCAGTTTCGACCAAAAATTGCAATTTTTGCGCATAATAAGGCGCAAAGAGAAAAAATATCACGATCGTCTAGACGAATGCCTTTTTTCCCTTTATTGAGATTAATTCAAGAACTCATAAGGAAGGGCATTCGTCATGGTTTCACTGCGCGCGCTACACGCATTTTCACTGTTGGCCAAACACGGCCGAGCAGCTCGTGCCGCAGAGGATCTTGGCGTTACACCATCAGCCCTGACGCACCTGCTCCGATCATTGGAAAACGAGCTTGGCGCCGCGCTGGTTATTCGTGATGGCCGCGGACTTGCCCTGACTGAAGAAGGGCAGCGCTTGTCCTCCAATCTTGGCAACTCGTTTGACCAAATCGAGCACGCTGTTGAAGCCTTCCGGCGCAGAAGCCGGACTGAGTTGCGCATTTCTACCCTTTCTACAGTTGCAACACGCTGGCTTATTCCGCGGTTGCCGGACTTTCAGGATAAGCATCCGGATATTGAGCTGCTGATCTCGACGAGTATGCGCGTCGTGGACCTTGACCGAGAGTCCTATGATTGCGCAATCCGATTGGGAGATGGGGCCTGGCCGCATGTTGAGCGGCACCAACTCTGGCAGGAAGATCTGGTTGTTGCGTTTGCTCCTCAGTTGAGTAACGGCGACCCGAACCCTGACATCAAGCTGCTTGATAAGCTGAAATTGCTGCATACCTCCTCCAGACGTGAAGACTGGCCGCGTTGGTTGAATGGCACTGGCCTGCCTCATCCGGATCAGACCTCTGGTGCGATGTTTGAAAGCCGGAACATGGCTATTCAGGCTGCTGTTGCAGGCATGGGTGCAATTGCGATTGATACCCGCTTTGTGGAACAGGAAGTGGCTGCAGGTCATCTGGTGGTTCCGGACTGGCCGCGCCTTTCTCTGGAAAGTGGCTATTGGTTTGTACGTAATGCGAACCGTCCTTTGACCCGTCCGGTATCTTCCTTCCACAAATGGCTAATGGAACAATCCCAGCAGCCATTCAAGGCACATGAAGCAACCTAAATTGATACATGAGACAACCGGAAGTCTGAGAGTATTGACTTCTGGTTGGGGCTTGCGTACCCCTCGGTAGCTCTAATTCGAAACCCATTAATTATGAGAGTCTGCCGCCAATGAGCCAGATTGATCTTGCGGCCCTTGAGGCCACCATCAACGCTGCATTTGATGACCGTGACAACATCAGCACTGACACCACAGGTGACGTGCGTGATGCAGTAAACACCGCACTGAACCTTATGGATCACGGCAAGCTGCGCGTTGCGGAAAAATCCTCTGGCGACTGGGTTGTTAATCAGTGGGCCAAGAAAGCTGTTCTGCTTTCTTTCCGCCTGAACCCAATGCAGATCATCAAAGGCGGTCCGGACGAGGCTCCCTGGTGGGATAAAGTTCCTTCCAAGTTTGACGGCTGGGGCGCGATCGACTTTGAAGAAGCTGGCTTCCGCGCTGTTCCAGGTTCCATCGTTCGTCGTAGTGCATTTATCGGCAAATCCGCTGTTTTGATGCCTTCCTTCGTAAACCTTGGTGCATTCGTTGACGAAGGCACAATGGTTGACACCTGGGTGACTGTTGGTTCCTGTGCTCAGATCGGTAAAAACGTTCACCTTTCCGGCGGCGTTGGCATTGGCGGTGTTCTTGAGCCACTTCAGGCTGGTCCGGTTATCATTGAAGACAACTGCTTCATCGGTGCTCGTTCTGAGGTTGTTGAAGGCGTTGTTGTTCGTGAAGGTGCCGTGCTTTCCATGGGTGTGTTCATCTCCGCAACGACCAAAATCGTCGACCGCACGACCGGTGAAATCTTCTACGGTGAAGTTCCTGCGTACTCCGTTGTTGTTCCGGGCTCCATGCCAGGCAAACCGCTTCCAGACGGCACTCCAGGTCCAAATCTGGGCTGTGCGGTTATCGTGAAGCGTGTTGATGCACAGACCCGTGCGAAGACCTCTGTGAACGATCTTCTGCGCGACTAAGTTTTAGATCAGATCTGATCGATTAAAGCCGGGGCGATTGCTTCGGCTTTTTTCTTGACTACCCGGTTCAAGTTCCACGTGTTTAAACGCACCTCTTAACCTAAAAACCGGCTCTGTTAGGCTATGAACACATTACCTCAAGATGCTTGTTGCTTCGCTGGAACGCATGAGTATATTGCGCTTAGAATTTGTGAGGCCCCATGAATAAGAACAGCAATCTGCACAAACTTGTCTTCCAGCTGGATCCACATGACTGGCACGGCATTGAGAGTGAAACTGTGTGGGTACGCTCGCTCGGTGGCAATCGCTATAAGCTTGAAAACACACCCTTCTTTGCTTGCGGCGTTGCCAATGGTGACGAGCTGCTTGCCAACCGGAAAAAAGGGCAGCTTGTTTTTGACAGGGTCGATAAGGCATCGGGCCATTCCACCTACCGGATCATGGTGGAAGAGACGACACAGCCGGAAGAATTCTCCAAGCAATGGTCCAAGCTGGAAAAGCTTGGCTGTACATGCGAGGACATTGACGCTGATCCACCGCTGTTCAGCGTAGATATTCCCGCAAATGTCGACATCCACGTCGCCTACTCCATTCTTGAAGAAGGCGAAGGCCTTGGCATCTGGGCTTTTGAAGAAGGCCACTGCGGGCATAAGGTCTAGCGTTTCAACCCGCTCAGACTGACAAGCACGAATATCACCGCTGGATCATCCCGGCGGTGTTTGTGTTTGAGGATCCCGTTAAACGGGTGGAGCAAGGCGAACAGGCTTTGCCTGCGCTACTTGTTAGATATGTTTCTTCGGCATCAGCTGTTCGCCTCGCCCGGGCCTTTTATCATGAACACGCGGGCTCCCTCTCGGACAGACGTGAATGACACGTTCCCGTGTCACTGACAGGTTTCCCTGTCATCGACAATTTCTTGTCACCACCGGACGCTCTCCGGAACGACCCCAAACTCCCTACTACCACTGTGGTCTCAATAGGGTATGGCGCTTCACCGGACCTCCTGACACGATACGTTACCTCGTACCAGCAGCCCAATCCCACCCACGCCGCGGAATGGACGGTCCACTCCTGCCCGAATGCGTGGGCACGAGATCAAGCGTAAGGGCATTTTCGAAGAGGGGGATAAGTTTCTTGGCAATACAGCACCTAAATTCACTAACGTCACCTAGAACAAGCAAAGCTGAGAGATTAGGGTTTCTATTGAACCTACTTTCCATTACTGATTGAGTTAACTCGACATCAGCAATTAGAAGTTATGGAATGACGGTAAAACGTAAGTGGTGGATTGCGCTTCTGCTACAATTTTATTTTGCAAGTGGCTACATATATGTAGGGCGCCTCAAGCGGCTGGCATTGTATGTGGCTTTCCTGATCCTCTCGATTACCATGATATACCTTCCGCCCTTGAGGTTTATCGATTTTCAAACGCAAGCAACTCTTCTTTCTGTACTACAAGCACTGCTTTCCATCTTTTTCACGGTGGATGCGGCACGCATTGCGTATTTTGAGGAGGAGATTGAGGTCAAGTCCTATAACAGATGGTGGGTCTATCTGCTGTACTGGCTGCTAGTTATCGCAATCATAGGTCCACTTTTGTTTGTTTCCGCCCCATACATCAATCCTGATTTCTTCCAAAGCATTGAACTGCCTCGCCTCTCAATAGGCGCTTTGATCAGCAGAGTTTTTTGAGTTCACACTAACTTGGAACTCCCCTCACCTGTTGTGTGAAGTGCTTACAGCGGCAGGCCAAGCTGCTTTAGTTCTGAGCGGAGTTTGTCTGCTTCGGAGAAGTGGAGCGCTTTCATACCAACGCCCTGGGCGGCTTCAACATTCTTCAGTGTGTCATCAATGAAGACGAGGTTAGATGCCTCGAGCTGGTTTCTTTCCAGCAGCACGTTGTAGATGGCAGCATCCGGCTTCAGGAGCTTCTCATCGCCCGAGATCACAGTATCGATGAAACTGTCCGTAAGGAATGGGAACAGGCGTTTCGCATCCTCAAATTTTTCAGTAGAGAAGTTGGTGATGGCGTATAGAGAGATGCCCTTATCCTTGAGTTCTTTCAGGAGCGCGACATTCGCCTCAATCGCACCGGCCAGCATTTCTTCCCAACGCTCGTAATAGGCTTTGATCCATTCTTCATACTGCGGAAACTTGGCAAGTCGTTCGGCGATGGCATCGCCCCAAGGACGTCCTCGGTCTTGCTCCAGATTCCAGTCGTATGGGCAAACCTCATTGAGGAAGAACTGGCGTTCTGATGCGTCTGGGATCAGATCCTTATACAGGTTCTCCGGATCCCAGGAGATCAAGACATTACCAATATCAAACACGACAGCAGTGACCGGTGAGGACATAAGCCCCTCCTTTAGATGCAAAGATTGAGTTGGCTCAGTAGTATTTGCTCAGCACCCGGGATGCAATGCGTGGGATTACAAAATGACGTCTGGCTTACGCATGTGCGAGCATTGACAGTGCGGGTTTCATATCACTTTTTGAGATGTAACTGGCAACCTGCTCACCAATACCAAGGCCAGAAATGGAGACGTCCACTGGCTCGACTTCCTCGACGCTTTCCAGCACCTGCAAACCTGAATGGACATTCGCCATAAGCTCATGCTGATGGTCCGTTTCAAGGATCGCTTCCACCAGTGGCTGGGCTTCTTCTTCTGACTGAGGGGCCTTGCCGCCAAACAGATCAGGAAGGAACACTGCATAGCCTTCTTCTGCGATTTTCGCAGCCTGCAAGATCGCTTCTTCAGTTAATCCTGCCCAGTCATGAAACAACACAAGTGCAGGCAGTTTCTTATCTGTCCGAGGCACGATGATGTAGGCTAAATTTCTTTGATGGTATTCCACCAGACGCAGCTCAGCAGCCTGTAAAGAGGCCGGTAGCGCTAATGTAGTTGCAGCGATGATCATAGGAATGCCAGTTTTTATTGAAGCTATATATAATAGAGATGCACGCCTCAATATATAACTTATTTTGATAATTCAACCTATGCAAATATGTTTGGGCAACTATCCCGTCTGCTCTTGTACGTATAGGCAAACAAAAGAGAAGCCGCACTTCTCCTTTAAGAAAAGTGCGGCTTTAACGCTGTGATCAACACCACTTTTAGGTCGATTACGACTCGCAAATCGCGCGGGTCTGGCAGGCAATCATAGCCTCTTCGTTGGTTGGGATCGCCATGACCTTAACCTTGGAAGATGCTTTAGAGATTGTGATTGCTTCTTTCGCACGCGCCTTGTTGGCTTCTTCGTCGATTTCTACGCCGAGGAATTCAAGGCCCTTACAAACACCAGCGCGGGTTTGGGAAGAGTTCTCACCGATACCACCAGTGAAGACAATTGCGTCCAGACCACCCATGACAGCAACCAGAGCACCCAGCTCGCGTTTGATGCGGTTGTCGTAGTAGTCGAGTGCACGTTTTGCATCAGGGCTGTCGGAATTTTCCAGATCACGCATATCCTGCGAGATGCCGGAAAGCCCCTTCATGCCGGATTCCTTGTTCAGCAGGTTCGCGACTTCTTTCACGGACATGCCTTTTTCTTCCATCAGGTAGAAGATGACACCCGGATCGATAAGACCGGAACGTGTGCCCATTGCCAAACCATCAACCGGGGTAAAGCCCATGGTGGTGGTCACAGATTTGCCATTCTCGATCGCGCACATGGATGCGCCGTTGCCGAGGTGAGCGACGACAACTTTACCATCTGCCACTTCTGGCGCCACGTTGTGCAGCTCTTCCGCGATGAAGTGGAAGGACTGGCCGTGCATACCATAGCGACGAATGCCTTCGTCGTAGTATTTGGTCGGGATCGCGTAGGCTTCGTTCTTGAATTCCTGCGTGCGGTGGAACGCGGTGTCAAAACACGCAACGTTCGGCTTGCCCGGGAAGGCCGCTTTGGACCCCGCAATACCTGCAAGGTTGTGCGGGTTATGCAGAGGCGCAAGCGGGTTGAATGTTTCAAGTTCCGCGGCAACTTCTTCAGTGACCAGCACAGGTGCAGAGTATTTGGAAGAGCCGTGAACCACACGGTGACCAATAGCGTCCACTTCAAGGTTCGGATCGAACTCTTTCAGCAGAGCAAGGATAACCTGCAGAGCCGTGTTGTGGTTCTGTGCTTCTTCGTCTGAGAGCGCACGATCCATGATCGTTGCGCCTTCAGCGGATTTGCCTTTAACCCAAGCAGATGCTCCCAAACCGTCGATCTGGCCGGAAAGCACACTTTCTTCGCCTTTGAACAACTGGAATTTGATGGAGGAAGACCCAGCGTTCAGTACAAGGATTGTTTCGATTGTCATTATTGTTTTCTCAGCTATCCCGAAATTACTCTGCAGCTTCTGCCAGATCCTGTTCACCAATATACGCAGCACCGTTGCGTAGGTAGTAGTCGTACATGGATGCCAGAGCACAAGAAACGAGACGCGCACGATCGTTGTCAGCGCGGCTGGTGAGGATGATTGGCACGCGTGCACCGGTTACAAGGCCAGCTGTTTCTGCATGAGCAAGGAAGGTCAGCTCTTTCACAACCATGTTGCCAGCTTCGAGATTTGGCACGATCAGCACTTCTGCGCGACCTGCAACAACGGATTCGATGCCTTTGGTGCGAGCAGCTTCAAGGTCAATCGCGTTATCCATCGCCAGAGGACCGTCAACGATACCGCCTTTGATCTGACCACGCTCAGCCATCTTGGACAGCACAGCTGCATCGATGGTGGATGGGATCGCCGGGTTTACGGTTTCAAGAGCGGACAGGATGCCGACTTTTGGAGGCTCAATTCCGATAGCACGGGCAACGTCGATTGCGTTCTGAGTGATATCAACTTTTGACATCAGGTCTGGTGCAATGTTGATTGCAGCATCAGAGACGATGAGCGGTGTTTCACGCCCCGGAACATCCATTACGAACGCATGTGACAGGCGACGCTTGGTGCGCAGACCACCTTCACGCTTCACAACGTGGCGCAGCAGGTCATCTGTATGAAGGTGCCCCTTCATGACAGAGCGCACACGGCCTTCATGAACCAATGCAACAGCTTTAGCAGCCGCAGAACCTTCATCAGGTGTGTCGATCAACTCGTAACCGGAGATGTCTGCACCGATTTTTTCAGCAGCAGCCTGAATGCGTTTTTCAGGACCACACAGGATCGGAATGATCAGGCCAGCCTGAGCGGCCATGACTGCACCACCGAGGGAGTTTGCATCGTCTGGACACACAACGGAAGTTGGGATCGCTGGCAGCTGGGCAGCAGTTGCAACGAGACGATCAAAGTGCTGGTGGCGCTTCATCAGCAGGCCTGGCAGCTCTTCTGCATCGTAAGAGATTGACTTAGTTGGTGCTTCTACCCGAGCTTCACCTTCAGCAACCAGAGTGCCATCGTCAACCTTCACACTTGTTGCAAGGCGGATGATGTTATCTGGCAGTTTTTCCAGAACGGTTACAGTGACGTCGAGAACCTGATCCACTTTCACCTTGTTATGGAAGGAAAGTGTCTGATCGCGGTACACACAGCCAGGACCTGGGAGGTAGTTGCCGACGACGGCTGAGATCAGAGTAGCGCCCCACATGAACGGTGCCGATGGGCCATCTTTCTTCTCAATGCCTTCCCACTGCGCGTTTGGCAGATGCAGTGGATTGATGTTGCCAGACGCGTGCGCAAAAACGTAAAGATCGTTTGCTGTACAGATGCGGGAGCGAGTGACGGAATCTCCGACCTGGATTTGGTCATAGGTCCGATTGGTAGCCATTGATAGCCTCTTTTCATTTTCCACATACCGCGCCAGTCCGAGCTCATGAGTATTGCGATAGGGCTCATGAGGGGAGGTCTCAGCCATACTATCGCAGCTCTGTGACTGTTCAGCGATATGTGCGTTAAATTCTTCGCCAAGCTTGGGGCGCTTATTCAACATTTGAGCTAACAAATCTATCGGTAAAGATCACAAAATAGCAGTTTTTGGCGATCTGCGAAGTTATGACACATCAATATTTAGATTACAGCACTAAATCTTACGTAGTTGTTATTATGATGGTGGCCAGTTTGCGCAATGGTCATCATACTCAACACAGGAGACCCTTCTAGGGAGAAGTATGAAGCTATCGCTGAGAGAAATGGATGCTAACTTTTCACTATCCCCTGAAAGTAGCCGGCCAAGATCAGACAAAACGCTACCTAGTAAGAAGTCGTATTCAAGGCGAGCGCTTGAGACAACATAAAACTGGCCATTAATCAGCATTGCATCCGAAAAAAACACGCCAGTCGGCTTACTTCCCCGAGCCCATGGTTCGTCTGTATTATTGCCCCAACTCCAAACAACTTGAGGCCTATCTTGCCTTATTTGGACCATTCCAATTCTAACATTGATGTCAGCATCTTCAAAGGGTGTCATTTGAAGCTCAATTGCTCTTTCGATATCGTCCATGTCATTAGAAACATTATCAGCACGCGCGACGAGATCACCTATAGAAGCGCCTGTCTTACTTACACGACGATCAAAGGATAGTGCTGTTGTGAGCTCAACCATTCCAATAAAAAGAAACAACAAGAGAGGCAAAACAATCGCAAATTCGATTGCAGCAACTCCTGTTTCACTAAATAAGAAACACCGTAATTTTCTAAAAAAACTTAAATATGAACTCATGAAGCAAATCAAACTCTAGTTAATATTTACGAAAACGGTTCATTTCTGAAAATTTCAGTTGCGACGAGAATGCGACTCCCATCATCGGTTTGACCAAAAAATTCAATCATCTTTGACGTAATCAAGGGCCAAGCACAAACTACCCGAACTACGACTACATCACTAGCCCGCCCTGGATCCCAGTTTTGGTCCATAGCAATTACACCGTCTTCCAGAAGAGGTTCCGATCCTGGAATATCGTTAAAATTCTCAAAAGATTCTACATTAATGAAAATGCGGTCTTCAGCAGCTTTCAAAAGACCCGCACCATTGTCCAAGATTACATTCTTAAACTTAGTTTGATTGTATTCCCCATCTTGTGCAGCAATAAAGACCTGACCAGTTCGGATCTGCCGCGCCGCTTCGGCGACAGCATTGTCTAATATGACCTCTACCAACATAGAAAGACCAAGCTCGAATATGGCCAGTACAACAGCAAAAAGGACTGGAGCTATAATCGCAAATTCGATTGCCGTTACACCACGTGAATCTGAGAGGAAAGAATACCTCCAGCATTGGCGCTGAAACCCTTTCTTTTGTTTTTGCCGCCTACACGATAGCAGATAAAACATTAGTATATTCCGAATCACTGACCGTTACCTGCCACGGTTCCGTCTTGCGCCAACTCATTACGAACACTGATGGTGCTGGCGACATCCTCGATCTTTTTCTTATTGTCGCCAAGACGCAGGACTTCGTGGCAGTCGGGGTTGCAGGAGTAGGTGAAGCGGTTGCTGTTGCGTTGGATGGCGACGTAGCCGGCCATTTCTGCTGTCACGGTGATCAGCTCTTCGACAACGGGCTCAGAGGCATCGTTCAGGACAACCAGATTGGTGGTGCCGTAGGATTTGCCTGTGATCACGATTGTCACGCGGTCGTGCACTGTCACATCTGCAATGCTTGGATTTCCAAGAATGATGGTTTCGGCTGGCTCCTCGAGACGGAAGACTTTTGCCTGATCGGCGACCACCTCAACATCCGCAGAGGCGGGTGTGATTGAGGTAGCAGAGATGCCTGCGATCATCGCAGTAGAGATTGCGACAGAGGCAATTTTTGACGAACGGTCAGAGACCTGTTTTTGCAGCTTCCAAAACACGGCAAACTCCACCGAATAACTGTTAAATTTTACTAGTTATTTGTGCGATTATTTTAGTGAACGAAAACCTAATTTGCGCGAATTGACGGGTCAGATATTCCGATAATGCGCTTTATGGTTAAGCACGGGTAAACATCGGTTCAACTTAGCCTCTTCACAGAGGTGAGCTGGCCAAATTCGTTCTCGCCAATGCGTTTAAGAGCCGCCTGAAGTCCTTCATAAGCGACCGTCATTGTGTAACCGTTGGCATGCAGCAAGGTCTCAGAATCAGACATAACGCCCACATGCCCCTTCCAGAACATCAAGTCGCCGCGCTGCAAAGCTGGCAGGCCACTGGAGAGGTCGAGTTGTTCGCCCAGCATGGCTTCCTGCATATCCGCATCACGTGGGGCATTTATACCGCCGATCTGGAGTGCAAGTTGGATCAAGCCGGAGCAATCCAGCCCCAGAGTAGAGCGTCCACCCCAAAGATATGGCGTTCCAACCATCGCTTCTGCTGCTCTCACCCAGTCGGCCGCTTTATCAGTCTGCTCTACCAAGTGTTTTTTGACCATAAACGAGCCATCGGCAAGCTGTGCAAACTCCAGCCCGCGCCTGGTCTCATATCCCACAACGCTTACCAGTGCTCCCATGGAGACCTGCCCCAGAGCTGGGCGTTTCATTTCGGCTTCCGGGTAGCGATAGGTGCGCAGGGCAATCACTCTGTGCGTTGCTTGTTCAACAGGCCCCAGCGCGTTCGTCGGCAGCCAGCCGACATATCCGTCTGTTTGCAACTGTCCCCAAGACCACCCTTCTTGCGTTGTCTCAAATACACGAAAGGTTTCGCCAAAATTCAGCTCAGTATCGATTCCGCATGCAACATCTGGCTGAGCACGTAGCTCAATCTTATCTGCTTTGACAGAGTAGTCGGTCCCCTCCACAAAACGCTCCGATTGCACCTGGCCGCGATAGTCAGTGGAAGCCAAATCCGGTCTTACCGGATGTAAACGGCGGTCAAGTTGAGCAGTCATATGAGGCCCCTCCAATCAAAATGGCATAGCGGAGTGATAATGTCTTGGTTCCGCCTTTCGATCAACGCGAAAGGTCCTGAGCTTTTTCTGAGACCAGATCGCCAAGCTGTTCCAGATACAGCGCCCCAGCAACTGTGCGTGTGACAACGACATTGCGGCGGTCATTTTCATCACGCTTTCTGGAAAGTAGCTTGTTTGTTCCAAGGGTATCCAATGCGCGCGTAATTGCAGGCTTGGTTACCCCTAGTTTTTGCGCAAGTCCGCGCACGGTATGTGGTGGAGGCTCAAGATATACAGTTAAAAGAATAGACATTTGGCGAGCAGTCAAATCCTGATCTGCTGCGCGCACCAATTCCAACACTACATCATGCCATAGCTTAAGCGCCTGCGACGGGCGGATCTCTACGGGCATATTTTATCGTCCTAATCCCTATTGCAGGCTAAAACCTAGCCTGCAAATCATTTCGGGACCCTTACCAGATTGAGGTATTAAGTAATTTTGACAGCGCAATCTGCACTTTGCTTAGGCAAATCGAGTCTTCAACATGTCAAAAAGTGCCCGAATTGCCTGGGCTTCTCCGCCATGGGTTCTGAAATCTTTCTCAATTGGTGTCCAACCGTAGATATCAAGATGTACCCAGCTTCCCGCGTTTTCAACGAATCTTTGAAGGAACAAAGCTGCAGTGATTGAGCCTGCAAAGCCTGCTCCGCTTGTGTTGATGTTTGCCAGATCAGCTGTTTTGGAGGTGATGTACTTTTTGTATGGCTTCCAGAGTGGCAGGCGCCACAATGGATCATTCACGGCTTCACTGTGAACAGCGATGGTTTCGGCCAAGTCTTCATCATCAGTATAGTATGGCGGCAAATCAGGTCCAAGTGCGACACGGGCAGCACCTGTCAGCGTTGCCATATCAACAATCAGCTCTGGGCTTTCTTCATCAGCCAGCGCAAGTGCATCTGCCAGGACTAAGCGTCCTTCAGCATCTGTATTTCCGATCTCTACAGAAAGGCCTTTACGGCTTGTGAAAATATCAGAAGGGCGGAAGGAGCGGCCCGAGATTGCATTTTCAACGGCAGGAATAATCACGCGCAGGCGCATTGGCAGCTCAGCTTTCAGGATCATTGCCGCCAAGCCGAGAACATTTGCCGCGCCGCCCATATCCTTTTTCATAAGGATCATGCCTGCTGCTGGCTTTACGTCCAAACCGCCACTGTCGAAGATCACCCCTTTGCCGACCAACGTGATTTTCGGATCAGTCTCTTTGCCCCAAATCGCATCAACCAGACGCGGTGCCCTGTCACTGCCGTTGCCGACAGCATGCACAAGCGGGAACTCGTTCTCCAGAACATCGCCCATGATGACCTTTGAAGATCCGCCATGATCTTCAAATAGCTGGCAAGCTGCGGCGGCAAGTTCTTCCGGCCCCATATCATTCGCGGGTGTATTGATGAGGTCTTTTGCCAGGTGTGCGCCAGCGATAATTGGTGCCAGCTCTTCCAAAATGCCCGGCTCGCTGATGACGAGCTGAGACTTTGGCGCAGGGATTTTCTTATAAGCATCAAAACGGTAGGCTGCGAGTGAGAACCCGAGAGCGATACCAGCCGGATCTTCAAAGCCTTTTGCAAGTTCAAACGCGCCAGCTGGGAGCTTTTTATTAAGAGCAGCGCCTGTTTCCAAAGCATCTCTCTGGCTTTCACCATATCCAAACAGCACGGTTGCAATATTGCCTGCTTCATTTGGAACTGCCAGTGTCTCCCCAAAAGCAGCTGTAAACTCCTGCGCTTTCGCCCAAGATTTCACCATGGAACCCGCGGCATCAAGATACGCTTCTAACTCACTGGCAGAGAGCGCTACGACCGGGATTGGATTTACTGTTTTATCGGCAGAAATTAACGGTCCGTGCACCGGGAGCTCCATTGATGAGATGTTTGAAATTTGTGTTCTGTCCTATACGGACAGCGTTGTGGCAACCTAACGACGTTACTGGTTCTGCGCAAGACATTCAGCTTGCTGCTCCCCCGCCCGACAATGGGCTCACCTACACCAAATTAACCAGAAATTAGGGATAATATTAGATTTTCAAACAATATTTGAATTGCTTCGTTGTTGAGGGTTCCATGGCCGTATTTGACCGCACACACACAACTAAGGTGTCTTCTGGCATTTTAAGAAGTGCAACAGCTGTCTCGCTGCTGCTGGTTTGTGGGCTTGCATTTTCTGGCTGCGCAACCAACAAACCACGCGCTCAGGCATCTATCTCGCAGAGCCAGCAGCTTAAACCTGGCTCACAAGAGATGCAAAAAGCCCTCGCCTATTGGGGCGGTGCTTATGCCAAAGACCAGAAAAATCCTCGTACGATCCTGAACTTTGCAGCAGCTTTGAGAATTGATGGCCAGGGCCAACAAGCAGAAGCAATTTTACGACGTGGTGTCATCGCAAATGCTGACAACAACACAATTGCGGCAAGCTATGGCAAAGTGCTCGCTGAAAACGGCAAGTTGCAGGAAGCGCTCAATGTCATCGACAATGCGTTCGACCCAGCACAACCAAACTGGAAGATGCTTTCTGCCAAGGCGGCTATTCTGGATCAACTTGGTGAGACAAAACAAGCACGCTCAACCTACCAGCAAGCGCTGAAGCTTTCGCCAAATGAGCCAACTGTTTTGAATAACCTGGGAATGTCCTACCTGCTGGGAGGCGATCTGCGCAACGCAGAGACGACTTTACGAACAGCACTGGATACCGGCAAAGCTGGCAGTCAGGTGCGCCAGAACCTTGCTCTGACACTTGGACTGCAAGGCCGGTTTGACGAAGCCGTTCGCATCGCCCAATCCGACATAGACCCACGTCAAGCCGCCGAGAATGTGGCGTACTTGAAGACCATGCTGGGCAAGGCGTGATGGGTTAGAATGCGTTCACTACCTGGATCACTGCAGGACCAATAATAACTATAAACAGAACAGGCATGAAAAATAGCATCATGGGTACAGTCAGTTTAGGTGGCAACGCCGCTGCCTTTCGTTCGGCTTCCTGCATTCGTTCTCGACGGTTTTCATCTGACAGAACTCTAAGGGCGTTGCCGATTGGCGTACCATATCTCTCGGCCTGCGTGAGTGCGACAACAACATTCTTAACACCGTCAAGGCCTGTTCGTTCTGCCAGATTTTGGTAAGCTTTCTTTCGCTCATCCAAGTAAGAAAGCTCTGCATTAGCCAGAACAAGCTCTTCAGCCAGTGCTGCAGATTGAGCTCCAATTTCTTCTGCTACTTTCTTAAAAGCGGCCTCAATCGACATACCAGACTCGACACAGATGAGCATCAAATCCATGGCATCCGGCCACGCTAATCGAATAGTTTCTTGCCGTTTCGAAATTTGATTTTGAACAAAAATACTTGGTGCATAGAACCCGATCGCGGAGAATAACAAACTAATGCAAAGCACACCCAAGACAGGAACATCTAACTTCAAAATGACGGCAAGATAAACAAATGCGAGAATAAAAAAACCTATCGGCAACATAATCTGCATAAACAAATAGGAATAGAGAGGAGATGACCCTCTATATCCTGCCATTTTTAGTTTTCTAACCACTCCATCATTCGATAAAATATTTTTTAGGTTATATTTATCGACAAATTCTCGCACGCTTTCTTTAGGGCTACTCCGAAGAGAAGCACGTTCAACCTCTTTACTGTTGGCTAAACGATTACGTTCTCGTGCTCGAATTTTCTCCCTCTCAAGAGCAACTGATTTCATGCGATCTTTTAGCTCATCGCGTTCAAACAGAGGCATTAAAAGCGTATAGGCTGTTCCTGATACTGCAAGTAATGTGAGAATGACTACAAATAAGTTGCTGTTTCCAAGATCTGCAATTGACATCTCTGGGCTCCTATATCTTGAAATCAATCATTTTACGCATGACCAAGATTCCAAGTGTCATCCAAGTTAGACCAACAGCGATGAGAATTAAGCCAATATCTGTATCCACGAGTAAGCGAATGTAACTTGGTGCGATTAAGTACAGCATGATCGTCACTAAGAAGGGTAGAGAGCCGATGATTGCTGCTGATGATTTTGCTTCCTGGCTGACGGCTCGAATTTTTCCTTTCATCTCTTTACGCTGACGCAACGTCTTTGAAAGGTTATTGAGCGCATCTGAAAGGCTACCACCGGCTTGTGCTTGAATAGCAATTACAATCGCAAGGAAGTTTGTTTCTTGCAGTGGCACTCTTTTCGGCATGTTTTGGATTGCTTCAGCCAGTGGTATCCCCATTTGCATCTTATCCAGTATAAGTGAGAATTCTAACCCAACAGGATCTTTCGCTTCGGAAGCAGCAATATGCATGCAATCTCCTAAAGGCATGCCTGATTTGATGCCACGAACGATGATATCGACTGCATTGGGAAACTCATCAAGGAATTGGTTGAACCGTTTTTTACGACGCCTTGAAACGTAGAACCGAGGTACCCCGAACACGCCCACAAAAAGAAGAGCAATTGAAATCCATAGAGGCTGCCCGGAGAAAAAACTTAAAGTAAAGACAATGCAGCCACACACCACTGAGATGAAATAGAATTTAGGCTTAGACCAGGATAGGCCAGCTTGCCCAATCCAGTCGGCAAAAATCGGTTTGTCTGCATTTTTTTTCTTGGCAGCTTGCGCTGCCTCCATAGCATTAAGCTGGTCCTGAACGGTTTTCCTACGAGCTGTAACATCAACCTTCTGAGACCGTCCGTTTGGTTGAGTTCCATTTTTCTGAACAAGGCCCTCTTTTCGTTTCCCAAGCTTGTCTTTGGAGAAGAGAGGCATCAAGAGTGTGAAAGTGACACCAACGACACTCACCATAATCAAGGCTGTAATCAGATAATCAGCGAGCGGAGAGGCTAAAAAGTTATCCAAGTCAGCCATGTAATCCTCCAGAAACATCTGAAGCATCCAGCGCGCGGGCTAGCCGCTCTTCCTCGTTGAAGTATCTTGCTCTTTCCCAGAAGAGCGGACGTCCTATGCCGGTAGAGCGATGCTGGCCTATGATTTTGCCATTCGCGTCTTCTCCTGTGATGTCATAGGTGAAGAGATCTTGTGTCGTGATGACATCACCCTCCATTCCTACAACCTCAGTGATATGGGTGATACGACGGGAGCCATCTCTCAAACGTGCAGCCTGAACAATTACATCAATAGAGCCAACAATGATCTCGCGTACTGTTTTAGATGGAAGAGAGAACCCCCCAAGAGCAATCATGGATTCAATACGCTTCAAGCACTCACGTGGGGAGTTCGAGTGAATCGTACCCATTGAGCCATCGTGACCGGTGTTCATCGCCTGAAGCAAGTCAAAGACTTCTGGGCCACGCACCTCACCGACAATGATCCGCTCAGGGCGCATACGCAGACAGTTTTTTACAAGATCACGCATTGTGATCTCACCCTCACCTTCCAGGTTTGGAGGTCTGGTTTCCAATCTGACGACATGTGGCTGCTGAAGTTGGAGTTCAGCACTGTCTTCGCAAGTGATAATGCGCTCCGTGCTATCGATATAGCGCGTCAAGCAGTTGAGAAGTGTGGTTTTACCTGAGCCCGTACCACCAGAAATAACCGTGTTACACTGGACCCGGCCGATGATTTCCAGGATCTCAGCACCTTCACGCGAAATCGAACCAAAATTCACCAGCTGATCGAGCGTAAGCTTGTCTTTCTTAAACTTACGAATTGTAAGTGCAGGCCCGTCCAATGACAGCGGTGGGGCAATCACGTTTACACGAGAACCATCAGGAAGGCGCGCATCACATATCGGGCTGGCTTCATCTACACGACGACCAACCTGAGACACAATTCGCTGGCAAATGTTCATCAACTGACGATTATCGCGAAACTGGATGTTTGTTTGCTCCACCATGCCAGCCGTTTCGATATAAATGGTGTTCGCCCCATTCACCATGATATCGGCAATGTCATCACGGGCTAATAGCGGCTCAAGTGGTCCGTAGCCCAACACATCGTTACAAATATCTTCAAGCAAATCTTCTTGCTCAGAAATCGACATGACAAGGTTTTTGAGGGCAATGATGTCATTGACGACATCCCGGATCTCGTCACGTGCATCTTCTTGATCCAACCGGCCTAATTGAGAAAGATCGATTGCCTCCACCAATGCATTGAAAATCGATGCCTTGGTTGCGTAGTACTCCTGAGTTCGTTGTGTTTCAGGAGCAGTTTCTTTGGGCTTTTCCTGCTGAACTTCGACGCCAGACGACTTAGGTTTTGCAGTGCTTGGTGTGTCCTGGACAGCAGGCTTTGTTGCCTGTTTCTGTATCGCAGGATTTATTGGAGCAGACTTTGGATTTTTGTTTCCAAATTCACCGTTGCCACGTCTACCAAACATATTCTTCCGCCTTTGAAATCAGCACAAAATCAACCAGAGGACTATTTGCGGACTTTTCTAATAAGAGATGCGATGAGTGACTTGCTTTTTGTATACGTTTCAGCCTTGCCTGTGACCTTGGCCGCAATCTCTTCAAACAAACCCGCAACAGCGTGTTTGCTATCAAACTCTGCAATCATCTGACCGTTGTTAGATGCAGTCCCAAACAATGCAGGCTCAAACGGCATTACCGCTAAAGAAACCACATCTAGAGCGCTACTAAACTCATCAGGCTTAATTTCAGGTCGTTTCGGAATGCCAACCTTGTTCAAAACCAAGTATGGTTTTGTGTCATTTGGTCGGAGTTGACCAATGCTGTCGACCAGGTTTTTTGCATTTCGAAGGTTTGCTAAGTCAGGCTCGGCTACAATCAAAACTTCGTCTACATGTGCAAGGATATGCCGAACCCAGCTGTTCCACGTGTGTGGCAAGTCAAGAACGACAGTCGGCGTTCCTTTCTGCATGACCTCAATAACTTGATCAAACTTCTCAGTATCAAAATCGTAGGTTTGATCAAGCGTAGCTGGCGCTGCTAACAATCTTAGACGGTCATTACACTTTGCAAGAAGGCGATCCAGTAGCGTGTCATCAAGCCGCTCAGGAGATGCAATTGCTTCCAATACGCCTTGCAATGGATCCTGATTAAAATCTAAACCTGCTGTTCCAAATGGCAAATCCAAATCAGCAATAGCAACATCATTATCGAGTGTTTTCGCAATTGACCAAGACAGATTATGAGCAACTGACGATGCACCACATCCACCTTTAGCACCGATTACAGCCACAGTTCGACCGAAGGGTTCCGCGTCAGTATTTGCATAAAATTGACCAATGGCATTTATCAATTGAGGGATATCAATTGGTCCGACAATGTACTCACCGACCCCCCTGCTAATGAGCGTTCTGTACAAGTTGACATCATTTATGCGCCCAATAACAAGAACATTAGTCCCAGCATCACAATACTCAGCCAGCCGATCTAACTCAGCGATCATCTCTTTTGGATTAGACAACGATTCGACGATCAAGAAGTTAGGTGTAGCGGCAGTTTCAAATGTTTCTACAGCTGCGGGAATACCACCTTGTCGCACCATCGTATGCGTCTTCGACATCCGGCGATCTAAGCTCGCATTCTGGATCGTCTCTGATGTTCTCGAATCCACGCAAAATGCCTGAACAGAAATTCGCGGAATATTTACAAACTGAAAGTCAGAAGTTGAAAGCTTACTCGTCGTTTCTTGCCGTGATGAGGCATCTGAATCGAACTGCGCTAAATCGCTCATAGTTTATCCCACTAGTTCTGCGCCACGGATGATACGTTTGTGCCAACACCAGCTCCATACTGACCTGCAGTCAGGTCTCCAGATCGGTTGTTTGCCAAAATCTCATTGGTCCTCGAGGGATCATTCGGTCCCAAGGGGCGTGGTCGCAACAGATCTGTCGGATTATCGACCATCGCAGCGAGGTTTGCCTGAGTAGCACACCCGAAGTTGTGATAGTCTGTGTTTTGATGATTGCTTATCATCGCATCAGGCCAATTACCGCAATCACGCACAATCCCTTTCACACGCATAAATGAAAGACGGACTGGTGCTGATGCACCCATGTCAGACACCGCGTAGCTCCTCATAACAATATGATCTGCGGCTACTCCGCCTTTTTTCAATGCAGTGCGAATCTGAGGGGAAATAGCTTTTGCTGCTGCTTCATTCCCAGAACCTGACGGAACCAAAACCTCAACAAATCCATTTCCATCGATATCAGCTTGTTTACCAAAAGCAGCAACTGCCGTTTTCATGGACCCGTTCAAATTGCGCATCTCCCCAGCTACGGGAATATCAAAATTTTCAGGCGCTTCTGTAATAACAATCGGATGCCTTTTCCGATAATCAAAGTCTGCAATCGACTGATGTTCAACATATGATGGTTGTGACTGACATGCTCCAAGCATAGCAACAGTACCGAGCACTACTGAAGCTTCTCTCAATTTGCGTACACATTTCAAAGTGGGTGACAGTAGGGTATTCATTTCACTTGTCCTCACTCGTAAATGTAGCCAATTTTGCCGTGATAATTCCCTTTCACAGGAGCGTCTGTTCCCCTGTAAATCCGGCTTAATTGGTTTAGAAAGATTGTAGATTGATCACTTGGAGCTGCGAAATTGTCGTCAGGCCGCGCTACTTGTGAGCGGGCTATTGGTCTCACCACATAAGGTGTTACAAAGATTACAAGCTCAGTTTGGCGATTGATATAATCGCGGCTCTTAAACATGGTACCGAGAATTGGGATATTCTTTAAGCCAGGTATCCCGTCAATCTCCTGCCCATAATTCTGCTTCAGGAGACCTGCCATAACCAAGGTTCCTCCAGAAGGGAGCTCGAGTGTAGACTCCGCTCGGCGAACTTTAAGTGCAGAAACGGCAATAGCACCTGCGATACTTACAGCCCCTTCAGAACTCAACTCACTGACTTCGGTTTTAACTCGCAGTTTGATACGTCCTCCGGAAAGAACAACAGGCGTGAAATCCAACCCGACACCAAAAGGTTTAAACTCAAGGCTTACCTTATTGTCTTCGTAAGCAACCGGGATCGGGAACTCACCACCAGCGAGGAAGCTAGCGTTTTCGCCAGAGACCGCTACGAGTGTTGGCTCCGCCAGTGTTCTCATTACCCCTTCACGCTCGAGCGCTTTGATCGTGGGATTAAGCGTACCGCCATCGAACCCTAACTTACCTGCCAGGGATCCTGCATTTACGACAGAAGGATTGATGTTATAAGCAGGCGACGTGTTGAAATTGACATCAAGAGCACCAATTTTTAGTGAGCCTTGGAGGTTCACACCAAGCTGCTTAATCGTCGTGCGTTCAATTTCAGCAACTGTAACTTTGAGTTGTACTTGATCTTTCTCGGCCACTGCGATTGTGTTGACGATTTTTTTGTCATCGTTGCCCACAAACTTCAGTGCGATATCGTAGGCCTGTTGTGCTTCGAGGGCGGAGATTGCTGTTCCTGAGAGGACAACGCTTTGATTGACGATGTCTGCATTGATTGCAGAGTTTGGCAGCAATCGTTGGATGAGTTCAACCAGGCCTGACGGATCAGGCTGTACGCTCAGGTTAAACGATGCCAGTTGGCGACCACCATTGCCGAACAGAACCAGTGACGCCTGGCCAATCTTGTTTCCGAAGACAAAAACGCGGGTTCTGGTGCGGACAACAGCATCTGCAATTTCTGGGTTCGAGACAAGGACATCACGGACTTCCTCGTTTGTATTGAGGACAATAGATCTTCCTTCACCAACATTCAGCTGACGAACTTTGCCGCGGTGCTGAGAGGTGACTTCCACAGTCGCTTCGAAGTTGCTTTGAGCGAATGCGATCTGTGGCCCAACTAAAACCAACGCAAAGATCAGAAGGAACTGTATGAGAGCACCACTAAGGCTGCATTTTTGCGGTAAACTTCTCGCCAGACTAATTTGTCGATGAAAAACCATAGTTTACCTACTAATTTCCGTTAACAGACTGGGAGGCAATCCCATATTTTACGAACTTCACACCACCTTTGACGCGCGGCGGTTGCTTCAAACCGTCTCTGGAATCTGCAGCACTGCGCAATGAGAGCGAGAGAGTTCCCATCTGGGTTGCGCGAGCGATAGCCTCAGCTTCGTGGGGCAAGAGTTCCAGTGTAGCTGTCTGGTCTGGAGACATCGCCTTCTCACTGTTTTCAGAGGCCGTCGTGGTATCGATAGCGAGCACCTTGATATTCTCGAGGAGCGTTTCACTGATGAAGCCGTCTTCGCGTTTTTTGGCTTGCATGCTGATCAGTACGTCAACCTTGTCTCCTGGAAGGATGAAACCACCTGCGGTAGAGACTGCATCAACCGGAACAGCAACGGCGCGTTTTCCTTTTGGGAGGATCGCTGCCAGGAAGCCTTTGTCCGTATCAATGAGACGCTCTGCACGGATTGGTTCGCCGCTGAACATCGCTGCTTTGATAATCTGTCCCAGAAATTCTTCATCTGCATTTGGGCTTGAGCCGCGCAAGATTACGCCGTCAGATACAGATTCTTCTGGCCATTTGGCCCAAGCTAAATCGCCTTGGGTAAGAGATGTACCGACTTTGAGATCCTGCGCTGCAACAAGAATATCCAGTGATGGAATTTCTTGTACTGGAGCAACAATGGTTGGCGACTGCTCCCGGGAACCGGAAGACAGGTTCAGCCAGGCGGCCAACCCACCAGCGCTTAAAGCGATAATTAAAACTAGTAATCTGGAGGCCTTCATGTGGCACCCACCCTCTAAGAGATTTAGCTAAGCAGCATTCGTTAACCCTAATTTGAGCAAAAATTGTCAAGACATAGTTAATATTCCGTAACATCACTACATTTGTATTTTTTACTTATGTGCATAGAGTCAAATTAGGAATATGCATGAACAGCAATAGGTTAGCGCCAGTGAAAGCACACTAGTTCAAAACATTAATACTTTACTAAGATGATTTGCTCGCGAAATGCTTAGAACGTTGGAATTTGAGCAAACCAGAAGGTCTTCGGGTACACCTGAATCCCCGCAATTGCGATTGCAATCCCGTATGGAACGCCTGCTTTTCTGTCATGCAATCTTAAGAGCCATTCCTGCCCCTGCATGAACTGCGGAAAGTACGGAACCCTACGCAAGGCCAGGATAACCAGTGTTAATGCTCCGCCATAAATGCTGGTCAGCAAAATAAAGTCCAGCATGTTCATCGAGAGACCGAGCCAAAGAGAGATTGCAGCGAGGAACTTCACATCACCGCCGCCCATAACACCGAGCGCGAACAGACCGAAGCCGACAACCATCACACCGAAGCCGAGTGCGAAGCTCATGCCAACCTGTACTAGGGACAATTGCAATAAGAAGGCCAAACTGACAAAGGCAACGACTATAATCAGGTTGAGCTTGTTCGGGATCGTCATTGTGAAAAGATCAAAGAATGCGGCGATTGCAAGCAGCAATGGAAAAATGATCAATAGTCCATTTGCAATCATGTCGTGATCTCCCCCACAAATACCCTGCTATGGTTTTGCAAGGGTAATTCCAAAGAAGGCCTTAACACTTGGTAGTTTTGTCTCGCTAAAATTCATTTATTTACAAATTTAATTATTTGGCTTCACCAGTTCCCACAATTGAAGATCACGCTCGGCTGCGTTTGGCTGTGATGTAGCATTCTTAGCAATAAAAGAGGCACTGCTGAGCGTTGGTGCGGACACCATGGCAAGAATCGCCAGAGCGATGAGGCCAGAGATGAAGCTGAATTCAATAGTCGCGCTGCCCAGATCTCGCTGGAACAAACCTCGGATTATGGAGAGCATCAGGTCACAACTTAATTGTTATAGTTGTGTTTGATGCTACTCCTTGCAGCTAAACCTTAGATTGATCTGCGCACTCAACTTCTTCCGGTATTTGGCACTCTAAACTAAGGTTTCATCAAGAAACAGGCGAACTTAATACCCGACTTCCAAATCGACTAGGTTCTCGAGCGCTTCACCTCGTTCAAAGCCCTTGATTTGCTGAGCAACATATTCGGAGAGAGCTTGCGGGTCGCTCTCAGCTGCCACATGCGGTGTGATGATGCAATTTCTCTGCTGCCAGAGAGGACTTGTGTCAGCCAGAGGCTCGATTGCGAACACGTCAAGGCTGGCACCTTTGAGCTGGCCGGATGTCAAAGCTGTGTCGATCGCAGCTTCATCCTGTGTCGCACCACGTCCAGCGTTGATGTAGACAGGCCCTCCTAATGCGCCAGATTGAGACAACATGGCCAATCGCTCTGCATTGACCAGCTTGTGCGTGGCAGGTGTTGAGGGCAACAGATTGATCAGGATGTCAGTACGATTAAGGAACGTCTCAAGCTGGTCTTCACCGGCAAAGCTTTCAATGCCGTCTGCGTCTTTTGGCGAGCGAGACCACCCGGCAACGTTGAAGCCCAGCGCTTTGAGGGCCTTTGCTGAATCCAACCCCAGCTCGCCAAGACCCAGAATACCAACGCGTACGTCCTTTGCCGCCCACTGCCTGTGTCCATTCCAAACACCTGCTTCTTGCTGGGCGGCATAAGTTAAATGTTGGCGATGGTGGAGTAACGTTTGGAAGACCACCCACTCTGTCATGCGGCTGGTGAGGTCTGGGTCAACAATCCGGACCAACGGGAGCTTGGGGAGTTCCGGCAATGAGGTCAGATGATCGACACCTGCGCCCAGTGAAAAGATCACCTTGAGGTTTGGCAGGGCAGAAAAGACGGCAGGGTCCGGTTTCCAGGCAAGGAGATATTCTGCTTTTTCGGGCTCAGCGACGCCGCCGTTCCAGCCCTCAATCTTTCGATTGGGAAGAAGTGCCTGCAAACGGTCGATCCACTCAGGTTCGTTGAAGCTTTTGAGAGATAAGACCAGGTTCATGAGGCACTCCGTTGTTGAGCGTATTTTTGTTTGAGAACCAGCAGGCCCATCTCACAAATACGTTGTAATATATCAATCTGCGATTTGTTTTATTCAGAGTCGACGAATTCAGCAAGCTGTTGGCGCTTACGATCGACGACGAGACGTGTGACATCCGGTCGGCTGTAATGGCCGGTCGGGTCAAAGAGTTGGCGATCAGCCCGCACCAAGGCGTGATCCAGTTCTGCTGTGATCAGGAGTTCTTTGCCTACCTGTGGTGCGACCACCCACGATCCATCAGGCGCAGCGATACAGGACCCACCATCAGCGAGAAACTCACCACTGTTTTCGAGTATTTCTGCTAGTTCTGGCGTATCTTTTGGAAAGTCTGCAGCACGCATCAGCCCTGAGACTGACAGCACGTAGCTTCTGCTTTCTTTGGCAACAAAACGTGTTGGATCCTCTGTGTTCCGCAGGCCGCCCGGCCAGACGGCGACATGCAGGTCTTCTCCTTGCGCATACAGGGCGACGCGTGACAAGGGCATCCAGTTTTCAGCGCAGTTCAGGCCACCAACTGTAAAGCGGCCCAGCGGATGGACACGCAAACCGTTGCCATCTCCCGGTGCCCACGCAAGACGTTCTGCATAGCTTGGCTGCAGTTTACGGTGCGCAGAACCGATCTCTCCGTTTTGGTCGATGTAGACCAGCGTACAATACAGACTATGCCCGCTTCTGTTTGCTGCCCTCTCCATAACGCCGAGATACACGGAAATGCTGTGTTTCTTCGCCGCTTCACAGACAGCATTCAGATGACCATCCTCAATCACTACGGCTTGATCAAGGCATTTGGCGTACATGGCTTTTTGCTTTGGGTCATTGAAGCGTGCACCGTCTGTGCGTTCAATCCAAAACGGATAGCCCGGCACCAGTGTCTCTCCAAATGCAACAAGTTGGCAGCCCTGCTTGCCAGCAAGCTCTACCGCATCAATCACTTTGTCCAAGGTCGCTTCACGCTTCAACCAGACTGGAGCGATCTGCGCGAGGGCGACTTTGATTTTGTCAGATGCGGACGGGTCGTGAGATAAATGCGTTGCTTTCAAAATTTCCATAATTCAATACTCAGCTTGCAGATGCGAAGATCACACTCGGGTTTGGCGGGGCTGCAAACAACAGAGTCTATCATTCAGGCACTGAAGCACGTCAGCACCACCTGCTTTGAGATTCTGTTGTTTCAGATCTTGATCTTACTATGAGGCAGGGGTGCCTGTAGCTGGTCGTATCCCTCAACTTTACTGAATTTTTTGAGAGACAAAACCTAAGCTAATCAAAACCCTGCCCCAATCAATCTTCCTGAGTACTTAATTTTATTCAGCGTCGATGAAATCCGCGAGTTGCTGACGCTTCCGATCAACGACCAAGCGTGTCACATCTGGTCGGCTGTAATGGCCCGTTGGGTCAAAGTTCTGGCGTTCACCACGCACCACGGCATGGTCCAATTCTGCTGTAATCAGAACTTCCCTACCGACTTGCGGCTCAACAACCCAAGACCCATCTGGCGCAGAGATGCAGGAGCCGCCGTTTGCGAGAAAGTCATCGCTGTTCTCAAGGATCTTGGCAAGTTCCAGCGTGTCTTCCGGGAAATCTGTTGGGCGCATGAGGCCAGAGACTGAGATCACATAGCTTCTGCTTTCTTTGGCAACAAAGCGGGTTGTGTCTTCGGTGTTGTGTCGCCCACCCGGCCAAACGGCAACGTGAAGGTCTTCTCCTTGCGCATAAAGGGCAGCGCGAGACAGAGGCATCCAATTTTCGAAGCAATTGAGGCCACCCACGGTGAAGCGGCCCAGCGGATGAACACGCAAGCCGTTGCCATCCCCCGGCGCCCAGGCAAGGCGCTCCTCGAAGGTTGGTTGCAGTTTGCGGTGCGAGGAGCCGATCTCACCGTTCTGATCGATGTAGACCAGCGAACAATAGAGACTATGACCACTTCTGTTTGCAGCACGCTCCATGACACCGAGATACACAGCGATGTTGTATTTCTTGGCAATCGCACAGATGCCATCGAGATGGCCGTCTTCAATCACTACGCCTTGCTCAAGGTATTCCGCGTAAATCGCTTTTTGCTTTGGATCGTTGAAACGTGCCCCGTCGGTGCGTTCAATCCAGAACGGGTAGCCCGGGACCAGTGCTTCGCCGAAGGTGACAAGCTGACAGCCCTGTTTGCCTGCGAGCTCTACTGCATCAGCCACTTTTTTCAGTGTTTCTTCTCGCTTCAACCAGACCGGAGCGATCTGTGCGAGCGCGACTTTGATCCGGTCAGATTCGGCAGGGTTTTGTGTTGTATGTGTTGCTTCTAAAATTTCCATGGGGATCTACTCAGGTTGCGAAAATGTCAGAGTCACTGGCGAATGCCTTGAATTCGAGAGCATTGCCCGAGGGATCTTTGATGAAAAAAGTTCCCTGCTCTCCCGGTTGCCCTTCGAACCTGATTTTCGGTTCCAGCAACCATTCAATAGTTTCATGTGTTTTCAGTCGATCAGCAAGCGTCTTCCATTCATCCATTGGCAAAACAACGCCAAAATGAGGAATGGGAACTGCATCTCCATCAACAACGCTAGTGACTCCAAGGGGAAATTGTGATTTTTCACGAAGGTGGGCGGACATCTGGTGTCCAAACAAGTCAAAATCGACCCATTTGCCTTCAAGTTCACGGCCCTGTTTACATCCAAGCACGCCCATGTAGAACGCTTTGGTTTGTTCCAGATCATCAATCGGAAATGCCAGATGGAATGGACGCGCCATGTTCAGCCTCACCTTACTTTCAAACGAGAATCCGTATTCTGATAGGGGCACTGAGGGCCACTTACCTAGAATAGGCTCTATACCCAAAACTCATGTTGGAGTTGTTTTAAACTACGTAAAACCTCATAGATAGACCAATGACAGTCACATAGACATGAGTTAAACTCATAGTATGAGCCGACATAGTCTTTCGATCACTTCGCAGATCCTTGCCGTTCTTCCTGTTTTTGATGCAGCAGCACGGCATGGGAGCTTTACTCGCGCTGCACGGGAGCTTGGCATCACGCAAGGGGCTGTATCCCGCCGCATTCAGAATCTAGAAGAGCAGCTGGGGTTGGTGTTGTTTTCCCGTCAGGGAAAAACGCTAGCACTTACTCAAGATGGGTTGCTGCTGAGCCAGAAGGCTAAGAACGCGTTGAAACTGGTGGAGGATCTTGAGCATGAGCTGAAGGGTTCTGTCTCTGGTCAGCTGCGTATCGGCACGCTGCCCTCACTCGGCAATCTCTGGTTCATGGAACGGATCAAAGGCTTTAAGCGGGCCTATCCCGCCATCAGCGTTGATCTTGTTACCATTCCAGCCGACTTTTCAGCTGGTCATAAGGATCCAGTTAACTGGGATCCATCCAGTGTGGATGTGGCGCTTACTGTTGGGCGTGGCAGTTGGCCTGCTCTGGAAAGCCACCGGATTTGTGATGAAGAGATGGTTTTGGTTTGTCACCCAAGCCTTTTGGGAGAAGCAAAACCGGAGAGTATAAAAGACCTTCTGGGTCTGCCCCGCCTCATTCATTCCACCCGGCTTGGCAGTTGGGAATACTGGGCGGAGGCACATAAGCTTTCAAGTTACTTGCCCGGAGATGCCTCCCTCTCCTTTGAGCACTTTTTCATGGTTCTGGAGGCGGCACGTCAGGGGCTTGGCCTTGCCTTGCTTCCTTCATTGCTGATTGAGAAAGATCTGGCAGATGGAACGCTGATCGAGCCAGTCCCTGCACGGCATGTGACAGGGAACACCTATTACATCGTTGGGAGTTCAGCTGCCTGGAGGCGTCCGGCCGTGGCTGCCTTGCGTGATCATCTACTACAGATCGAGTAACTGCTTATCGCCGATCAAACTGAAAGGGTGATGGCAACTCATCTTCTGCCAGGTGTGTTGTTTGTGGGGCTTGAGAGACGGATGATGAGACGTGGTCTGTTGCTTTGCCGCCCAGTTGCATCTCATCGATCTTGCGAGCCCGGTTACCGATTTTGTCGCCTGAGATCATGATCTGGTCCAGATCCTTGTTGGTCTGCGCAAAGTGGTTTTGCAGTTTGGAGACACGCTCCGTCAGACGGCCAACATCCAGCAGGAGCTTACCAACTTCAGCCTGAATGAAGTGAGCCTGTTCACGCATGCGGGCATCGCGCAGCACAGACTGGATCACCTGCACAGCAAGGACAAGCAGAGACGGCGATACGATGACCACGCGCAGGCGGTGGGCTTTCTGCGTCAGGTCCGGGAAGCCTTCGTGGATCTCCGCAAAAAGGCTCTCGGAGGGAACGAACATCAGCGCTGTGTCCTGCGTCTCACCTGGAAGCAAGTACTTGCCTGCGATGTCTTCCAGATGCTTGGAGATATCCTTTCGGAAGCGAGCAGCAGCTTCTTTCAAGTCTTGCTTGGTTTCGGCATCCTTGATTGCGGCAAAAGCTTCCAACGGGAATTTGGCATCCACCACCAGCGGTGGAGCGCCTGTGGGCATATGGATCAGGCAGTCGGGTCGGGAGCGGTTGGAGAGTGTGCTTTGAAACGAGAAGCTTGTTGGAGGCAAGGCGTCATCAATGATTGCCTCCATACGCCCCTGACCGAATGCGCCGCGGGTTTGTTTGTCGTTCAAAACCATCTGTAGGTCAGTCACCTGCCCTGCCAGCTCACCCATGGTTTTATTCGCTTTGTCGAGCAGTGCCATACGTTCTTGCAGGCCCGTGAGGCTGGCATGGGTTTGACGATGGGTTTCCAGAACAGAGGCACCCAGCGTTTTTCCAAGACCATCCAGACGATCATTCACCACACGCATGAGATCTGACTGACGGGAGCCAAACACTTCCGCCATGGTTTGCATGCGGCCTGTCATTTCACCCTGAGAGCGCACTAGGTTTGCCAAGGCAGCTTCGGTATCCTCTGCCCGCTTTTGCTCCAGCACCGATGTACCACGCACTCTGTTCAGTTTTGCCCGCAGGCTCATGATCCAGATGAGCAGCAAAAGGAAAAAAAGGCCTCCAGTAACTATGGTTGCCTGAATATATGAGAGGGTGAATGCACCGTATGTGAAGACTGTCTGTTCCATGAAACAAACATAGAACACTTTGCAAGACCGCGATACCTCTCAGCTTTCTTGGATGCACTGCAACCCACATCCTTCAATTGATGGGGAGTATCCATTAAATGCTGCTAGCCAAAAGCCTATGGTCAACGGCTTGGCAAAGTTCTCATAAGAGGATATGAAGCCTAAACAACACTATCAGCTGGCCTCACGTTGAGCAGACAGCTTTGCAACGAGAACAACTTCAAAAGTAATTATGACGATTCGCGAGATAAAATTTGTCCCGGAAAACTGCCTTCGCGAGAAGTGCGCTCCGATTGAAGACATCAACGACGAAATCAGAAAACTTGCCGACGATATGCTGGCGACCATGTATGACGCGCCGGGCATTGGCCTTGCAGCAAGTCAGATTGGTGTTTTAAAGCGCATGTTCGTTCTTGATGTTGCAGAGCGCGAGAGCGAAGAAGACGATTCCGTTGAGAAAGAGCCAATGGTGTTCATCAACCCAGAGATCACATGGTCATCTGAGGAGAAGAGCACTTATCAGGAAGGTTGCCTGTCCATCCCTGGCGTTTATGAGGATGTTGAGCGGCCAAGCGAAGTGCGCGTTTCCTTCCTCAACATTGAAGGCGAGAAGCAGGAAATTGAAGCTGGCGGTTTGCTGGCCACCTGCATTCAGCATGAGCTGGACCACCTGAACGGTGTGCTGTTCATCGATTACCTGTCCCGACTGAAGCGTGACCGGATCGTGAAGAAGATGATCAAGCAGGCAAAACAAGCCTGATCAACTCAGTACTGCAACCGGAATAAGCGGCCTTCTTTGGAGAGCCGCTTTTTTTGTTGTTTTTTCCTTGTCCTTCCCTACCAGCTGACGCATTAAGTCTGGAACACAAGAATTAAAGCCAGGCAGGTCAGCTATGTCATTGCGCGTCATCTTTATGGGTACTCCTGATTTCTCCGTTCCAACTCTCTTTGAGATTGTCGGGCAAGGTTGGGATGTGGTCGCTTGTTACTCGCAGCCCCCACGCAAAGCCGGACGCGGTATGGAGCTGAAGAAGACGCCGGTGCATGAAGCTGCTGAAAGCCTTGGCATTCCTGTCTTCACGCCAACCTCCCTGAAAAGCGAAGAGGAACAGGAACGGTTCCGCTCGTTTGAAGCTGATGTGGCTGTTGTTGTGGCCTATGGCCTGTTGCTGCCAAAAGCCATTTTAGAAGGCACTGAGCACGGCTGTCTGAATGGCCATGCCTCTTTGCTTCCACGCTGGCGCGGTGCTGCCCCGATTAACCGGGCGATCATGGCTGGTGACAAAGCCTCCGGTATTCAGGTGATGCAGATGGAAGAAGGGTTGGATACTGGCCCTGTGTGCATGTCTGAAACCGTTGCGATTACTGAAGACATGACAGCAGGCGAGCTGCATGACCGTCTGTCTGCTTTGGGCGGCGATTTGATGATGCGTGCGCTGTCTGCTCTGTCTCGTGGCGGCCTTGGGTCTACACCTCAACCTGAAGAGGGCGTGACCTACGCCAAGAAGATCCAGAAGAGCGAGACGCGCATTGACTGGTCTTTGCCAGCTGAGCAGGTGCACAATCACATTCGCGGCCTTTCTCCATTCCCCGGCGCATGGTGTGAGATGGATTTGGGCGGCAAGAACTCTGAGCGCGTGAAAATCCTGCGCAGCAGTGTCGCTGAAGGTTCTGGCGCTGCTGGAGAGGTCCTGGTTGTTGATGAGACCACGCTGACGATTGCGTGCGGTTCTGGCGCTATCAAGCTGGTTCAGGTTCAACGGGCGGGCAAAAAGGCGATGTCTGCTGATGAATTTTTACGTGGCTCTAAGCTTAGTGCTGGAGACACGGTTTCCTAACCCTGTTTAATCAGATAGGCTTTTCTTAAGAAACATCAGGAAGCACGGAGGCATCATGGTTGAGTTCCACCAGATTGGAGAGGATCAAGTTGGTCTCCGTACGCCTGAAAAGAATGACGAGCCTGCGATTTTGTCTTTGCTCGTCAAAGCCTTTGGGCAGAGCAACGAAGGACGCCTGGTTGAGCGACTGCGTGCTTGTGGTGCGCTGGTTCTTGAACGGATTGCGACAGACGATGACGGCAAGCTGCTCGGCCACCTTGCATTTTCCCGTGTGACGGGAACGGGAGAAGGACACCGCCTGAAAATCAGCTGTCTTGCACCGGTTTGCGTTGATCCATCCTCTCAAAACAAAGGCGTTGGCACAAAGCTCATTCAGGAAGCATTGGATGACTTGCAGGGACTGGGGGAAGACCTGGTTCTGGTGTTGGGGGCTCCTGATTACTACTCCCGCTTTGGTTTTGACAGCGAACTGGCCAAGAAGGTGCAAGGACCATATGCCGGGCCAATCTTCATGGCATTGCCTTTTACGCAAGCAGGACGAGAAGACCTGCCGGTTGAAGTTACCTATGCCACACCTTTCCGAGAGTTCGAGTAGGTTCCTTTACGCCTCGCTGTCGGGTCTGGCCTTGCCCATTCAAATCTGATAGTACAGCGCAAAATTTCAGAGATATCCTGCAGGTTCATGCCTGCCTCACGCCCTGCAAACTGGCTTACAGTCTGCTTGCCTAACCTTTGCAAAGAACAAGAATGCCGCGTTACAAAATTACCATTGATTATGACGGACGCCCTTTTGTTGGCTGGCAGCGTCAGGACAACGGGCCGACAGCCCAGGGTGTTATTGAGCGCGCAATCAAGTCCTTCACGGGTGAGACAGTGACCATTGGTGGTGCCGGACGCACGGACTCTGGTGTGCATGCGACCGGACAGGTGGCGCATCTGGATCTTGCAAAGGATTGGCCTGCGGAAACCGTGAAGAATGCGCTGAACTTTCATGCGCAACCGGACCCTGTTGCTATTCTGGCTTGTGAAAAGGCAGGTCTGGGCTTTGACGCCCGGTTTTCAGCAATCCGCCGTCATTATCGCTTTAAGATCGCAAACCGTCTTGAGCCGCTGACACACGACCTTGGGCTGGCATGGCATGTGAAGCCTGAGCTGGATGCGGAGGCCATGAACGACGCTGCGCAAGTGCTGCTGGGTCATCATGATTTCACGACCTTCCGCCATACGCGTTGTCAGGCAAAGAGCCCGTGGAAGACGATGGAACGCATCTGCGTTTATCGTCAAGGCTATCATGTCTTCCTTGAATGCAGCTCCCGCTCATTCCTGCACAATCAGGTTCGTTCCATGGTGGGTAGCCTTCGTCTTGTGGGTGAAGGCCGCTGGACTAAGGACGATCTGAGAGCGGCACTGGAAGCCTGTGACAGACAAGCGTGCGGGCCTGTTGCTGTGCCTGAGGGGCTGTATCTTACGCAGGTCGATTATCGCAGTCCAGAAGAGGATGAAGCATCGTTCCTTGCCTATCAGGACAGCTTGAAAAACGTTGGCGCTGATGAAGCCCCAGCGGATGAAGAAGATTAAGTCTCTCTTCAATCCGTTAAGTCGTTAGGAAACCGGAGGCCGTCCACCTCCGGTTACACAAGGCCTTACTTTTCTTCGAATGACACGACCCGTTTGTAAAGATGCCATGTAGTGTGGCCGAGCACTGGCAATGTAACCAGCAAGCCGACAAACATAGGGATCATTGAAGCCATCAATATCGCTGTGATGAGCAATCCCCAGCCCACCATGATCACCGGACTTCCCGTCACCACCTTGAAGCTTGTGATCATTGCAGTCACGAAATCCGCTTCTGTATCCAGCAGCATCGGGAATGACACCACACTGACTGCGAACAGCAGCATGGCGAAAAACGCTCCGACAAGGTGACCAGCCAACAGAAACAGGAGACCATCAGAGGTCTCAAAGATCGTCTGCGCAAACTGCAGAAATGTGCCGTAGCCCTGCATTCCCAAAAAGAGGGCCAGCAACAGGTGGACCTTAAACATCCATAGGAACTGGATGAAGATGACGACAAAGGCCATCCAGGCAATTTCGCCGCGGCGTTGCTCCCACATCAGCGTAAACAGGCCGCTCATGCGCGGTGTCTCGCCTGTCTGCAGTCGTCTGGAAACCTCATAGAGCCCCAAAGCTGCAAATGGTCCCAGAAGCAAGAAGCCACAGGCCAGTGGGTAGCTGATGTAGCTCATGTCCACCCAGAACGAGAGCAGCGTGACCAGTACCCCTCCGACGACAAAGAAGGCACCAAAGGTCAGGCCAATAACCGGCGTCTTCACAAAGTCCAGAATTCCAAGCTTCAGGGAGCTTGTTATATCCTCCAGAGTAACCTGACGCACGATCGGTTTCGCCAGTTTGTGCTGTGAGTTTTGCGCACCCGCAGGCACAGTCAGATGATTGTCTGACATTCCGTCCCTCCCAATTTTCCTCCACGTTAAGTGTGCGCGGAAACTGGGATGAGCGCTACTGAAAATTTAAAGGGGTGCGTGAAAAATAGGTATTATTACGCAAATAGTCGGTCAAGCGACGCACTGATCAGGATGGAAAGCACCAGATCCAGAACCACCAGACCAATCGAGATTGAGAAGCTGCAGTCCCCTGCAACACGGGCAATCTGGAATCTGTACCACAGCACCCACCCGATGATCGGGAAGGTCAACATGATCAGCAGTTCTGAGGGAATGAGCCCCGCCATATAAAGCAGATACAGCAGCGTCTGCGGGAGCAGGATGATGAGCGTGCTCCAGTTGCGGACGATGATGTATGGCCCGTAGTTGCGTTTCAGCCCTAACGATCCAGCGAGAAGCCCAACAACGATCGGGAATGTGACCCAGTCGACAAACAGGGAGAGGAACTTACCGAAATACAGCTGGAAGCCCCCAGCAACCATCTCAGTGCTCTCTTGTCCCTGCGTGGTGAAATGCTCAACCATCAACGCATGCTCTGCGATCAGGCTCAGCAGATAAAACGGAAGCAGAAGGAAGATGACCAGAAAGGAGCGCCAGAAGCCATCTGCAGACAGATCAAACTGCTGCAACGCTTCCGTCTCGCCCTTCATAATCCTCCAGGATGCAATGCAGGACTGGCGAATTTCCTGTGTGCCAAGAACCATCACAACACCCTGTTCCTTATTAGCTTATGCCTGAAAGTAATCTTGCAGGAAGCGGAGGTAAATGTCTGCGAGCTGCTCGATGTCAGCCACAGCAACGTGCTCATCAACTTTGTGCATGGTCTGACCAACAAGGCCGAACTCGACTACAGCACAGTAATTCTTGATGAAGCGTGCATCTGAAGTTCCGCCGCCTGTAGACAGCTCTGGTGTGCGACCAGTGACCATCTTGATGGAATTGGATAGGGTCTGGATCAACGCTTCATCATGTGTCAGGAAGCTGTCGGTGGCTTCTCTGGCAAACTCAATGCTCCAGTCAAGACCGTCCGGGGCCGCATCATTCAGAAGTTTCTCAATGTGCTGGCTCAGAGAGCTGACAGACCACTGATCGTTGAAGCGAATGTTGAACTTCGCCATGACGTGGGCTGGAATGACGTTGGTTGCGGTGTTGCCGACATCAACCGTGGTGATTTCCAGATTGGATGGCTGGAATCGCTCATTGCCTTTGTCCAGCTCAACCTCAGCAACCGCACTCAGAAGTTTGAGCATGCCCGGGACCGGATTGTCCGCAAGGTGCTGATAGGCAACGTGGCCTTGGGTTCCGTTAACTTTTACTGTGCCTGTCAAAGATCCGCGACGGCCAACTTTGATCGCATCTCCCAATGCATCCGGATTGGTTGGTTCGCCAACGATGCAGGCATCGAAAACGTGTCCCTGCTCTTTGGCCCATTCCAGCAGTTTAACAGTGCCATTGATTGCCGGTCCCTCTTCATCGCCTGTGATCAGGAAGGAGATTTGGCCGGGAATTCCATCTGGATGCGCTTTAACGTAGTCGATTGCTGCAGCGGCAAACGCTGCTACGCCGCCTTTCATATCTGCGGTTCCGCGGCCATGAAGCATGCCATCTGCGATGGTGCCGTCGAACGGACCGTGGGTCCAGGCTGCTTCATCTCCAACTGGCACAACATCAGTGTGGCCTGCAAACACGAAGTGTGGTTTGCCAGAGCCAATGGTTGCAAACAGGTTCTCGATGTCGGGCGTGTTCTCGTCGGAGAACATCACGCGGGAGACGTTGAAACCGGCGTCAGCGAGCAGCTTTTCAAGCGTGGTGAGAGCACCACCTTCAGCTGGGGTGACACTTGGACAGCGGATTAGGTCGCGGCAGATCTGTACCGCAGGAGAAAGCGTATCAGTCATGCCTCGAGATTTAGCTGTGCTGTGCCTGATGGTCAATCACGAGTTGCCAGCACTTCGTGATATTCACTGGCACATAGCAACGCAAAATCTCAACATAAACGCTTATTTTTTGCGTTGTAATGGGCGGGTGTTGGATGCCGGACCGTATTTGTTCGGGCCTTCCTGGCTCTTTAGGAAACCAACAATGATTGGCACCAGAAGGTTCAGGAATGGCAAGAAGAGTGTCAGCGCAACGAAACCAGTGACACCACGGTCCTGTAACCGCTTGATCACCAGCATGAACACCATAAAGTTTGCGATAAGCAGCAAGGGGTACAGCAACGGATTTGTAGTCAGCAGGTCACTGTAGGCCTGTGCCAGTGTGAGATCTGATGTTCCGTTTTCGATATAAGTATCGGCAAGCGAACTTGTGGCGACATTCACTGCGATGGATAAAACACAGAAGATCAGTGCCGTTGCCAGCCAGTAGACGCCTTTGGAGATGCGTCCAAACGGATTGCAAAATAACCACAGAAGGCTTGTTTTTCTTAGATTTTGCTCTGGCATTCTTTGATCACTTAAAGCAGCCGCCTTTCGTCAGACTGGCTGTGCTGCTCTAATCCCTCGTGGTCTCGCGTGTTGTTATCCGTAAACCGTTCCCCACCTTACGGGAATACGCTTTAAGAAATTTCAGTTCGCAAGGATGTACGCATATTGTGGGCCGCTTTCAAGAGGGGCATTGCGGCAAGACACAAGTGGCGGGAAAGATCTTTCCCCGTCACTACATAAAACATAGGTTTCTGAGCGTGTTAGCTGATTAGGAGCCAACCTTCACAGTATCGAGATATCCGCTTAGTGCTTTGGTGCAATTGATGCCCAGATCCCCAACAGCGTATCCGCCCTCCATCACAAACAAGGTTGGCTTACCTAGTTTGGCAATGCGGGCACCGATTTTTGTGAAATCTTCCGTCTTCAGCTTGAACTGAGAGATCGGATCATTCTCATACGGATCCATGCCCAGAGAGACTATGATGACATCCGGCGCAAACTTCTCGATGGAGTGGCAGGCGTCTTCCATCGCCTCCTCCCACTGAGCCCATGCAGTGCCGTGTGGCAGAGGATAATTGTGATTGTACCCTGCGCCCTCTTTCAAGCCCCGCTCATTCGCATGGCCGAGATAATAAGGGAACTCAACCTTCGGGTCTGCATGGATGGAGAGGAACTGTACGTCAGCGCGGTCATAGAAGATTGCCTGAGTACCGTTGCCATGGTGATAATCCACGTCGAAGACCGTGACCTTGGCAACGCCTTGATCTCGCAGGTATTGCGCGGCAATCGCTGCATTATTCAGGAAGCAATAGCCACCATAAAGGCGACGGTGTGCGTGGTGGCCCGGAGGACGACAGAGTGCGAAGGCGGAGTTATCACCTGACAGGATCAACTCCGCCCCTGTCAGAGCGGTTTCCGCACTTTTGCGCGCTGCGACCCATGTGTGTTCACCCATGGGCGAGCCTGCATCGAACGAGTAAAAACCAAGCTTTCCGTCGATGTGATCGGGCACAATGTCATGTCTGAGACCATGTACGGGCCAGACGAACGGGAAGACCTCTTCTACTGTGCGCCCCTCTGCCAGCCAAAGCTTCCAGAAATCCTGCAGAAAGGTAACATAATCTGCATCATGTACTTTGAGGATTGGGTCCAGAGAAAACTCATTTGGTGTAAGCACCTCACCGAACTGCGCTTTTTTGAGGTGCGCAAGAACAATTTCGGCACGAGACGGGACCTCATTGGCAGGAACCAACTGCCCATCAGAGATTTCTTTGGTCGGGGCATGCAACAGCTGATCAGGTGAGAAAATGGTCTTCACTGTTATCGTCCTTTACAACAACTGATGTGCTGTCTCTCCTTTGCACATCAGATGAAACGGTACTCGGTTACTTGTAGATAGTGCTCAGTGGGTTGAAGCGTGGAACACGCAAATTCTTCATGGTTTGGACTGTCTGGCCAGCATTGAGGTTCCAGACACAGGCCCGCTCTTGGGCCATACATTTTGCCGCCAAAGCCCGGAACCGGGGTATTGAGGGAACTGCCGTCATAGAACTGGATGCCGGGCTCTGTTGACCAGACTTCCATCTTGAGCTCGGTCTCAGGCTCAAACACCACAGCGGATAGCTCAGGCTTTTTCAGACGGAACTGCCTGAGGCAAAAATTGTTATCGAAGCGTGAATCCTGTGCGTCGGCAATCTCGCGCATCTCACGGAAATCATAGGGTGTTCCTGCCACATCAACGTTTTCACCAGTCGGGATCAGCTGATCAGAAACAGGGAGGTAAGAGCGCGCAGGAATCATGATCCGATGCCTGGTAACATCCTCATGATCGCCCAGATTGAAGTAGCTGTGGTGCGCCGGATTCAGCAGGGTTGGCTTGTCTGTGGTGCCGGAGAATTCGATGCGCAGCGTGTTGTCTTTGGTCAGGGTATAGCGGCAGGTGATCTGGACAGTGCCCGGATATCCCTCTTCGCCATCCGGAGATTCCAAAGAGAGCAAAACACTGTCCTCGCTGGCTTCTTCAATGGTCCAGATCCGATGGGCGAAGCCTTTGTGCCCACCGTGCAGGTGATGTCGTCCGCCTTCGTTCACAGAGAGCTGAAATTCTTCAGAGCCAATTGAGAAACAACCGCTTGCGATGCGGTTGGCGCAGCGGCCTGCAGTCGCGCCCATGTGCGGGGAGTGGAGTTCATAGTCGCGCAGATTGTCAAAGCCGAGCGTCAGGTCGCGATCTCCCAGTTGCAGTCTGCGAACTGTGGCGCCATAGGTGAGGATGCTTGCGGTAAGGTTGCCGCCATGCAGTGTCACTTCTTTGACAATTTCCCGGTTTTCCAGTTCACCGAAATCACGAATAGCCACTGCTTTCCCTTTCCATTGCAGACCTGCCTCCCCTCAGGTCATTCATTCCATACCAACCTCCTATGAAACGAGAATTAGTACAAGCAAGACAAAAGGATACCGCCAGTCTAAGAGCAGCAGAAAGCAGGGTTTATTTTTTTGGTTATCTTGGCGCGATCACGAGTTCTTTGTTGCCGAGCGTGATTTTGCCAAGCCTGTTCAACGCAGACATCCCTAAAAGCACCTGTGAGAGCGCTTCATCTTTAAGGATTAGGCTTTTAACGTTGCGTATATGAATTGAACCCAGATAGAGATTTGAAATAGAGGCTGATGCCCCCGATGTGATGCCGTTTGCAGTGCGCACTTCGACAGTGAAATCTTCGTTGCGCACCCTTATGCCAGCCTTACGTGCGATGCTGTAAGGTATGGCGAGCAAACTTGCACCCGTATCAATCAGAGCTGAGGTCTTGTGACCATTGATCTTGATGGTCGCCATGAAGTGGCCGTTGGGAGACTTGCGAATTCTGGTGATGCGTTTTGAGGTTTTCTGAGGTTCGTTTACACTCTGAGATTCGTGCACCTCAACGACGCCCAGCAAGCGCTCTTCGAGCACCTTGGGCACGATCAACGCGACACAAATGACGACAACCATGACCCAGATATAACGTTGCACGTGCGCCCCCACATCTTCTGGGCACCACAACATCCCGGTCTTTCGCCGTGTTCAGAGATCACTCAGTGTTTTGCCCATTACTTTTCATAGGTATACAGCCGAGCCGAAGAAAAAGGCAAGAATTCTAATTAAAAACCTAAGATTTCCGGAGATCTACCTAGAACTCAGGTACAGGCAATTGCCGCAGCAAATTCTGACAGTCGAGTTCGGTTGAGGCGACCATTTACACGCACGCCGCTGCAAACATCTACGCCGTAGGGTTTTACAGTCTCAACTGCCTCGATGATGTTCTGAGGGGTTAGTCCACCGGCAAGGAATACCGGAATATCGAGTTTCTCGACAATATGGCGGCTTAGATCCCAGTTGTGAGTTCGGCCTGTTCCGCCGAGTTCATTTTCTGAAGGGCGGCCTGAATCGAGCAGAACCGCATCTGCAACGCGGCTATATTCCTGTGCGATTTCAAAGGAGTACTCGTCTTCAACATGAACAACTTGCACAATACGTGTGCAGGCAGGCAGGTCCAGACGCAGTTCCTGATATTCGCCCGGATCAATTGGTTTGACAATTTGAACCGTGTTGGTGCCACAGGTGAGCACATGCTCGACGATGTCTTTTGCTGTGGTACGTGATGTGAGGAGCCAGGTTGCTACAGCTGGCGGGACTTGCCGGGCAATATTGAGAATGAGGTCATCTTCGATCACACCGGGACCGGACGGCATGTGGGCAACAAGACCGACAGCATCGGCGCCGCAAGCAACAGCGGTGGCTGCTTCACCCGAAGTTGAAATACAGCAAACCTTCAAACGGGTACGAGCTTTATTTGGCATTCCATCATCCCCTTGCGCGCATGACCTTACAACACGGTCTACACCTCATAAAGGACGAATACACAGTTTTGAGATGCGTATCGTCTCCGGTATTTCTGTCTGTATTTCTTGAGGATGCCTTCAAGAAAAAAGCGCCAGACCTGATGCCTGACGCTTCTAAACCAAGAAAGTTTATTTTGTACCGTACATCCGGTCACCAGCATCACCGAGACCCGGGATGATGTAGCCCTTTTCGTTGAGCTTTTCATCGATGGACGCAGTGTAGATTGGCACGTCAGGATGTGCTTCGTTGAAGCGCGCAACACCTTCAGGAGCAGCCAGCAAGCAAACGAACACCATGTTCTTTGCGCCGCGCTTCTTCAGGCGGTCTACAGCAGAAATCGCAGAGTTTGCAGTTGCCAGCATTGGGTCAACAACGATCACCAGACGCTCTTCCAGCTCCTGAGGCGCTTTGAAGTAGTATTCAACGGCTTCAAGGGTCTTAGGATCGCGGTAGAGACCGATATGTGCAACGCGTGCAGATGGGATCAGCTCAAGCATGCCTTCCAGCAGGCCGTTACCAGCACGCAGGATGGAGGCGAAGCAAAGCTTTTTACCAGCCAGAACCGGTGCATCCATTTCAGCAACTGGTGTCTCGATGGACTGGGTGGTCATCTTCAAATCGCGTGTTACTTCGTAGCACAGCAACAAAGAGATTTCGCGCAGCAAGCGGCGGAAGTCCTGCGTCGGGGTTGTTTTTCTCCGCATGTGGGTCAGCTTATGCTGGACCAGCGGGTGTGCGATTACGGTTGCGCCGGACATCGTGTTCCTCTTTTTCAACCCAGTCGGGTCTTTTATATGCAGCTGCCTTTTGTCAGCATGTACATGGCAGTGCGTGTCTTAGTTAGGCACCTGATATTCTCGGGTGCAATTGACGAAAGGTTATAGATCAAAAAACGGTTCCATCACTGATAATCATCAGGGGTGGAGATCCATCACCTCGTTTTTCAAGGGCAATTTGTCGTCCTGCAGCCCAAGACCCACCTTCCAGCACACATGCCAGTGGAAGCTGGTCCCGGGAGACAGACAAATCTGCCCGAATCCAATCCGCGAGCTTATCGAGAAGAGCGATCGTGAGCGCTCTCCATTCAACAACCAGCTCGCTGCTTACTTCGTGTTTGTTCAGAGACTGCTTCGGATCTTTCAAGCGCAGTACGCCCGTGTCCAAAAACAGTCCGCCATTGCGATGCTCAGCAAGGCCAGTCAAACCATCAATGTTTGTCATCTCAATACCAGCCCACGACAGAGGTTCAACTAAAGAATAAGCAATCCATTGAGAAAGTTTGTGAAGAGGGACAAGATTGGTGGTTTTGTCCTGAGTTGTGACCTTGGAATGACGCCATGTGTCCCCGAGGATCACACCGTCGATCTGCTCACGATTGGGCCAGATCGGCCCTAATCCATCCAGAACCAGCTCCAGAATCCGTTCTGCATCCAGAGGGCCCGTTTGCCCTTCCTCATAGAGGATATCAAAGAGACCGCCCGGACGTGGCTCATCTTCTTTGCCAAACAGATCGTCGCGGAGAGAAACAGCCTCTCCCAGACGGTTCAGCAAAGACAGTCGCCCATCCAGCCCGATGAGCTGGTTCTTCTCTGTAATTTGTAAGCCTTCTGCGAGTTCATCCTTGTCCAGACGGAACAAGGTGATGGCATCTGCCCTGAGTGGGTCCAGCGGCTCGTGAGAAAAGAAACCAGCCGAGAACATGGCCAGTGAACCAATCGCCAAACCCTCAGAATGCTTGAAGGTCTCATTGGTGATTGCTTCGCGATACGTCCAGTGTTCACCAGCGGCGGCATCCAGCAGCGCTGAAACAATCGCCAGATCGCAAGCTGCACGGCCCATGCCCTGCACATCAGAAAAGCGTCGTGCACCAGCCAACATGCCCCAGCGGTCTATGCCACCGGTCTCAAACTGGCGCCAGCGGGCATGAAATGGAATTTGCCGGTCTGGATAGGTGTTGTCGGTCGCAGCGAGTGTTCTGCGGGCAGCTTCTGCAAGGTGAGACAGATCAACAGCAAAATGCTCAAGTTCGCCCTGCAATCCCAGCTCCAAAAGCATATGTGAGCGTTCACGAACTGCTTTTGCGTTGAGCAAGGACAAAGCCTGCGATGCTTGCATCTCCATCTTCGTCGGTTCCTATCGTTTTGCCTGGTGAGGCCTGTAAAGCACTCGTATTTCTGGTTTGCCGGAATCGGCCTTATGCAACGTCTGCCCCGAAGCTTAAAATGCCCCACTGATCTACGCTATAAAGCCCGCACCTTTTTATGAAGGTACGGGCTTTTTGCAATCTATGCTCTGAGGTTTTGAGCATAAGAAACCCGGCTATGCCAGTTTTCCTGCTTATGCACACTCAACTCAAGCAAAAACTCATGCTTCTTCAGTTAAAGTGTCCAAACGCTTTAGAAGAACAGCACGGGTTTCCTCATCAACAAACGCTGCTTCCAGCGCATTCTTTGTGATGGATTTCTGGATGTCACGCGTCCAGCCAAACACACGAGATGTTTCAACATACTCGTGGCCAAGCGTTGTGTGGAAGAATGGCGGATCATCGGAGTTGAGGGTGATACGCACACCTGCCTGACGCAGCATGTTTACCGGGTGGAAGCGCAGGTTTGAGTAGACACCGAGTGCAATGTTGGAATGTGGGCACACCTCAAGGGTGATTTCCTCGTCCACAAGACGCTGAACCAGCGCATCGTCTTCTACTGCACGCACACCATGACCAACACGGGTGATCTTCAGGTAATCCAGTGCGTCACGTACGCTTTCAGCACCGCCGAACTCACCAGCATGGGCTGTGAGGCCGAGACCAGCTTCGCGGGCCATAGCGAAGGCTTTTTCAAAGTCCTTTGCCGGGCCAATGCGCTCGTCACCAGCCAGACCGAAGCCTGTTACCATTGGGTGTGGGTTGTCGATGACAGCCTTGACTGCGCCTTCAACGGACTCAGCTCCTTCATGACGCACACCGAGTGGAACCAGACGGCCTTCGATGCCTGTGTCTGCTTTCGCACGTTCCAGACCGGCTATGAGGCCTTCCAGATAGGAGTTGTAGCTCAGGCCTGCTTTGATTGCATGATCGGGAGAGATGAACACTTCCGCATAGATCACGCCTTCAGCTGCCAGCATCTTGTAGTAGGTTTCAGCTAGTTCTGCATAGTCGCCCGGGCGGCGGAACAGAGATGCTGCAACATCATACTGCTGAATAAAGGTGGTAAAGTCATGCCAGCTGTAGGCTCCGTTGGTGTCGAACAGATCACCCAAGTCTACATCATAGCGCTCTGCCAACTTTCTTACGAGCGTTGGAGGTGCTGCACCTTCAATGTGGCAGTGCAGTTCGGCGCGTGGCACCACGTTCTGCTTTGGTCTCATTTCTTAAAATCCGTGCATTGGCTTGTCTTTAGCCCGAACAATCCAGTTGTCATCCGACCATTTTGCAGTTCCGTCTACCATATGCACAGCATAGGCATGACGGGACTTATCAGAGCGGTTCGGAGCAGATTTGTGCGGCACAAGTCCATGAAGGATAACAAGGGTCCCTTTCGGGGCAACAAGTGGCGCCGCATCATCTGCAGATTTTTCGAGTGGGGTTTCGTCTAGGGTCTCCATCACAAGGCCTTCGCCGTTGTAATGGAAGCGTTTGCGAAGCGGTCCTTGATGACCACCTGGAACGCCATACAAACCACCGTTGGTTTCATCCGCATCTTCCAAAGCGAACCAGAAGCCTGTGCAGGTCAACGGCGCTGTGTGGAGGAATGTGGAGTCCTGATGGTTGTTTACTTCTCCGCCGATGTGAGGCGGTTTGAAGATGTACATGGATTGAGCGAGCAGTGGCTCTGTCAGTCCGATATCTTTGGCCACGCGTTCCATTTTCGGGGAGCGTGAAAACTGTTCAAACACAGGGTCATAGTCATGCAGGGCATGGCCGACTTTGTTCAGTGCCTGATGTTTGTCTTTGGTCAGAGCACCATTTTCGTCAAATGCTTCTGCCTCGAAGAAGAAACGGATTTTATCACCGCTTTCACGGAAATAAGCGTCCTTCGCATGCGTCTGCGCATTGGTCTCGAACACGGACGCGACTGTTGACGGGTCAAACTCGTCAATCAGGTGAGCCATGCGTGCTTTCAACTGATCGCACTCTTCCGGCGATGCAAATCCTTCAAGAACGAGGAAGCCATCCTCTTCGAACGCCTGCTTCATCTCAGGCGTTAAGCTTCCATCTTGCTGTGCAGTAAACGTGCGAGCCTGCATGCTGCATTCCCCTCTCATGTAACACGACGGATGCCTCTCCCAGCATCCTCAGAGCATGCCGCGTTCCTTTAAAGTCACGCATCATGCTCCAACATTTTTATTGGAGTGAATTCTTGCCGTTTGATTGTGTCCAAACAAACGGAACGCACTCTAACAATTGCAAATCATAGGCAATTCAGAAATATATCGCGGTACACTAAACCGGGCAAACAATGCTTGCCCGGCTTATTTTCAAAATTTCCTAGTGGATCTACAGAAAACTATTTCCGTTTTCGCCAGTTGAAATTCCAAGATGTTTGGCAACGGACTCGCCCATATCAGCGAAAGTCGGGCGTTTTCCGATGTTGGAACCCTTCTCGCCTTTCACCAGAGCCAGTACAGGAACATGCTCACGTGTGTGGTCTGTGCCTTTCCAGGTTGGGTCACAACCGTGGTCGGCAGTCAGAATGAGCAGGTCGCCGTCGTTCATCTTTTCGATCATCTCTGGCAGACGCTTGTCGAAGTGTTCCAGAGCTGCGGCATAACCCGGCACGTCACGGCGGTGGCCGTAGAGCATGTCGAAGTCAACGAAGTTGGAGAACACAAGGTCTCCGTCTTTCGCCAGATCCATTGCTTCCAACGTGCGGTCAAAGAGCTGATCGTTGCCAGCACCCTTCAGCAGTTTGGTGATGCCTTGCGCTGCATAAATATCGGAGATCTTGCCGACAGCAATCACCTGACGGCCAGCATCTTCCAGACGATCCAGAACAGTTGGAGCTGGTGGCAAAACAGAGTAGTCGCGACGGTTTGCAGTCCGCTCAAAGCCTGCTTCAACAGAGCCCTCAAACGGACGGGCAATCACACGACCGATGTTGTATTCGTCTACCAGTGTGCGGCACTTCACGCAGAGATCCAGCAGGCGCTCAAGGCCAAAGCTCTCTTCGTGGGCAGCGATCTGAAGAACACTGTCTGCAGAAGTGTAGATGATTGGCTTGCCGGTTTTGACGTGCTCTTCACCGAATTCCTCGATGACAACAGTGCCAGAACCGTGCGTCAGACACAGAACACCCGGGAGTTCACCAACTTCGATGATCTTTTCGATCAACTCAGCAGGGAATGACGGGTTCGCATCCGGGAAGTAGCCCCAGTCGAATGTGACTGGTACGCCAGCAATTTCCCAGTGACCGGATGGTGTGTCTTTGCCGTTGGAAACTTCAGCAGCAAAACCCCAATGGGATTCTGGCGTGCCGGAGAAATCCAGGCCTTTAATGTCTTTACCAGTGGATGCACGAGCGGCAGCACCCAGTCCAAGACGATCCATGTTTGGCAAGGAGAGAGGACCGCTGCGCAGACCTTCTTTATCGCCTTTACCTTCTGCACATGCATCGGCAATGTGACCAAGGGTGTCGGAGCCGACATCGCCAAACTTGTCAGCGTCGTCGGCTGCGCCGATACCGAAGCTGTCGAGTACACACATAATTGCGCGTGGCATTCGCGTTTCCTTAGTTTTTGGAGGACAGCTCTCAATCAGATAATTGTCTGCTCAAAAGAGGTGAGAGGCTGTCCTGCCAGTTAATTATTGCTGCGCAGATTAAGGCGCAATACGGTCACGGATTGTGTCGAACTCTTTAACGTCCGCCGCAGAACCAAAGGTGTAAGCGTCACGCAGAACTTTCTCTGCACGCTCTACCTGATCTTCGGTGTGTGCGTGGATGACGGCGATTGGAGTTTCGCTATCTACGGACGTGCCAACACCAGCGATGTCTGTGAGACCAACAGCAGGATCGATTTCGTCCGCTGCGGCACGACGACCACCACCAAGTTCAACAACTGCGAGACCAACTGCACGTGCATCAACACCAGTCACCAAAGATGCTTCTGGCACATGAATTGCGCGCTGGATCGGAGCCTTTGCAAGGTATGCTTCCGGCTTCTCCATGAAGTCGTTTGGACCGCCGAGTTCGCCGACCATCTTGCCGAAGAGTTCAGCTGCCTTACCAGAGGTGAAGGCTTCTTCCATCTTCTTCTTACCGTCATCAACGCTATCAGCAAGACCTGAGTTGGCAAGACCTTCTGCACCAATTGCAACGGTCACATCCCACAGACGATTGTCAACGTGGGTGCCTTTCAGGAAGTCTACAGCGTTCTGAACTTCGATCGCGTTACCAGCTGCAGATGCCAGAGACTCGTTCATATCTGTGAGCAATGCGGTGGTTTTGAGACCTGCACCGTTTGCAACAAGAACGAGGCTTTCAGCCAGAGCTTTCGCGTCTTCGTAGTTCGCCATGAATGCGCCGGTGCCCCACTTAACGTCGAGAACCAGAGTTTCAAGGCCAGCCGCCAGCTTCTTGGAGAGGATGGACGCGGTGATGAGATCAATGCTCTCAACAGTCGCGGTCACGTCACGGATACCATAGAAGCGCTTGTCAGCAGGTGCGAGGTCGCCAGTCTGGCCGATGATCGCACAACCAACTTCACGAACAACCTTGCGGAACAGTTCGTTGGATGGTTTTGCGGAGTAGCCCGGAATGGTTTCCAGCTTGTCCAGAGTACCGCCGGTATGGCCGAGGCCGCGACCGGAGATCATTGGAACAGCAGCACCGTTTGCAGCAAGTGCAGGCGCAAGCATCAGAGAAACGTTGTCGCCAACACCACCCGTGGAGTGCTTGTCAACGACTGGTGCGCCGATGTCGGACCAGTCAAGAACGTCACCGCTGTCACGCATGCCGAGTGTCAGTGCAACACGCTCGTCAACACTGAGACCCTGAAAGAACACGGCCATTGCCAGAGCAGCAACCTGCCCTTCGGTTACGCTGTTATCAGTGATGCCCTTTACAAAGAACTGAATTTCTTCAGCTGTCAGGACTTCGCCTTCACGTTTCTTACGAACGATTTCTTGAGGAAGCATATCAGTAGGTCTCTTTAGTGTCGTTATCACGGCCTTCGATGCCAGCGAGCACTGCATCAAGCAGGCCACTTGCGCCGAAACGGAACGTTGCTGAGGATACCCAGTTGCTGCCCATCAAGTCGTCAGCCAGTTTCAGGTATTCAGCTGCTTCTTCTACAGTGCGCACACCACCAGCTGGCTTGAAGCCAACAACGCGGTGATCTTCCTTAGAAGTTTCACGCAGTACGTTGAGCATGATTTCCGCAGCTTCGAGAGTTGCGTTGACTTCCACTTTACCTGTTGAGGTTTTGATGAAGTCTGCGCCCTGTGCAATTGCAATTTCAGAAGCCAGGTGGATCAAACGAGGATCCTTCAGCTCACCGGTTTCAAGGATAACCTTGAGCTGTGCTGGAGCAGGAATTGCGCCACGAACCTGTTTGATCTGGTCTTCGGCGAAACCACGACGGCCTTCTGCGAATGCGCGATATGGCATGACGAGATCAACTTCGTCCGCGCCGTCAGCAACAGCCTTTTTGGTTTCTTCGATCACTGCTGCAGTGTCTTCACCACCAGCAGGGAAGTTCACAACAGTCGCGATGCGAACTGGAGAGTTCTTCAGAAGCTCAGCAGCCTGCTTTACAAAGCGAGGCCAGATGCAGATGGCTGCGGTGTGACCGTAAGGTGTAGTTGAGCGCTCAATAAGTGCTGCTACATCTTCTGCGGTGCAGTCATCATTCAGGTTGGTTAGATCGATAAGTCCTAGAGCACGCTTTGCTATTTCTTTTGTTGATGCTTCGGTCATTTTGCCAGTTTCCTTCAAGCCATGTTTTTGAGGAAGGCACGCAAAATCTTTTTGATCTTGGCCGCTCCGAGCGGGGCCATTTCCTTGGTTTCATCATGAGAGAGGCCGTGGGCTTGTAGGCCAGCTCCCATATTGGTGATGGTGGAGATTGCTGCGACGCGCATGCCGAGGAAGCGAGACATAATCACTTCCGGTACGGTAGACATGCCAACGGCATCAGCACCGAGCACCTGAGACATGCGAATTTCTGCCGGTGTCTCGAAAGACGGGCCGGAGAACCACATGTAGACGCCCTCTTCGAGGTCTTCACCAGTTTCAGCAGCTGCTTTTTTGAGCTGCTCACGAAGCTCTGGATCGTATGCGGCGGAAAGATCGAGGAAACGGCTCTCGTCTTCTTCGCCGATGAGCGGGTTCAGACCAGACCAGTTGATGTGGTCATTGATCAGCATTGGAGAACCCGGCTTGATATTTTCACGCAAGGAGCCTGCAGCGTTGGTTGCAACGATTGTGTCACAGCCAAGTGCTTTGAGGGTCTCAAGCGGAGTGCGCATCACGGATGGGTTGCCGCTCTCATAGTAGTGTGCACGACCGGACAGAATAACAACCGGGACACCTTCCAGAGTGCCTGCAACCAGCTCACTTGCGTGCGCGGTAACAGAAGAGACAGGGAAACCGGTGAGACGGTTGTAAGACACACGAACCGCGTCTTCCACTTCGTCAGCCAGAGAACCCAGACCAGAACCGAGGATCATCCCAACTTTATAATCACCTGGGCGAGCAGCGCGTACAATTTCCGCTGATTCCTTACCAAATCCGCTCATAATCAATCCTCAATCTGTTCATTCAATTCAAAGCCAGCAGGCAGCAGTTCTTCCATGGTGAAGGTTTTACGCAGACCTTCGAGGTTGGCTACATGGATCTTGATCTGCTTGTTGCTTGCAAATTCAGAAAGTTTTTGACGACACCCACCGCATGGTGTGCACAGCGCGGCGTCTGCCAGCACTACAACCTCATTGATCTTGGTGGAGCCACCGCGGATCATTGCCGCGATTGCTCCGCCTTCAGCACAGGTGCCTTCCGGGTAGGCGCCGTTTTCGACGTTACACCCGGAGACCACTTTGCCATCAGTGGTGAGCAATGCAGCGCCCACCTTGAAGTTAGAGTATGGCGCATAGGCGGTTTTTCTTGCCGCCTTTGCTTCTTCAAAAAGCTTGTCAAATGCGCTCATTATTATTGTCCTTATGTACGCTCTTTAACATATGGGATACCAGATGCTTTCGGTGGGATTGCGCGACCGATAAAGCCGGCAAGAAGAACCACAGTCAGCACGTAAGGCAGAGCCTGGAAGACCTGAACAGGCACTTCACCAATTCCAGGAATTTCCTGGCCCTGAAGACGGATTGCCAATGCATCTAGGAAACCAAAGAGAAGGCATGTGAACATGGCGTTCACTGGCTTCCACTTTGCAAAGATAAGAGCTGCCAGAGCAATAAAGCCCTTGCCCGCACTCATATCTTTAATAAATCCGGCGCCCTGAGCAACAGACAGGTAAGCACCAGAGAACCCGCAGAGAATACCACAAATGATTGTCGCACGGTAACGTAGCAGTGTTACTGATAGACCTGCTGTGTCAGCTGCGGAAGGGTTCTCGCCTACTGCGCGAAGACGCAGACCAAAGCGGGTTCTGAAAATGATCCACCAGGTCAACGGTACGGCAGCGAAAGATGCATAAACCAGAATGTTGTGACCAGAGATCAGATTGGCATAGATCGGACCCAGCACAGGCACGTTTGCCAGAGTGTCGGCGAATGGCAGCGTGAGGCTTTCAAAGCGGGTTGCCGGAGACAGAGCCGGTGTTCGTCCACCTTGAGAGAACCATGCCTGACCCAGCAATACGGTCAGACCAGCTGCAAGGAAGTTGATCGCCACACCGGAAACCACCTGGTTGCCGCGCTGGCTGATAGATGCGTAACCGTGCACCAATGCCAGCATAACGGAAACCATGATACCCGCCAGAAGGCCGATCCACGGGCTCTGGAAGACGTAGGCTGCGGCAGCGGCAGCAAAAGCTGCACCGAGGATCTTACCTTCCAGACCGATATCAACGATACCGGAGCGCTCTGAAAACAGGCCAGCAAGGCACGCAAACAGAAGAGGAGTTGACAGGCGGAATGTGCTGTCGAGAACAAGAATGATTGTGTCTAACATGTCCGTCTCCCTATGCTTCTGCTGTGCTTGATGAGAAGCGATCGAAGAACGCTACAACTGCTGGGCGGAACATATGCTCAAGAGCACCAGCGAAGAGAATAACCAGGGCCTGAATGACCACGATCATGTCGCGTGAGATTGTTGGGATTTCGAACGCCAGCTCTGCGCCGCCCTGATAGAGCAGGCCAAAGAGCATGGAGGCGAGAATAATCCCGATCGGATGCCCTCGTCCCATCAGCGCTACCGCGATACCAACGAAGCCTGCACCACCTGCGAAGTCGAGAAGCAAGCGTGTCTGCTCACCCATCACAACGTTGATGCCCATCAAACCAGCAAGAGCACCGGAAATCAGCATGGTTACAACAGTGATGCGCACCGGGGAGATGCCAGCGTAGGCAGCTGCATCCGGGTTTGCACCGAAGCTGCGGATTTCATAGCCAAGCTTGGTGTGCCAGATCAGAAGCCAAACCACCACGCAAACAGCGAGAGCGAGGAAGAACGCGAGGTTCACAGGAGACTGACCGAAATCGAAGCTTGTGAAGACGTTTCTGAGCAGCGGAAGCTGACCGCCAGCCTCGAAGTTACGAGAGGATGGGGACATCGTACCCTGAGGGATCAGGATGTTAGACAGCAGGTACACCATCAACGCGGATGCGATGAAGTTGAACATGATCGTCGTAATAACGATGTGAGAGCCGCGCTTTGCCTGCAGGTAACCCGGAATGAATGCCCAGGCTGCACCGAATACAGCACCACCGATAATCGCGAATGGGAACGTCACCCACCATGGCACAAAGCGGTCCATGGCGAGGCAGACCAGAGCGATACCCAGACCGCCGACATAGGCCTGACCTTCACCACCAATGTTAAACAGACCAGCATGGAAGGCGACTGCCACAGCCAGACCGGTAAAGATAAAGTTTGTTGCGTAGTACAGTGTATAGCCAAAGCCTTCACCGTACCCCAAAGCACCCCAAACGAGCCATTTAACGGCTTCGAATGGATCTTCGCCAATTACTACAACGACCAAGCCAGAGATGATAAATGCCGCGAGCAGGTTGAGGGCCGGTAAAACACCGTAGTCAACCCAACGAGGAAGTTGCCCCTTACTCATTTCTGTGTTCCCCCAAATGTCAGGTCAAAGCAAATTTTGTTGTTAAACAGGGAGTTCATGATCATTCTGCTGCCTCTTGATTGACACCAGCCATGAGAAGACCAAGATCCTGCTCTGTTGCTTCTGGCCCGCGTTCACCAACCACGTTGCCATCAAACATGACAATGATGCGGTCGGAGAGTGAACGAATTTCTTCAAGCTCCACGGATACAAGAAGGACAGCTTTGCCCTGCGCGCGCATGTCCATGATCCGGTTGTGGATGTACTCAATCGCACCGATATCAACACCGCGTGTCGGCTGACCGATCAGAAGAACGTCCGGGTTACACTCAATTTCACGTGCCAGAACGATTTTCTGCTGGTTACCGCCAGAGAACTTTGCAGCTGTCATTTCGGTGGTTGGAGGGCGAATGTCGTATTTCTCGATGCGTTCCTTAGCTTCCTTACGGATCGCATCTTTATTGAGGAACATACCTTTTGAGTATTTCGGTTCGCGATGGTAGCCGAGAATGGAGTTCTCATACTCTGCGAACTTGTTGACCAGCCCCATCCGGTGGCGATCTTCAGGTACGTGGCTCATTCCCTTGGTGCGCATTTCAGCTGCATTATGTGCCGCTGAGAGGTCCAACGGCTCGCCTGACAGCTCCATCTTGCCGCTTTCGGCGCGGGTGATGCCGGAAAGAGCTGCGAGGAGCTCAGACTGACCATTACCGGAAACGCCTGCGATACCAAGAACTTCACCTGCACGCACTTCGAAGGAAACATCCTTCACGCGCATCACGCCGCGATCATCCCGAACGTTGAGGCCTTCTACTTTGAGGAGAGGCTTGCCAACTTCGACTTCAGGCTTGTCCACTTCCAGAAGAACACTGCGGCCAACCATAAGTTCAGCCAGTTCTTCCATGGAGGTTTGAGCAGTTTTGCGAGAGGCCACCATTTCACCACGACGCATCACGGACACCGTATCGGTTACATCCATGATCTCACGCAGTTTGTGGGTGATCAGCAGAACTGTTTTACCCTGATCGCGCAGTACGCGAAGAATGCGGAAGAGGTGATCAGCTTCAGATGGTGTCAAAACACCAGTCGGCTCATCAAGAATGAGAATGTCTGCGCCGCGGTACAGAGCCTTCAGGATCTCTACTCGCTGCTGCAAACCAACTGGCAACTCACCCACGACTGCGTCAGGGTCAATTGTCATGTCGTATTCGTCTGCCAAACGCTTAAGTTCGCGACGTGCGTTTGCTACACCATCTTTCAACAGTGCGCCGCCCTCAGCGCCAAGAATAACGTTTTCTAGAACTGTGAATGGATCGACGAGCATAAAATGCTGGTGCACCATACCGATGCCCTGCGCAATCGCGCTCTTCGAATCAGGAATAGTGGTTGTCTTGTCATCGATCTTAATTGTTCCGCTATCGGCATGGTAAAAACCGTAGAGGATCGACATCAAGGTGGATTTGCCCGCTCCGTTCTCCCCAATGATGCCGTGAATGGACCCTTTTCCTACAACAAGGTCAATGTCCTTGTTTGCTTGAACAGGCCCAAAACTTTTACTTACGCCAATTAACTCGATGGCAGGTACATTGCTTTCAGCCACTGTTGCCCGGCCTTTCTGGTCTATCAAATCAATAACTTGCGCATCAATCTCGTTCTTGCTTTCGAAGTACACCGTTTCAAAAGCGTTGCCCCACCCCCAGGAGAAGCAGAGAACAGATCCCAATGCAGTTATCCTCGTTTCCCCTTCAACCTTCGCTCCCAAAGGCTGAAAACTCTACTCGGGCTACAGGGGCGCAAGTCCCTCATAAATCCCTTCAAGACCGAAAGTCTGGAAGGAGTGGTCGTTCCGAAGAACCACCGTAAGCGAAAATGCCCACACCAGATAGTGCGGGCACTTTCCATTAGATTAGAACGGACAGGTAGAATCCACCATGTAATCGTGAACTTCTACTTTGCCAGAAATAATATCCATCTTTGCCTGTTCAACTGCAGACTGCATTTCTGCTGTGATGAGAGGCTTGTTATACTCGTCGTAAGACCAGGAAACACCATTCTCAGCAAGGCCGAGAACTTCAACACCGGATGTCCACTTGCCTTCTTTAGCGTCTGTCAGCGTCTTATCGACAGCAACATCTACCGCTTTGATCATGGAAGTCAGAACAGAACCCGGATGCAGGTGGTTCTGGTTGGAATCCACACCGATGCCCAGCTTGCCTTCATCAGCTGCTGCCTGAAGAACACCAGTGCCGGTCAGGCCTGCTGCATGGAACACAACATCTGCGCCACGCGCGAACTGTGAACGAGCAAGTTCACCGCCCTTAAGTGGGTCAGTCCATGCTGCGCCGGTGGTTCCGGTCATATTTTCGATGATTTCAATGTCAGGCTTCGCGTATTTCGCGCCCTGCTTGTAACCACATGCAAACTTGCGGATCAGCGGAATGTCCATACCGCCAACAAAACCAATGGTGTCGGATTCAGTTGACATTGCAGCCAGAAGACCAACGAGGAATGAACCTTCACCTTCTTTGAAGACGATGGAACGTACGTTTGGCAGGTCTACAACGGAATCAACGATTGCGAAGTGCGTGTCAGGAAATTCCTTAGCAACTTTCTCCAGTGCAGCTGCCTGAGCGAAGCCAATCGTGATGATTGGATCGAGACCACGTCGCGCGAAGTTACGCAGAGCCTGTTCACGCTGAGATGGATTCTGGATCTCAAAATCGCGGAACTTGATGCCTGTGCGTTCTTCGAACTGCAACGCGCCTTTGTAAGCTGCTTCATTGAAAGACCGGTCATTACGACCGCCGAAATCATAAACGACTGCGGGCTTGAAAGTTTCTGCCATAGCTCCAGTCGTCATGACTGCTGCTAAAGCAACTGCACCGAGGATTGTTGTGGTTTTCACGGTTTCTTCCTTATTATATCTTCCCGTAGAGCGGAAAGGACTCTCCCTTAAGAAGAACAGACTCCCAACTTATGTCGTTGCTTCGAGCTCGTTCTCTTTCAGCAGGCCAGCGAGTTCTCTGGCCAAAACCTCATCGATGATCAGATCCTTGATGATGCCGGTCGCCAATGCTGCCAGTGTTGCTTTCGCCTTGCGGTAACCGCCAACGATCGCGACAACATGCGCCTTGCGGACGTCATCAAAGTGCAAACCAACTGCTTTTTCGTTTAGAGAACAGGCTACTTCGTTGCCGTCAATGTCGACAAAGCGGCCCATCACGTCAGAACAAGCGCCACTTTCCAGCAGTTCTTCACGTTCTTCAGAGGTAATCAGCTTGCGTTGTACAAGGTGGCCTTCCTTCTCAACGGACCCGATGCCGATGATGAAGAGTTCTGCGGCCTTAGCTCTTGCGAGCAGCTCCTGAACAGCGCCCTGAGAGACAAAGGTGTCTCTTTCTGCTTTGGTTTCAGCAATATAAGGAACAGGAAGATAGAAACCTTCACCGCCCGTCTTCGCACATAGCTGCTGCACAACATCATACGGGTTGGCAGAAAGACGACGGGTGAGCGAGCCGGATACGGACAGCAGCTCAAGCTCAGGAAGGTGAACACGAGGCATTGCCTCGATGGTGGACTGGAGCGTGCGCCCCATGCCTACACCAATGCGCTTAGGTGGATTCGTTGTAAAAAGTGAATGAAGGTATTGGCCAGCAAAAGATGAAACTGCCGTGAAAGAGTCTGTTTCGTCACCGCTGCCAAGATCCGGAGCAATAAAGCAATTTTCCAGATTCATTCGCTTACAGAGAAATTGTTCTAATTCAACGCATTCAGAAGGCCGGGCTTCGATATGAAATTTTATCAAGCCTTCTTTTTGAGCATGTGCTATTAGGCGATGAACTTTTGCAGGGGAAACCCCAAGGCGGCCAGCAATCTCTCCCTGAGTGCTTCGGCCAATGAAAGACATCCAAGCGGCCCTAATGGCCAAAGATGTGGTCCATTCGTCTGCCTTCATGGTCTAGCCTCTTATATTCCTATATGGCTTTCTGGAAATACCTCCAGAATCCATTCCCAATTTTCCTACCGAAATGCTCAGTTTCAGAGCTTCTGAGCACTCCCCCAAATCAGAGAAGAATATTTCTTCACCACGTGAGAAATATTTCAAACACACATTTGCATTAGGTGAAACGGAAGGTCAAGGAAATAAACTGCGCGATTTGCAGAATCTTATTGCTAGCTAACTAAACCACTGTTTTTGCCATACTAATAAAATCAAATAGTTTCAATTCAAGTACTTGCGGAAATTACTTAGGTTACGACTCACGCCTCAGGTCAAAGTTGCAAAGCGATCATGAAGAAATTAATCAACTTTATGTAACATTTGATCAACTCTCAATATTTGTAAAATAAACAAAATATTTTCAACGCACTAACTGGCACAACATTTGTCGCCGCAAAATCTTCAGATTGCGTTTACTGGCAAATCAAACAGTTATTTTCCGCAGAGCCAGCTTAATACAACCCTATATATATCAATGCTAGTGAATGGTCTTCCACATTCATGGATGACCGTGGGAATACTATGGATGTAACCTGTTTTCGTTAGCTCAGTGCCGATTGCAGCAAAACAAAAAAATTGAGGCGGGGAGGTCCGTGACCGGGACACCTTGAACCTTGCAAAAAAGGAGGCTGAAAATGCGGCCCATGTGCACAAAACCCCTCACTGCGATTGCGGGCGCATTCGCACTTGGTGGTTTCTTGTTTTCTACCCCCATTCTGGCAACTTCCAATACTCATGCATCTTTGAACTTCGATATGTCCAAGGAGGTCGACCTTGAACTGGTTCTGGCCGTGGACATTTCTCAAAGCATGGACCCAGAGGAACAGCGCATTCAAAGAGAAGGGTATGTTGCGGCACTGACATCTGACGAGGTGCTTGATGCGATCAAATACGGCCCCATCGGTCGCATTGCTGTTGCCTACATGGAGTGGGGCGGCAAAGACGAGCACTTTGTTGTTGCGGACTGGACCATTATTTCGGACGAGGCAACTGCGGGTAAGTTTGCAGGCAAGATTGCCGAAGCCCCCTTGCGCCGGGTGCAGCGCACTTCCATCTCCTCCGCGCTGACGCAGGCGGTCAATCTGGTCATCGCGAACGAATACAACGGCATGCGTCAGGTCATCGATATCTCCGGCGATGGTCCGAACAATCAGGGCAGTGCTGTCACCGAAGCGCGTGATGCTGCGATCGCGCAGGGTATGACAGTCAACGGCCTGCCTTTGATGCTGAAGGAAGAGAGCATTTCGTGGCAATCCATGCTGCATCTGGACCATTACTATGAAGACTGTGTCATTGGTGGACCTGGGGCATTTTCGATTCCAGTCCGCTCCAAGGAAGGCTTCAGTGATGCCATCCGCATGAAACTTGTGCTGGAGATTGCCGGTCTTGTTGATGACAAACCCAAATTCATCCGCGCCAAGTCACGCAGAGATATGGTCATGTGCTCTTTATTCGACTGATGCTGCGATCTCCGAAAAGTTTCGGAAACCTGTGTATGACCTGCTGCCGTTTGTCGCCGCTCAAATATCAGGCACAAACGGCGCAAGTTGACTCTTTCAAAGCCTGTCAAGACGCGCTAAAGGATAAGTAATCCCAAGAGACTTAGAGCATGCCGTGCACAGTTTCAGGCAAGCTCTAAGTTTTTGTTTCTGCGTGTCCCTCTCCGAAAAACGGAACCACCTTTCAGGGATGCGCTCCAGCGACGTGTTGACGGAGCCCAAATGACCGAGCGTAGAACTCTCGCCCTTATCGCCCACGATGCCAAAAAAGACGAAATGGTCGCGTTTGCCAAATTGCACGAAAGCAAACTCGCTGACTATAAGCTCTTTGCGACGGGGACAACGGGTGGCCGTATTCAGGATGCATGTCCATCTCTGGATGTAGAACGCATGAAAAGCGGCCCGCTTGGTGGTGACCAGCAGATTGGCGCAATGATTGCTGACCGCGCGCTGGATGGCCTGTTCTTCTTCGTCGACCCCCTCTCCCCAATGCCGCATGATGTGGATGTGAAAGCATTGATGCGTCTGGCGCTGGTCTACGACATTCCAATGGCGTTGAACCGCAGTACAGCAGACATCATTTTGCGCTCTGCACGTCTGGCGGGGCTTTCCACTTCCTCGCAAACACCAGAAATTTCCAGCCAACTATAAAGTCAAACTGATAAATGCTGCACTCTGCTCCGCTTACAAGAAACCTACCCTACCCGGTCCTTGTCGCTGACATCGGCGGCACGAATGCTCGCTTTGCGCTTATCGAAGGCCCCAATGAGCCTACCAAGCTTTGTGGTCAGGAAGGTACGAAGGCGCATGCAACCATTCAGGATGCCATTCGCGCCGGAGTTCTGGAACAAGGCTACGCTGCACCTCGGTCTGCGGTGCTGGCTGTTGCTGCTCCCGTTTCCAGCGACCGGATTGCCCTGACCAATGCAAGTTGGGTGATTGAGCCTCCCGCTCTCATCAAAGAGCTTGGTCTGGAACAGGTGGTTCTTCTCAACGACTTTGAGGCACAGGCCCTTGCCTTGCCATCCCTATCCCCAGTCGATCTGGATCAGGTGGGCGGCGGCGTGGCTGATCAGAACGCAACCAAGTTTGTTGTTGGACCGGGCACCGGCCTTGGTGCAGGTGCAATGATCCGCTCCTGCGGAAAGTGGATTCCCGTTCCCGGCGAAGGCGGCCATGTTGAGCTTGGCCCGTTGAGTGAGGAAGAATACCGCATCTGGCCGTATATCGAGCGCATTGGCGGGCGTGTTGGTGCTGAGCAGGTTGTCTGTGGTGCTGGCCTTGTGCGCCTTGCTAAGGCTGTGCTGCAGGCTGACGGGGTGCATCGTACCTATGAGAAGCCATCAGATGTGCCTTTGGCAGCGGATGATGGTGATGAGGTTGCACAGAAAGTGCTGCGATTGTTCAGTGCTGCACTTGGCCGTGTTGCGGGGGATTTCGCGATCACCAATCTCGCACGTGGCGGTGTGTATCTGGCAGGCGGCATTCCGCCGAAGATCTCGCATTGGCTGCATGGTGGTGAGTTTCGGGCTGCTTTTGAGGCCAAAGCTCCGCATGAAGGTATCATGAAGTCTATTCCGACTTACATCATCACGCACAAAAGCCCTGCCCTTGAAGGCCTCGCGGCTTATACCCGTGCACCTGATGAGTATCTTGTGGACCTGACGGGCCGTAGCTGGCACCGCAAGGACGCCAAGACCGCAGGTTAGCCTTGTGCTTAAATTCCAAATTGACTGGAAGCAGCTTTGCATAGATTAAGGTCTGTGGAGCTGCTTTCTCTTTTTTGACGCCTACTTTTTTGCGGAGCCCATGACGTCTTCCTCTTTGCCAATCGAAGCGATCCTGCCGGACTTGCTCTCTGCTCTTGAGCAAAACACCAATGCGGTTCTTGTTGCCGAGCCGGGTGCGGGTAAGACGACCCGTGTGCCGCTGGCTCTGCTGGATGCTCCATGGCGAGGCGATGGTAAGATCCTCGTGCTGGAGCCTCGGCGCCTTGCAGCGCGTGCTGCTGCGCGACGAATGGCGCATACGCTGGGTGAGAGCGTTGGCGAGACGGTTGGTTATCGTGTGCGCATGGACAGTAAGGTTTCAGGCAAAACGCGCATTGAGGTGGTGACGGAAGGTGTCTTCACCCGCATGATCCTTGATGATCCTGAGCTTTCCGGCGTGGCTGCCGTTCTCTTTGATGAATACCACGAGCGCTCCATGGACGGAGACCTTGGACTAGCGCTTGCTTTGGATGTTCAGGAAGCGTTGCGCGATGACCTGCGCATTGTACCAATGTCTGCAACACTAGATGCGGCTGAAGTTTCCAAGCTTCTGGATGATGCACCAATCCTGAAGAGTGAAGGCCGGCAGTATCCGGTTGAGACGCGCTACATTGGCCGTGATCCGCGTGGAAGGCTGGAAGACCAGGTGGCACGGGCGGTTCGTTCAGCATTGGCTGAAGAGACAGGCTCTGTGCTTGTGTTCTTGCCAGGTCAGGGTGAGATCAAGCGCACGCAATCCTTGTTAGAAGGACGCGTTGCTGCTGATGTGAGCATTGCACCTCTTTATGGCGCTTTGGATAGTAAGGCGCAGGATCTGGCTGTTCGTCCTGCCAAGCCCGGTCAGCGAAAAGTGGTGCTGACCACGGCCATTGCGCAGACATCCCTGACTATTGAAGGCGTGCGTATTGTGATTGATGCGGGTCTTTCCCGTGTGCCGCGTTATGATCCGCAAACAGGACTGACACGTCTTGAGACCGTGAAAGTTTCTCGTGCAACTGCAGAGCAGCGCAAGGGGCGCGCGGGCCGTGTGGAATCGGGCATATGTTATCGACTTTGGGAAGAAGCGCAGACGAAGGCCCTTCCTGCTGCTGAAAAGCCAGAGATTTTGGAGAGCGATCTTTCCGGACTTGTGCTTGATGTCGCCAATTGGGGTGTTTCTGATCCCGCTCAGCTGAAGTTTATGACACCGCCGCCTGCTGCTGCCTGGTCTGAGGCTAAAGAACTTCTGGAAGAGCTCGACGCGCTGGATGCAGATGGCAGCCTGACCAAAGCTGGGCGTGACCTTGCCGGACTGCCGCTGCACCCTCGTCTCGGGCACATGCTGGTGCAAGCCTCGCAAGAGGGACAAGCCGAGCTGGCATCGCTAATTGCCGTGATTATTGGTGAGCATGGTTTGGGCGGTCGCTCGATTGACCTGCGAGATCGCTTACGCCGTTTGATGCAAGACCAGAGTCCACGAGGCAAAGAGGCACGAGCGCAGGCCAAACGCTGGGTGAAGCTTGTTGGCGGACGCTCCTCTGAGCGTGCCAACTTTGAGGATGCGGGCGATATCCTGAGCCTTGCTTATCCTGACCGCATCGCACAGCAACGCGGTGCACGAGGAAGTTTCCGACTGGCCAATGGGCGTGGTGCACAGCTGGAAGAGAGCGAAGCGCTTTATGCCGAGAAATTCCTGAGTATTGCTGAAGTGACTGGTACAGCAGCCCGCGCACGTATCTTGTTGGCTGCACCGCTTTCCTTCAATGAACTCGAAGCTCGCTTTGCCTCTCACATCCGCGAGAAAGAACAGGTGCAGTTGATGCCAGATGGCGCCATCAAGGCGGTTCGGCAGCGGGTTCTAGGCAAACTGGTGCTGAACGAGAAGAAAATCTCTGATCCCGATCCAGAAGCGATTGTTGATGCATTGCTTGACCAGATTGCCCGTAAAGGCGCGGCTCGTCTGCCATGGAGCAAGGATCAGTTACGCTATCGCGGACGGGTGACTTATCTGCGCGAGACGGCAGGTAAGGAATGGCCGGATTTGAGTGACAAGGCTCTGAATACAGACTTTGAGTGGCTGCGTCCGTTCCTAGCAGGAAAGACGGCGCTGTCTCAAGTGAGTGCGGGCACGTTGGGGGATGCACTTGCAACGCTGGTTCCGTGGGAGTTGAGTTCGGAACTGGAAACTCTTGCCCCCTCACACTTTGTCGTACCCACCGGATCACGCATTCCGGTTGATTATGATGGCGAGCAAGGGCCGATGCTTTCCGTTCGGGTGCAGGAGTTGTTTGGCCTTGCGGAGCACCCAAGCATTTGCGGTGGGAGGGTTCAGCTGGTGTTGCAACTGCTTTCCCCTGCTCAGCGGCCTATTCAGATCACCAGGGACCTACCTGGGTTCTGGCAAGGGTCCTGGGCGGATGTGAAGGCTGATATGAAGGGGCAGTACCCAAAACACCCGTGGCCGGATAATCCGCTGGATGCAGAAGCCACGCGCCGGGTAAAACCGCGCAAATAAAAAGCCGAAGAGCATAACGCTCTCCGGCCTTCTAAAACTCAAAGATGAAAAGCTTATTCGCCTTCGTTTGCAGGAGTTGCCTGCAGCAGGCCGTAGCGCTCGACGCCAATCTTTTCCAGAAGTTCCAGCTGGGTTTCGAGGAAGTCGATGTGACCTTCTTCGTCTGCCATCAGATCTTCAAAAAGCTTCATGGTGACGTAATCACCTTCGTCGCGGCAAACTTCGCGTGCTTCTTTGTAAAGTGCACGAGCGGAGTATTCACCTGCCAGATCGCATTCAAGGCATTCCTTGAGGTCCTGACCGATGCGCAGCGGATCGAGTGTCTGCAGATTCGGGTGACCTTCGAGGAAAATGATACGCTCGATCAGTTTATCGGCGTGTTCCATTTCCTCAATGGATTCTTCACGTTCTTTTTTTGCAAGCTTTGTGAAGCCCCAGTCTTCAAGGAGACGGTAGTGCAGCCAGTATTGATTTACTGCGGTCAGCTCGTGGCGTAGAGCCTTGTTGAGATATTCCAGTACTTTAGGTTCACCCTTCATGTCACTCTCTCCTTGACAAATTGAGGTATTGACCTTTTTTAGAATAATTCCAAGTTACTGTCCAGAGTCATCTTTAACTTGTTCAGCCTCAGCGTATACAACTTCGATGATGCTTTTAAAGCAACCACCACATTTTGGCCTGTACCCAAGGTGACGAAATACCGCGCCCGGAGTGGGGACTCCCCCCTCAGGATTCTCGCAAAGCTCACGTGCAGCTTGTTTTATTTCCTTGTCATTAATGACGTTGCAGTGACAAATGATCATTGTTGGTTGCTTTCGGGCTCCCAATTTCGCTTGCAAAGCATTATATAAACAGTAGATCTTTTAAAACTAGAGAATAATACTCCAGTTTCCTGCAGTCCTATCACGAGCAAAGCCCCTATGAACACCAACCAAACGACGAAGGATCTCCGCAAGACAATCGTCTTAACGGGCGCAAGCCGTGGAATCGGCCACGCAACCGTAAAGAAATTTTCTTCAGCGGGTTATCGGGTCATTAGCTGTTCCAGACAACCGTTTTCTGACAAATGCCCTTGGCCATCCGGGCCGGAAGACCACATTGAAGTGGATTTGGGCGATGCAGATAATCTGGAAAACGCCGTTCTCCAGATCAAAGAGCGTCTGAAAGACAATGGCTCCATGCTTCATGCCCTCGTTAACAATGCGGGTATCAGCCCGAAGGACGAGGAAGGCCAACGCCTCGATTCCCTGACGACCCCAATGCAAACATGGCGGGATGTGTTTCAGGTAAACTTCTTTGCGCCAATTATGCTGGCCCGTGGTTTGTTTGAAGAGCTGAAGGCTGCCAGAGGCTCCGTTGTGAATGTCACGTCTATCGCTGGTAGTCGTGTGCACCCGTTCGCCGGAACAGCTTATGCGACCTCCAAGGCGGCTCTTGCTTCCCTGACGCGCGAGATGGCTGCTGACTTTGGGCCGCATGGCGTTCGTGTGAATGCGATTGCTCCGGGTGAAATCGATACTTCGATTCTCTCACCTGGTACCGAGAAAATCGTTGAGACCATTCCGATGCGCCGTCTTGGCAGCACGACAGAAGTGGCAGACACCATCTACTTCCTGTGCTCTGCTCCATCTTCTTACGTGACAGGCGCTGAGATACATATCAACGGCGGACAGCACGTATAAACGCGTTCTTATGTGAAACGTGAAAGGGGCGCTTTGGGCGCCCTTTTTTGTTGCCAGCATGCGTGCTGAAGAACATCAAATATTGGTAATATTTCTTAGCTCTTTTTTATGGAACCTCTGATTTAATTAGCTGGTTGCATCAAGAAGTGTTGGGGGATCAAACACATGCCAGCGGTCAACTTAAAGAGGGTGCCCGTCGTTTTGTACGGCATGGTGTTTCTGATAGTGCTGCTCGGCATTGCTCAGCAGGTGTTCGTTGATACCATTGGCATTGAAACGCCTTTGAAAGACCTGCGGCATATCTCACTGGATGAAGAACTCAACCTCGGCGCATGGTTCTCTTCCATGGTGATGGTCTGTATTGCTGGTCTAACTGCTGTGATCGGCATCATTGAACGACATTCCAAGAAACCACAAAACTGGCCCTACTGGTTGGTGCTCGCCTTTGGTTTTCTCTATATGTCTGTTGATGAGAACATCGCAATCCATGAAGTCACAATCGATCCGCTACGCAATGCGTTTGACCTGAGTGGTGCCTTTTACTTTGCATGGGTTCTGCCTGCTGTGGTTCTGGTTGGAACGCTAGGCCTCGTTTATCTGCGCTTTCTCATAAGGTTACCGCGACGGTTCGCTGTTCTGTTTGTTGTGTCAGGCAGCGTTTATCTTGCAGGCGCGATTGGCTTTGAGATGCTGGGAGCCATGTTTGCTGGCAGCGAAGGCTATGATGCGCTTGGCTACAAGATCTTCTACATTTTGGAAGAGACGTTTGAACTGGTTGGCCTAACGACCTTTCTCTCTGCTCTGCTTGCCTATCTGGGTAAAGTTCACCAGTACGCAGCGATTACATTCCAGCGGGCGATCCAGGCTGGTTATGTAAAAGCAGGGGAATGAGGAGAAGGGACAAAGCCCCTTCTCTCAATGTGTTAGCTGGATGCCGCGACAGCACGCTTTGCCATGACCGTCACCAGATTGGCGCGGTAGGCAGCGGTGCCATGAAGGTCTGAGAGCATGTTGTCAGCAGATGGTGCCATGCCAGCAACAGCATCAGCAGACCAGTTGCCATCCAGAGCTTTCTCCATGTCAGGCATGCGGAAAACACCATCCTGACCTGCACCTGTCACAGCTACGCGAGCACCCGCTCCGGTCTTTGCTACAAAGACACCAGCCATTGCGTAGCGCGAGGCAGGATTGGGGAACTTTGCATATGCGGTGTTCGATGCGACCGGGAAGACAACCGCGGTCACGATCTCATCTTCATCCAGCGCTGTTTCGAACATACCAGTAAAGAAGTCCTGCGCAGAGAACTCACGCTTGTTGGTCTCGATGGTTGCCCCAAGAGCCAACAAAGCTGCCGGGTAATCCGCTGCCGGGTCATTGTTGGCGACAGAGCCACCAATCGTACCCATATGGCGGACATGCGGATCACCGATTGTGCCAGCCAGATCAGCCAGTCCGGGAAGGGCTGCCTTGATATCTTCATTGGCCGCGACATCTGCATGGCAAGTTGCTGCACCGATGCGGATTGAGCCATCAGCCTGCTTCACAATGCCGGAAATTTCTCCGATGTGGCGCAGATCAATCAAGTCACTGGGTGCTGCCAGACGTTGCTTCATGGTTGGGATCAAGGTCTGACCACCAGAAAGCAGTTTGCCGTCATCAGCATTTTTCAGCATTGCCGCAGCATCTGACACTGTTGATGCGCGATGATATTTGGTCTCGTACATTTTTAGCCTCCCATCCCCTAAAGGGGTCTTTGGCAGAGTTGCTATGAGTTAAGTTCAGACAATTCAGTTTTCGGGTACGGAATAGCTTCCAGATCAGAAAAGAAAATCTTGCGATTTTGCTCACCGTGGATCAGTTGGCCAAGCCGTGCAGCTCTTTCAAACAGAACTGAGGCTTCGCCTTCTTCCCCTGCCAGCAATGTGGCGCGTGCCAGAAGTTCAGAGGCATAGGCGTGATCAAAGTCTGCCATATCCTCTTGATGAACCTCTGTCAGGTCCATGGTCTGCCGGGCGTAACGCATTGCTGCTTCACGGTTTCCAAGCAGAACATGGATACGACCTACCAGCCACAAGCCACGTTGGTGATGGACATTCGTTCCGGCCTGAAGCCAGTGCCAAAGGCTTGCGTGGGCGACATGGAGCATCTCGTCATTTTCCTCGGGCGAGCGGCTCTCATTTTCTAAGAGAGCCCATGCGCGCTGATTGAGTTCGATGGCAATGAACTTGTGATCCAATGTCGATTTAGCGCCAGCCTGTGCCATTGATTACTCCGCTGCCTGCTTCATGCCGTTGTCCTGAATGAGCTGCCAGACGCGGTTTGGCGAGGCAGGCATATTCATGTCACGAATGCCAAGGGCGTCCGTTACGGCGTTGATGACAGCAGGTGGTGACCCAATCGCGCCAGCCTCTCCGCAGCCCTTCATGCCGAGCGGATTGCCCGGGCATTCAGTGACTGTGGTTTCCAGCGTGAAGGATGGCACATCATCCGCACGCGGCATGGTGTAGTCCATGTAAGAAGCTGTAAGCAGCTGACCATCTTCGTCATACTGGGTGTGTTCCAGCATGGCCTGACCAATGCCCTGCACCAAACCACCGTGCACCTGACCTTCCACAATCATCGGATTGATGATGGTGCCGAAGTCATCAGCTGCAACAAAGTTCTCGATGGAGACAACGCCCGTATCCGGATCAACTTCGACCTCACAGATGTAACAGCCTGCAGGGAACGTGAAGTTAGTTGGATCGTAGAAGGCACCTTCCTTCAGGCCGGGTTCCATGCCTTCCGGCAGGTTGTGGGCTGTGTAAGCTGCCAGAGAAACTTCGGTGAAGGTGAGTTTCTTATCGGTTCCGGTGACTTTCAACTCACCGTTCTCGATTTCGATGTCCCCTTCGGACGCTTCCATCAGGTGCGCTGCGATCTTCTTCGCCTTGGCTTCGACTTTGTCGAGTGCCTTAGCAATTGCAGACATACCAACGGCACCAGAGCGGGAGCCATATGTGCCCATACCCATCTGCACTTTGTCGGTATCACCATGGACGATGGAGATGCTCTCCGTTGGCAGGCCAAGCCGGTCAGAGACCAACTGAGCGAATGTGGTTTCGTGACCCTGACCATGGCTGTGCGACCCAGTCAAAACCTCAATGGTTCCAACGGCATTCACGCGAACTTCAGCAGATTCCCAAAGACCTACACCTGCGCCGAGTGAGCCGACAGCTTGAGATGGTGCGATACCACATGCCTCAATGTAGCAAGACATGCCGATACCACGGAGCTTGCCAGCAGCTTCGGACTGAGTGCGACGCTGAGCAAAACCATCATAATCGATAGCCTTCATGGCTGCATCAAGAGAGGCTTCGTAATCACCGGCATCATAAGCCATGATCACTGGTGTTTGATGCGGGAACTCGCGCACAAAGTTGATGCGGCGGAATTCAGCTGGCGCCATGCCAACTTCTTTTGCAGCCGTTTCCATCATGCGCTCAACCACATAGGTGGCTTCCGGACGTCCTGCACCGCGATATGCATCCACTGGAGTGGTGTTGGTGTAGACCGCTTTCACATTCGCGTAGATGTTTGGAATGTTGTACTGGCCCGACAGCAACGTCGCGTACAGATAGGTTGGTACAGAAGATGAAAACAAAGACATGTAAGCGCCAAGGTTGGCGACTGTCTTCACACGGAACCCGGTGATTTTGTTGTTCGCATCCAGAGCCAGCTCTGCGGTGCTGTGGTGATCACGACCATGCGCATCTGTCAGGAAGGCTTCTGTACGGTCGGAAGTCCACTTGACTGGACGGCCAACACGCTTTGTTGCCCAAAGACAAGCAATCTCTTCTGGGTAGATGAAGATCTTGGAGCCGAAGCCACCGCCAACATCCGGTGCAACTACGCGCAGCTTGTTCTCAGGTGCCACGTTGTAGAACGCGGAGAGTACCAAGCGTGCCACATGCGGGTTCTGAGAGGTGGTGTAAAGCGTGTAGTGCTCTTCTGACGGATCAAAATGCGCCAAAGCAGAGCGTGGTTCCATCGGATTTGGAACAAGACGGTTGTTGTCGATGTCCATCCGGGTGATGTGTGCTGCGTTTGCAAACGCTTCATCCGTTGGAGCTTCCTCACCGATCTCCCAATCGTAGATGAGGTTGCCAGCGGCTTCCGGATGGAGCTGTGGTGCGCCATCTTTCAGAGCATCAAGACTGTCAACGACAGCTGGCAAATCTTCATATTCCACCACCACAGCTTCTGCTGCATCACGTGCCTGCTGCTGGGTGTCAGCAACAACAACTGCGATGGCCTGACCGACATAACGGACTGTTTCCGACTCCAAAGCACGGTACGCGCCCATGTTCATTGGAGAACCATCTTTGGAATGGATCATCCATCCGCAAATGATGTTGCCGATGCCATCTGCGACCAGCTGATGTCCGTTTAAAACCGCATCAACACCCGGCATTTTCATCGCGTCATCTGTGTTGATGGACTTGATACGAGCATGAGCGTGTGTTGAGCGGACGAAAGCAGCGTGGCCCATGCGTTGCATGGTCATGTCATCCGTGTAGCGGCCATTTCCGGTAATAAATCTTTTGTCTTCTTTGCGCAGCACTCGTGCGCCGATTCCTTCTGCTGTCATTTCCATCCCCTCCCGGAAGGTTGACTTCAGCAACTGTTCATAGGCTCCAGCAGTGCAACGCACCTGAAATAAGGTGCAGCTGGATCAATGATCAGTTGAATTTCCGAATTATTCTGCGGCTTCGAGAACTTCGGCCATTTCGTCAGCTGCGGCTTTGATTGCCTTGACGATGTTGTGGTAGCCGGTGCAGCGACAAATGTTGCCTTCCAGCTCATGGCGAATTGTTTTCTCGTCGAGATCTGTACCCAGGCGATCAATCATATCGATTGCGGACATGATCATGCCAGGGGTGCAGAAACCGCACTGAAGACCGTGGTTTTCCTTGAAAGCTTTCTGCATGATGTGCAGTTGGCCATTTTGGGAAACACCTTCAATTGTGGTGACAGCAGAACCAGTTGCCTGAACAGCAAGCATACTGCAGGACTTCACTGCTTTACCGTCCATGTGCACGAGACATGCACCACACTGTGAGGTGTCACAGCCGATGTGTGTTCCGGTCAGTCCCTGATTTTCGCGCAGAAATGTAGACAAAAGGGTGCGGTCTTCGACCTCACCAGAAATCTGCTTTCCATTCACCGTCATAGAGACAGTCGTCATGGTTTTCCTCCCTCAAAAAAGCCTGCAATTTCGCGTCCGCAGACTATGAAGCCAACAGCCTTGGTCAGGATCTCCCGTCCTATCAAGGCAGTTGGTTGTAATTTAGGCCATTGGCCTTGTTATTCGGCGGGGCCGTTAGCTTACAAAGCGCCCTCTACGCGCCTTGCAAAATCCGACCGCCAAATTCCTAGTTTCAAAGTAACCAATAAAGAGCAATCAAAACAACCAGAGCCATAAGGCCCCAACCCAGCGGTCCACCTAGGAATCCCTTGCCCGCTGCAACTTCTACCTTCTCCTCAACGTCTTTGACTGCATCTTCCAACGCATGTTCAGCATCAGCCATGGCTTCAACTGATCCTTCGATGGCGTGCTCGTTTGCGATAGACTTGGCTTCCTCGATCAGCCCCTGATCCAACTCAACAGCTTCTAGCGGCTCGTCCTTGCCTGCTACCGGAGTTCCACCGAGTTCTCTGTTCAGATTCGAGAAGAACTCCTCAGCCATCTTCTTGGCAGTTGAATCGATCAACCGGTTTCCCAATTGAGCAAGTTTACCACCGACCTTTGCATTAACCTCATAACTCAGAAGAGTGCCATCCCCACTCTCTGACAGGGTTACATCTGCCGAGCCCTTCGCAAACCCTGCAACACCGCCTTTGCCTTCTCCGGAAATTTTGTAGGACTTTGGCGGGTTCAGATCAGAGAGGGTTACTTCTCCTTTGAATTTGGCTTTGACCGGTCCCACTTTTGCTGTGACCGTGGCAGACATCTCAGTGTCGGCGGTTTTTTCCAGACTATCGCAACCGGGAATACACTTTCTCAGCAATTCAGGATCGTTGAGAGCTTCCCAAACCTTTTCCTGACTCGCAGGTATTTGCTGCTCTCCAGACATTTCCATGGATTGGCCCCCTCGTTCTTTTCAGTGCTTCCTTTAGGTAGGCTCCACGCCTTAAGGTCACTTTTGCATTCCACGTCATGTAGATTGGACTTAAATCGAGGGAAAAGACAAGTACCTCTCGTGTTAAAATTGTCATGGATGCTCAAAACTTCTTTTCAGAACACAACGACGTTTTATACGTCCTGCATTATGCTGGTGTTCCCACGCTGTGGATACTCACTTAACGGTAAAGAGCTTGTTTTGCGCTAAAGCGTTGACCCGAGGCCCGCATCGCCTTAATGCCTTTTCATTAAATAAACGAATTCAGCGTGAGGCTTTGTCTCGCGTTTGTGCGCAGAAAATCAAAGGCAACATCCTTGAGCAAATCACCCAAAGGCGGCGCTCCACGAACCCGCAATGCGCAATCCAAAAAAGGCGGAGCACGGAAGGACAACGATCCGAAGCGTGGTTTTTCTGCCAAACGCGATACCCGAGATAATCGGGACCAGAGAGAGGCGCGCAATCCCCGCGACACTCGTGGTGGCAAGAAAGATAGCGCAGCAGCAACGCGCCCGAACCGGCGAGACCAAACGCGCAGCGCTCCAGCCACCACGGTTGTTGAGCCCATCGTACGCGAACATAAGCCAACATCTGCCCGCTTCACCACCCCTGCCAGCGTTTTGCCTGTGATGGTGGAAATGAACGGCTGGGACGATTATGCCTTGCTGGATATGGGACACGGACAAAAGCTTGAGCGCTATGGTCGCTATAAACTGATCCGCCCAGAAGCGCAGGCTATGGGGGCCCCTCGCCTGCCAGAAAGCGAATGGAAAAGCGCAGACGCTATCTTTACCGGCGACGTTGAAGAAGAAGGCCCAGGCCGCTGGAAGTTTGCCAATCAGGTTGATGAGATCTGGCAGATGAAATACGGCCCTGCCACCTTCAATGGCCAGTTCATGTCTTTCCGCCATGTGGGCGTGTTTCCTGAACAGGCTGCGCACTGGGACTGGGTTGGCGAGCAAATCAAAAAAGCAGATCGTCCGCTCAAAGTTCTCAACCTGTTCGGATACACAGGAATGGCTTCGCTGCTGCCTGCTGCTCTTGGCGCGCAAGTCACTCATGTTGATGCTTCCAAAAAGGCCATTGTCTGGGCACGTGAGAACCAGGAGTTATCCGGCCTTGAAGACAAGCCAATTCGCTGGATCTGTGATGACGCCATGAAGTTTGTAGAGCGGGAAGTGCGCCGCGGAAACACCTATGACGGCATTATCCTTGACCCGCCGAAATATGGTCGCGGGCCGAATGGAGAGGTCTGGGACTTCTTTGAGAGCGTGCCGCACATGTTGGCGTGCGTGCGAAAGCTGCTTTCTCCCAATGCGCAGTTCCTGCTGATGTCCAGCTACGCCATCCGCGCCAGCTTCCTGTCTTCTCATGAGTTGATGCGAGAATGCCTTGATGGCCTGCCGGGCACGATTGAATCCGGTGAGCTGGCTATTCGCGAACTTGATGGACCACGATTGCTCTCAACCTCCCTATTCAGCCGGTGGAGCGCACCTGAAAACAATAAGGCTGAGGGAGCATAACCCGATGGAAACCAGAGATAATCACCGTGCCGGTGCAGTAAAGCAGATCACCTCACATTCCAATCCGATTGTGAAGGAAATCAAAGGCCTTGTTGCTCAGCGCAAGAATCGCAAACAGTCCGGATTGTTCGTTGCTGAAGGCCTGAAACTGGCAACCGATGCGTTGGAAGCTGGCTGGGGGGTACGTTATCTGGCGCTTGGTCCTGAAGCTCGTGAGAACAAGATTGCGCTAGAAGCGGCTGCGAAAGCAAAAGCCCGTGGAGCTCTCATTCTTGAGGTGAACACGGCTGTGCTTGGTGCAATCACCCGCCGTGACAACCCGCAGATGGTGGTTGGTGTTTACGAACAGCAAACTATGAAGCTGAGTGACATTGACCCGAAAAGTGCCACGACATGGATCGCGCTTGATCGTGTCCGTGACCCCGGCAATCTGGGAACCATCATCCGCACCGGCGATGCGGTTGGTGCGACTGGCGTTATTCTGATTGACGAAACAACTGATCCATTTGCTGTTGAGACTGTACGTGCGACAATGGGCTCTCTGTTCCATATGCCACTTGTGCGCTGTACTGCTGATGAGTTCGTTGAATTCCGCAAGAGCTGGTCCGGACCTGTGGTTGGCACCCATTTGCGGGGCACAAAGGACTATCGTGCTGTAGATTATAAAGAACCTGTTATTTTGTTGATGGGCAATGAGCAGGCTGGCCTGAGTGATAAACTGGCTGATACCTGCTCTGATCTGGTGAAAATTCCGCAGGCGGGGCAGGCTGATTCAATGAACCTGGCTGTTGCAACGGCTGTGATGCTTTATGAAGTGCGCAGGAACTATCTGAAGCTGTAAACGTAAGCCGGGGGGCTTGGAATGCGCTTGTTGATTTTGGGAGCTGGATATTCAGCTCGCCACTTTGTGAAAATGTACGGGACCGAGTTTTCCTGGATTGGCGGAACGACCCGCTCTCCTGAGAAAATGGAGGAACTGCGGTCCAAAGGGGTTCAGCCGATCCTCTTTGACGGACAAACAGCAAGCGATGAGCTGTTGGAGGCTATTGCCACCGCCACTCACATTCTGGTTTCTGCCGCGCCAACGGACGATGGTGATCCTCTGCTGAATGCTGCGCGTGACGCAGTTGCGAAAACAAAGCCAACGGCGATCTGCTATCTCTCGACCATCGGGGTTTATGGCGACCACGGAGGTCGTTGGGTAACAGAAACAGCGGAGTGCAATCCAACCTCCAAACGCTCCAAGCAGCGTCTGGAAGCAGAGCACGAGTGGCTCGCATTCTCAGAAGAAACCAGCATCCCAGTCAGCATTTTGCGCCTTGCCGGCATTTATGGCCGTGGCCAGAATGCACTTTGCAATCTGGACAAAGGTAAAGCTCGCCGGATTATCAAAGAAGGTCAGGTCTTTAACCGTATTCACGTGAGTGATATTGCTGGTGCTGTCCAGCATGCGTTTGAAGACAACGCCTCCGGTATTTTCAACGTGTGTGATGATGCGCCGTGTCCGCCAGAAGATGTGGTGGAATATGCTGCTCGTCTGATGGGTGTGGAGCCACCGCCAGCAATCGCCTTTGAAGATGCTGATCTTTCACCTATGGCGATTTCGTTTTACGGCGAAGTGAAACGCGCGAGCAATGCCAAGCTGAAAGGCGCTTTGGGGTATAAATTCAAATTCCCGAACTACCGGGAAGCGTTGGATTATATGTGGGAGAACGGCTGGAGCTAGAGCGTGTGAAGAACACGCCTTGATCCAACCGCTCACCTTGCACCGGTTTTGACCGCAGAGCGGATTTTTATACTGTTTCGTGTTGAGGCAGGTCTCCTTCTATCTCGTAGTAATCGCCTTTGCTGGCGCAGAAGATGTGACCTGCCAGTTTTGAGCCTGTCGGTTCTTCCAGAAGCCCAGCGCTGAAGTAAACTTCATGAGCAATCTCGGGGATTTTGTCTCCGTGATAAAACAGGCTGCTGCCGCAGTTGTTGCAAAATGCGCGCTTCGCGTAATCAGAGGAGCGGTAATATGAGATGTTCTCTTCTCCGCTCTCGACCTTCAAAGCATCAAACGGAATCGCGATTGCATGGAACGGCCCGCTGTTCCAACGACGGCACATTGTGCAATGGCATAAACCAATATCTTTTTGGGGCGCTTCAGCCTTGAATGAGACTTCGCCACAAAGACATTTCGCTTTATAAATCCGCAAGTCAGACATATCTCTCTCCCTTAGAGCTTGTTGGGTAACCTTAGCCGAGGGCCACGGTTTGGGATAAGATCAATTTCCTCATCAATCTTCGTAGGCATATTGAGGGCGACCATCTTCGATCTCGTAGTAGTCACCCTTTGTGGCACAGAAGATATGATTGCCTGCTGTGAGGCCTGGTGGCTGCTCCAACGTACCCACGGCAATCGCAATTCGGTCTTTCCATTGAGGATGGCGGTCTGCATGCCAAAACAGGTTTGATCCGCATTTTGAACAGAAGCCGCGGCGGGCGAACTCAGAGGATTCATAGTATTTGACGGCATCTTCGCCAGAGATGAACTTCAGATCTGCCAGCGGCAAGCTGAATGCCTCAAACGGGCCGCTGCCCCACTGACGGCATTGCTTGCAATGGCAGCTGCTGACCGGTTCATTCGGCGCTTCACCTTCAAAAGTGACCGCGCCACACAGGCAGCGCCCTTTAAATTCAATGGTCTTCGTCATCTGACTTTCCAATACCTACTGAAATGAGATGGCCTCTCGAATCGAGGGCTATGCGATTCCTTAAAGAGAACATATAGCGAACATTTGTATTCAGCAAGCGTTCAGGTTAAGTCTCGTATCTGGGTTTCATAGATTCAATTTTTGTCCAATCAGATGTGCGGGCACTACAAAGGCGATTGGGCTTTAGGGAAGGCATGTTGGGGATGCGGGTACTATTTACTGTTGTTGGACTTGGGCTGGCGCTGAGTGGTTGCGCCTCCCTTTCTGAGGAAGATTGCAAGGTCGGCGACTGGCAGGGCATTGGTGTTGTTGATGGGCGGGCTGGTTACACCTCTGACAAGCTGAATGAACATACAAAAGCTTGCGGCAAATACGGCGTCACACCGGATGTGAGTGCCTATATGGCTGGGCGCACCATTGGCCTGCAAAGCTATTGTACTCCAATTTCTGGCTTTGAGCAGGGTCGTGAGGGTAAGAGCTATCGCGGTGTATGCCCAATCGCTACAGAAGAGAGCTTCAAAGTTGGCTACTCCCTGGGCAACCAGCTTTATTCAGCCAATGAGACTGCCAGTGAAGCTCAGGAAGCAGTCTGGGAAATTCAACGCCGTATAGACCGGCTTGAAGAAGAAGCGCGCGGCGAAGATTGCAAGTCTGGCAAGGAAGGCAAGGCCTGCCGAAAAGCTGCTGATGCCGCCCGGACCGACTCGTATCTGGCTCGTGCGGATCTGCTCCTTGCACAAAACAGGCTATTCTCTCGCGAGCGCCAACGCGATCGTGTCCGAAAAGAAGTCACCAATAAGCTGCTTGACCTTGAACCGAGCTACAACCCCTCTTAAAATTTGCAGGCAAATGCAGATTCTTAGGGGAAGGCGAGCCGATGAAAACGTGGCGTGTTTATCTTTCAGGTGAGATCCACACCGATTGGAGAGAGCGTATTGAACATGGTGCGGCTGATGCAGGCCTACCTGTTCATTTTGACAGCGCAGTGACCGATCACGAAGCCAGTGATGATTGCGGTGTCGAAATTCTAGGCCCGGAAGAAAACAACTTCTGGCGAGATCACAAGGGGGCAAAGGTGAATGCAATACGCACTCGCACGCTGCTCTCTGAGGCCGATATCGTTGTGGTTCGCTTTGGCGACAAGTACCGGCAATGGAACGCAGCCTTCGATGCAGGGTTCGCCTCAGCATTGGGCAAGAGCATCATCGTGTTGCACGAACCAGCTCTGACGCACCCATTGAAAGAAGTGGATGCAGCAGCCCTTGCTGTTGCCGAAGACCCTGACCAGGTGGTTGATCTGCTTCGTTACGTGATCCGCGGCGAGCTGTAAGCCCCTCCCAATTCAAGGGAAGACGCTGTTTCACCACGGCCCTACACTCTCACCTCACTATGAGGGATGAGTGTGGGGCCTTTTTGTTTTTGGGGCTTCTAAACATCAAGTATTGAATGCGATGAGGGTGTTGCCCCAGTGGCGGCCTTTGACCCAGATTGGGGCTGAGACCAGTTTGATCATCATTACTTTGCCGCCCCCCATATCTCGGCGATACGTTTGCAGGCTGTATTCCTTGGTGTTCTTGCTTGCGTTCAGGCCCGCATGATCATCGAACATTCTGCGGTTACGGCAGTTTGCTGCATTCCAAACCGGGTCATTGCCTTGCGGTTTGGAATAATCTTTGCTGTGTGTTGGCAGATAAGCGTTCTTATCTAGCGCTGCGCAAAAGACGATATGGTCATCGAGATCTTTGACTGGCTCCTGAATAGTTGGAAGCACCCGATCAGTCATTTGGGTGAAAAGCGCCATGAACTGCGCTGGATTGGAGCCTTCAATTGGCGTGTAGTTGAAATCGAAGAGGTCATTCACTGAGATCCGGCCTGCGTCCACTTCAGCTTCAAACGCTTCCATGGTCTTTCCAGCGGTCTCTTTTGCAACCTCGATCATCTGCTGATTGAGGTTATCGCCATGTTCGACAGCCACTTCAGCAAGAAGCGCGTCGGCGGTCTGAGAGGTTCCCAGCATCTGGCCCGAGACCTGTTCGATGCTTTCCGCATTTGTTGAGACAACACCGATCACTTCATCACGGTTGCGCAGAAGCTCTTCGGTATCTGCATCGTTGTTTGCACAAGCCGTTCGTATGGAGTCCGTATTCGCGGAAATGTTGTCTACCATCGCTTCCAGTTCATGGAAGAGGTCATTGATGGATTGTGTGCTGTTCTCAGCAGTTCCGACTGTGCTAAGCGCGCCCTTGCCTAAATCGACCAAGGTGTCCGCTTCTTTGCCGAGTTGGAGAATGGTCTGGTCGATCTGCTCCGTCGCAACAGTCGTTTGTGTTGCAAGAGCCTTTACTTCACTGGCTACGACAGCAAACCCCTTCCCTGCTTCACCGGCACGGGCTGCTTCAATGGTTGCGTTGAGCGCCAGCAAATTGGTTTGCCGGGCAATGGCATCAATAGAGCTGGAGAACTGGCGAACGTTGGCAAATGACGCCTGAAGACCTTCCAGCTGCCTGTTGATGCTGCTGATGGCTGTCGACAGGCTGTTGATGTTGGCAAGCGCGTCGGTCACCACCTCCTGAGACTTAGACATAGTATCGCGGGCGTTAGACGTCTGCTCAGCAGTTTGTTCAACCGCGGCACTCACTTCCCGATTACTTTCGACAACGCGCCCAGACGCGTCCTGGAGGCTTTCCATGGCCATTCTCAAAGCGCCAGCAGTGTTATTCACGGCGTCCAGCTCTCCCGCAGCTGATGCCATGTCCAACGCGAGCGCATCCAATTCGCCAAACAAGCGTGCGCTATCAATGGAATTCTTAGGTTCTGTAAATTCCACCACTGCAGACTGACCGATTACTTCTCCTTGGTCATTTGCAGCGGCTTCAGCAAGCATTTGTGTATTACGCTTAAAAAAAGCCATATCGAAAACCTCTCAATCGCGCAAAGATTTTCATATTTTTACTTATAGATTATTAACCTTGTTATTATTCCTCTTCACAATTTCAAGCCACTGTATTAAAAAGGATAATTACAAAACATCCTGTGATTATTTTTCTATTTTCGAACTACTATGCGCGGTACATATGATTTGTCGTGAAATGTGCTTATCAGATCAGGACGCAGTTATTGCTCTTTGGAAAGCTGCCGGTGTGTTCCGTGAATGGAATGATCCGATGCGGGATATCGAAAAAGCACTGGAAGGCGAACACTCTACGATCTTAATCGGTGAGTTGGATGGCGCTATTGTTGCCAGCATTATGTGCGGTGAAGACGGGCATCGTGGCTGGTTTTATTATGTAAGCACACATCCAGACCATCAGGGAAAAGGGCTGGGCAAGGCAATCACGGCAGCAGCAGAAGAGTGGTTGCGGGCTCGAGGTATTTGGAAGGTCCAGCTGCTCGTGCGTGGTGATAACGCGCAGGCTGTCAGCTTCTATGAAGGACAGGGGTACAATGACACCCACGCCATCTGTTTGCAAAAGGTGATTGAACCGCTGTGAAGCAAAGTTTTACGCGGTTTTCACAAGGCTCTTGGAAACAGTTGAAAGCTTACCTGCTTGGTTTGAAGCATTCCTGAAATTTACTTGCGACAGCATATCATTAGACGTCAATACTTAGTTTTCTGATCGTCTACAGCACCCTGACAGAATTATTCCCTAAAATTTAAGTAATCAATAAAATTAAATAATAAAAACCAACAATAACTATAAATCTCAACAACTTAACTCTAAGACCCATCACAGATCACTTCTCCAACATACGACGCATTATAACTTGAATACGATATTCATATTACATCTGCAGGATTTTCATCGTTCTATTGCTTCGTGAAGATGTCATGTTAGCGCTCTAGTGTGCGCTCACCTTCTTCTACGGGATTTTTCCAATGACGAATGAATTTATGAATGAACTCACAGCAGATGAATGGGATGAACAGAACTTCCCACGTGCTGAAGAAAATGAATTTGACCGCGTTGTCGAGCGTGCGATTTCACGCCGCGGGTTTCTGGGGGGCGTGTTGGCATTTGGTTCCGGCGCAGCTGTGATGGGCACTGGTGTCCTCAGCCTCTCAATGTCTGAAGCCAAAGCTTCTACTTCACGTTTCACGTTCAAGCCCATCCCAACTTACACTGATGCGACTGTACATGTGCCTGAGGGTTACAACTGGGAAATACTGGCGCGCTGGGGTGATGCACTGGTGGATGGCGCTGAAGCCTTCAACCATGAGACAGGTGGTTCTGCTTCTGGTGCTGACAAGGTGTTTGGTGAGAACACCGACGGCATGGAAAGCTTCCAGTTTCAAGGCAAGCAGCTGCTGGCGATCAACCATGAATACGCTAACCGCAAGATAAATCTGCCTCAGAACGAAGATGGTGCTCCTAAGAGCGCCGAGGATGTTCTGAAGCTGCAACATCTGCAAGGCGTAGTCGTCATTGAAGTGGAAGACGGGGACAATGGCTGGGCTATCGTAAAGAACAGCCCGTTCAACCGCCGCATCACACACAACACCCCGATGACGCTGGCAGGCCCTGCTGCTGGTCACCCTTTGCTGCAGACGGCTGCTGACCCTTCCGGTACGCAATCACTTGGTACCTTCAACAACTGTGGTTCCGGCAAAACACCGTGGGGCACGTACCTGACTTGCGAAGAGAACTTCAACGGGTACTTTGGCGCGACTGAAGCTGCTCCAGCTGCACGTCTGGACGGTGTTGATGCTGGCTATCAGCGTTATGGCATCAACGAGACAGGCTTCAATTATGACTACCACAAGTTCGATGAGCGCTTTGACATCGCGAAGAACCCAAACGAGCCGCATCGTGCTGGCTGGATTGTAGAGATCGACCCGACAGATCCGACTTCTACGCCCGTGAAACACACCGCCCTAGGCCGCTTCAAGCATGAGAATGCGGAAGCTGTTCTTGCACCAGATGGCCGCGTGGTCGTTTACATGGGGGATGATGAGCGCGGCGAGTTCATGTACCGCTTTGTCTCCAATGGCGTTTACACTCCAGGGCAGCCGACTGATGGCTTGTTGGATGAGGGGACGCTCTATGTTGCCAAGTTCAACGATGACCAGACAGGTGAGTGGCTGGCACTGACCCCAGAGACTACTGGCATGGATGCTGCGAGCATCGCCATCTTCAGCCGTATTGCTGGCTCCGTTGTTGGTGCGACCACCATGGATCGCCCAGAATGGATTTCTGCCAATCCGAATGCAGTAGAAGCCTACTGCTGCCTGACCAACAACAAGAACCGTGGTGTAAAGCCAAATGCCGGAGGGGACGACACTTCCGTCAACGGCCCGAACCCACGCGAGACCAACAAGTATGGTCAGATTGTACGTTGGCGCCCTCATAATGAGGATCATGCAGCAGACACATTCGACTGGGATCTTTACGTGATGGCTGGCAATCCGGCTGTTCACGAAGGTCCGAAGGCTGGGTCTGCAAACGTCAATACTGGCAACATGTTCAACTCACCGGATGGCATGGCATTTGATGAGAGTGGTCTTATCTGGATCCAGACAGATGGCAGTGACAGCAACGAAGGCGACTTTGCTGGCATGGGCAATAATCAGATGCTGGTTGGTGACCCTGTAACAGGAGAAATCCAACGCTTCATGACCGGGCCAACCGGCAGTGAAGTCACTGGCCTGACCTGGTCTGCTGATCGCCGCAGTATGTTTGTGGGCATTCAGCACCCGGGCGGCAACTGGCCAGACGGCGGCAAGCTGCCACGCTCTTCCGTCATCGTCATTAAGCGTGATGATAATGGTGTGATTGGGTAAGTCTCAAGCCATTGTTAAATGCAAGATTCGCTCCTCCGGGCTCTACCCGGGGGAGTTTACATCACTCCAAAGAGCACCGTTGATCAGAACTTTTCGATCTGTGGAGCGCCATCGGTGATCTCGTAGTAGTCACCTTTGTCTTTCACAAAGATATGCTTGCTGATTTTGAGGTTTGTTGGCGCATCAAGGCAGCCTGCAGCGATAGCGATATTGTTCTTGTCATTCATTTTGTAGAACAAACTGGAGCCGCAGAATTTGCAAAAGCCTCGCTTTGCGAAGTCTGAGGATGCATACCAAGTCAATCCTTCATCTGCTATGAAGGATAGCTCTTCAGAAGGTGCATGCGTTGAAGCCCAAACATGACCGCTTGTGCGCCTGCATTGGCTGCAATGGCAGATTGTGACCGTATCTCTCACCTCTTCCACCTGAAAGCTCACTTTACCGCAGTCGCATTTCCCTGTGATCATAGTTTCCCCAATGCGTCAGAGCGCTAAATGCGCCTCTTTCTGATGTTCCGCTATTTCTTCACAATCCATAACAGAAGAACAGATAACATCCATCGAGCATTGAAACGCGCACAAAAAAAGCAGGCTCCTTTCGGAACCTGCCTTTTTCAAAAAAGCTTCTGCTTTCTACTATAGCAATTAAGCTACAGCAGCCTGCGCCTTTTCAACCAGTGCTTTGAATGCGTCTGGCTGATTGATCGCGAGGTCAGAAAGAACCTTACGGTCAACTTCGATGCCAGCTTTGTTCAAGCCATCGATGAAGCGGCCGTAGGTCATGCCGTGTTCACGGGTCGCTGCGTTGATACGCTGGATCCAGAGTGCACGGAAGTTCCGCTTGCGAGCTTTACGGTCGCGGTAAGCGTACTGTGCCGCTTTCTCGACTGCCTGCTTAGCAACGCGGATGGTGTTTTTACGACGGCCATAGTAACCTTTGGCTGCCTTAATAACTTTTTTGTGACGAGCGTGGGCGGTGACGCCTCTTTTTACACGTGACATGGTAGTCTCCTAGTGTCAGGTTTTAAGGCTTAGCCGTAAGGCAGATATTTTTTCACGATACGTGCATCTGCATCGCACAGAGTGGTTGTACCACGTGCGTTACGGATGAACTTGGTCGTGCGTTTAATCATGCCGTGGCGTTTGCCAGCCTGGCCACACTTAACTTTGCCAGTCGCGGTCAGCTTGAAGCGTTTTTTAGCTCCAGACTTCGTCTTCAACTTGGGCATTTTGCGTCCTTTCTTGTGATGATCAGTAAACTGATCAAAAATTTGCAATGGATGCATCAGAAGCCGCCACGGCATGCCCTGTAATTCTTGCCTGATTCCTATAAATTCATAGGAGGCAAACTACAGCCGGGCGACTTTGAACGAGGCCTTATAAAACTGCCAGCATGGGAATGCAAGAAGATTTCAAGAGAACTTGCTGACTGAAACCCTGTGTCTGGTGATAGCCAAGAATATCAACATCTGACCACAATAATATAGTGTCCAAAGTGCCACCGAAACCGGTAGCTGGAGAGGGCTGATGTCGTCCAGACGGAAGAGTTGGATTGCTAGCAGAGTGTCAGACATCATGAAGGCGAGAGCGCCTACCAAAACCCATCCACCAACCTGTGCTGCCATTCCTCCCATAGTTGCTATCAAAATAATATAGATCGCAACTGGAATCATCAGATCACCGGTAAAGGGAAGCAACCACCAACCAGTCGACAGCACCAGAACTGAGAGAGCAGCTCCTGACAGTACGAATATCCTGGAATCGAAATGCCTGATTTTTCGAGAGAACAAGAGGATATAAAAAACATGTGCGACCGCAAAACTGCAAAGCCCAACAAGGAATCTAATTTCACCCGGCACTGCCAAGGCTGCGTCTCCCACTGAGGACGTCGTCAGGGCCAATGCAAGCAATAGCGGAGCTTGCGTTACAAAAGCCCAAAGAGCGATAACTCCGAGAGCAGTTGTTTTCACAATGGTTTTCAGGAGTGACGGGTCTTGCCAGCAAAAATACACTCCATAGGCAAGCGCAAGACTAAAGCTAATTAAGAAAATAACCTGTCGCATTATCATCGCCCAATTTCAAAACATACTGAATCAGGCTAAGGTGCATTTTGATCGAATGAAATAGCCTATACGGCAAATAATTTTCGACAAAAGGTTTGCCGGGCCATGAAGTGCTTTAGATTTCGATCCCAAGCCTTTGCATCGTGCTTGCGCACTGCGTGAAAAGCTGCTTACAGGCTTCACGCTCAACCCCTTCAATCACTGTGATCTGGGGGCGTTGCACCATATGACCTGTCAGATCCTTCGTTCTCAGGTTCATTTCCTGAGGCCAGAAGTGGGTCGCATCCTCATTGGTGAAAGCGCCGAAAACAACCTTATCAATGCCAGCCCATATGGTTGCGGCGGTACACATGGCACAAGGCTCACAGGTGCTGTACATGGTGCAACCGTCAAGCCAGCGAGAGCCCAATACTTTGCTGGCCTGCCGAATGGCATTGACTTCTCCATGACAGGTCGGGTCACACTCCCGGATCACACTGTCATAGGCCTGAGCCAACAACCTTCCGTCAGCGGTATAAATCGCTCCACCGAATGGAGAAGGATGCGAGGTTTGAAAGGAGGAAGCAGTGAAGGCAACAAGCGCTAGCATTCGCTCGTGATGTAATTTCATCTCGTCATTCATAATCAGCCTCCACTCTCAGGTACAAACGAAAATACCCGACACAATGTGCCGGGTAATCTCAAAATTCTCTGGGGCTGCGGTTGAGTAGCTACACGGAAACAAAACCGGAGCGCTTCAACCTGCCCGTATTAACGAGCGATAGGTGAGAGCACCATCATCATCTGGCGGCCTTCAAGCTTTGGATGGGACTCGACTTTAGCGATGTCCGCAGTCTCTGCTTTAACCTTCAGGAGCAACTTCATGCCGAGATCCTGGTGAGCCATTTCACGGCCACGGAAGCGAAGTGTCACCTTCACTTTATCACCATCTTCAAAGAAGCGCTTCATGTTCCGCATCTTCACTTCATAATCATGAGTGTCGATGTTCGGACGCATTTTGATTTCTTTGATCTCAACGATCTTCTGTTTTTTGCGTGCTTCTGCAGCTTTCTTCTGAGCTTGGTACTTATAGCGACCATAGTCCAGAATCTTACAAACAGGTGGCTGACTGTTCGGAGCAATTTCGACCAGGTCCAAACCTTGTTCCACCGCCATTGCGAGGGCTTCTTCGGTTGGAGTTGGGCCGAGGTTGTCACCCTCGGTGTTGATCAGCTGCACTTCGCGAACGCGAATCTCTTTATTGGTGCGCGGCCCTTCCTTAGTGGGTGGCGGTGCGCGAAACGGACGGCGAATGTGAGTATCTCCTCTTTAGACTGCCGAACTTGCGAATATTTGGTAACAGTTCAATGACTGGTTCCGACTGTTTCGTCAAGTCGAGAAACGCGTGGGAAGGGCATCAATTGCGCTGCATTGCTAGAATCAGGAAAAATGCCACGTAAGTCAACACTAGTTTTGTAGGTTCTGACGCGACATTTACAACCAGTTAGCTTCCTGTTGGTAACAGCTCGCGGTAAACGTTTAGTGTGGCATCACACATAGCCTGCTTGGTGAATGACCGTTCTACATGGTCATGAGCCCGTTTGGTGAGTTTGGCACGATCTCCAGCGCTCATATCCAAGGCCTGAGCCATCAACTCGCAGAGTTCCTCAGCATCACCATTTTCAAAATGCCAACCAGTACGCTCTTCAGCTTTTACAACAGGCGGTACAAGAACTGTTTCCGGTACTGCGCCAATGTTGGAGACGATGATCGGCACGCCAGCGGCCTGCGCTTCTACAGCTGCACGACCAAAAGCCTCGGCTTCAATGGAAGCAACAACAGAAACATCTGCTATTGCGAGGGCTGCCGGAACATCTGAACAGTGCCCAACGATGCGCACGCGTTCTGTCAGATCAGATTCTGCAATCTGAAGCTCCAATGACTGGCGATAGGATTCGCGCCCCTGATCATCGCCCGCCAAAACCACAAGCACGTCATCATAGCCGCCACGTTCGATCAACTGGCGCGTTGCTTCAATCAGCACGCGCTGGCCTTTCCATTCGGTCAGGCGGGCAAGGTTTATCACCACGCGGCGGTTGTCAGAGACACCCCAGCGCGCGCGCAGGTCTGTGATACGCTCATCGCTGATATTGTCGGGGTTGAAGGATTCCACATCCGGGCCGCGATAGATAACCGAGGTTTTGCCTTTTGTGCGCGGGTCGCGTTTTTCCACCAGATCCGCTGTGAATCTGGAGTTCGCGATCACCTTGTCCGCACGGGTCATGGAGGAGTTGTAGAACGCCTTGAACTTGTTCGTTTCCTTATAGATGCCGTGATAGGTGGTGACATAAGGAATGTTGAGACGGTGAGCCGCCCACAGGGCCGACCATGCGGGGGCACGGGATCGGGCATGCACCAGATCAACTCTGTTCTGCTGGCAGATACGCTCAATCAAATAGGAATTACGCCACATGGTCCAAGGATTCTTGGACTTCACTGGCAGTTCAAAGTGCACCGCCCCTGTCGCTTCCAACTCGGGGACCATGCGTCCGCCCTGCGAAATCACAAGGCTATTCCAGCCTTCGTTGACGATCGCCTCTGCGACATCCACTGTGGTGCGCTCGGCTCCGCCGGTTTGAAGGTCGGGGACAATTTGCAAAATGGTCGGCACTTTGGACATTTCTCTATGTTTTTTGAGAGTGATCCAACTATGCTCGCCAAAATGTCCGGCGGGCAACTGTGGAGGCACTGTAATCAGGTTTCCGAACAATTGCCGGCCAGTATAAGCCGATAAGTGTTTGGAGGTTATGAATGAGTGCTGACTTACCGCAATTCATCAGCGTTGGCAAAGGAGACAGTGCACGGAAGATCGCAGTGCGACATGATGAACGCGGTGCGCCGGGTGTTCTGTGGCTTTCCGGTTTCAAATCCGACATGCTGGGCACCAAGGCCGAAGTGCTTTGTGAGTGGGCTGAGAAGCAAGGCCTGACCTGCACGCGCATGGATTATTCCGGTCATGGCGAATCCGGCGGTGAGTTTGTTGACGGTACCATCTCTCTTTGGTTGGAAGAAGCCGTTGCTGTGTTCAAGCAGTTCTGTAAAGGACCGACCATTGTTGTTGGCTCTTCCATGGGCGGCTGGATGGCACTGTTGCTGGCAAAGGCGCTGCATGAAGCCTCTGATACCATTGAGGGCACCCTCTCCGGCATGGTCCTGATTGCCCCTGCCCCGGATTTCACCGAGGAGCTGATGTGGAAGCATGAGTTTACCGATGAAATCAAGCAAGAGATTATGGAGAAAGGTCGCTTTGAGCGCCCATCTGAGTATGAAGACAGCCCATACATCATCACCCGCGATCTGATCGAGGATGGCAGGACAAACCTTTTGCTTGGCGCGCCGATCATCACCAATTGCAAGACCATCATTTTACAAGGTCAGAAGGATGATGCAGTGCCATGGCAGCATGCGCTGCGTATTGTTGAGGGCATGGCCCATGACGATGTGGTGTTGACACTGGTGAAAGACGGCGATCACCGCCTGTCTCGCCCAGAAGATCTGGACCGCATGATTGCTGCTGTGGCGGAACTGGCGGGGCGCTAATCTGATTTTGTGGTTAGGCTTCTGTGATGGTAGCCTAACTGCTGCTCATTTGACCGCATAGTTCTGCGATTTTTTTGCTGAACCAGTCATAACGCGCTGCCAAAGTGCGATGTTTTTTCGCCGTCAGATAGAGCGGGTCACTGACGGGTTCTTTCAGCTCCACAATTCTGATGTTCGCTTGTGCCTCAAAACTGCGAACGGCGGTTTCTGGTAAAACCGTGTACCCGAGTCCTTGCGCAACAGGTACAAGGATCTGACTGAGCTGGTTGATGTAACCGGTTGTTCTAAGGTCAGCAGAAACAGCACTTATCTCTGGGAAATTTGGCGTGAGCAGGCGCTCTGCATAGTGTAGTCCATCCGGATGATCGATGAAGCCCAGCGACTCCAGGTCCGCGAAGACCGACGTGTTCCCATCGAAATCGGCTGGCACCGCAAGGCAAAGCGGTTCATCGCCGATGTGGTGTTGCACAAGTGAGGACTGAACAGTCCGCTGAGTAACGATGCAGAGATCGACCTCATTGTTTTGCAACAGTTGGAGGCTGCGATGGTTTGGAGCCACTTCGACTTTCAGCAGTAAACCGGGATGGACGCTCTGTTGCTTGAGAAGTTTGGGATAGAGGTAGAGCGCCATGGACCCGGAACACGCAATGCGGACTTCACCGATATTGGGATCGTCTTGCTGTATTGCGGCGCGAAGGTCTGCTTCCTGCCTCTCTGCTTTCAATGCAAAGCCCAGCAGAAGCTCCCCTTCCCGCGTCAACTCAAAACCCTTGCCGATTTTTGTGATTAGCGGCGCACCGATTTGCTGCTCCAGCTTTTTCAGGTGCTGGCTTACACCCGGCTGTGTCATACCAAGTTGATTGGCTGTCTGGGTGAAATGACCAGTTTCAGTTAGTTTAACGAAGGTCTTAAGCCACTGAGAATTCAACATGGCCCAAGCATACATAACATTAAATTATCATAAAACTAATAAATGATAATTTCTGATTTTCTCACAGAGTTGCTACATCCAACGTATCCAAGGCATTCCGCCTGTAAAGTTTAGCGTAGCGAGGTCTGTTATGTCCGCACCTTATCCAAGACGTTTCTCTCACATCGGACTTTCCGTTCCGGATGTAGAAGCCGCTGTGAAGTTCTATCGTGATGTGATGGGCTGGTACATCATCATGGAACCAAGCGAGATTGTTGAAGATGATAGTCCGATTGGTGAAATGTGTACTGACGTGTTTGGTAAAGGCTGGAAGAGCTTCAAGATTGCTCATCTTTCCACCAGTGATGGCATTGGTGTGGAGCTTTTTGAGTTTGCGCAGAACGAGACCCCGGAAAATAACTTCGAATATTGGAAGACCGGTATCTTCCATTACTGTGTTCAGGACCCGGATGTGGAAGGTCTGGCCGCCAAGATTGAGGCTGCTGGCGGTAAACGCCGCATGAAGGAGCCGCGCTACTATTATCCTGGCGAAAAGCCGTACCGCATGATCTACATGGAAGATCCATTCGGCAACATTCTGGAAATCTACAGCCACTCCTATGAGCTGCATTATTCCAGCGGAGCCTATAAGGAATCCTAGGTAAACAGGTATGTGCGTGAAGAATTTTAATCGAGCACATCTAAATCTACCCGAGCTATCTTAGAGTAGCTGAAAGGCGTTTGCTCCCAAATAGACCGGAATTCTGACAGGCTTGAAGAGTAACGGTCCATGTCAAAAGACATTCTGGTAGCAATCGCCTTTTTTTCTGCCAACGGACATACCGAGGCACTGGCACATGCAGTCGCCCGCGGTGCCAGTGAAAACGGTGCCACGGTCACTTATGTGCCTGTCAGCGATTATGAGGATACGGACTGGGACGCTCTGGAAGCCGCTGATGCCATCGTTTTTGGAAGCCCTACCTACATGGGCGGTGTTGCTGCACCCTTCAAATTCTTCATGGATGCCTCTGCAACCGTTTGGTACAAACAAGGCTGGATCAACAAGATCGCCGGTGGTTTCAGCGTATCAGGTTCCATGAGCGGCGACCGGCACAACGTCTTCCTTCAAATGGCAGCCTTTGCAGCCCAGCATGGCATGATCTGGGTAAGCCTTGGCATGCCGCCGGGCAATAACTACAGCTTTGGCAGCGACGAAGATCTCAATCGCCTTGGCGTGTATTATGGCGCAGCAGCGCAGGCCAACATGGATCAAGGGCCAGAAGTGGCTCCTCCTCAATCAGACAGAGACACAGCCTTTGCCTATGGCGCCCGCATTGCAAAGGCGACCCGCAGATGGGTGGAAGGTGGAGAAAACCATCCATCTCAAGGAAAGAGCCCTTTACACTGAGGGCTTAAACCGCGTTTCTTATAGGTGATCAAATTTGGAGTGGAACGCTCAAACGGCATCAAGCTTTTGTTTCATCGCGTATTCTCTTAAGCGCACCGTTGGTGGTGAACAGAGGTTACGCTGTAGACATTGCGTTGGAGGCAACTGAATGGCATGGATCTGGCTCATCATCGCTGGCCTGTTTGAAATGACCTTTGCCGTCTGCCTCAAGCTGTCTGACGGCTTTACCAGACCGCTTTATACAATTGCCTTTATCATCACGGCCTTGCTGTCACTTTACTTCCTGACCAAAGCCATGGTGTCCATACCACTTGGTACAGCCTATGCCGTGTGGACGGGGATCGGTGCCTCTGGCATCGCCATCCTTGGCATCTTCCTCTTTGGAGAACCAGTCACCTTCCTCCGCCTCTTCTTCATAGCCATGCTCATCGCTGCAATCGTCGGGCTGAAGTTTGTTTCGAATGGGTAGGTGGGTAGAGAGACAGATTTTTTAGATACGCTCAAAGTGGGCATCAAACATATCGGCCAACTCTTGCGAAGCTCTGATCGAACCGGGTGATTGCCCGCCGAAGCTGCCACCAACACAGAACAAATTGTTTTCTAGTATCGATGTGCGTAGCATTTCCGTTTCCAGAAGTGTGAATTTCGGCTTGTAGCACACCACTCCGTGTATCTTATGCGTCTCTTTCATGTGTCTGATATGCTGCGAATATTCCTGCAGATCATGCAGAAGCAGGACCCTCACTTCAGGCATATCTTTAGCGCTTAAATCTGCTTTCCTTCGATACCGCAACAATTCTGTGCTGCTATGAATGCGTTCGCGGTATCCAACATACCTGCAGTTTCTCAGGCTGCATGTTTCCTTGAACTGCCGCGAATTCGCCTCTTCGTTATTAGCCGCAATCAGATTGAAGCTGGCAAGTCTCGATAGCTCACCCGATTGTATCTCCTTCAAACTGCTAAAATAGACGCCCTGATCAGCAAACTGATGATGCTCGGTGATATTCAGGTTTGGAAAGAACAATTCGAACTGCACGGCAAATTCATTGCCCGGTTCTGTCGAGTGCAGTATGTTTTTGAGCTTATCCGTTGAGTGCTGCTTTCTGAAATGGAACTTATAGTTCCTTCCGAAGCCAACAGCAGAATGGCCACGATAAAGTATTGCTGCGATTGGACCACTGGTTATGTACGCTAAGTGCTGACTACTTTTGCAGATAAAGTTGCCTTCAAATTCTGCAGAACTCAGCTGCCTATTTCTAACTGCAACAATCTCGTATCCGCTCTCCAAGAGGTCAGCACTGATGGCCTCGACAAACCTTTTTTGATTAGACGGGTCTGGCTTAACGAGGATCATGTTGTGTTCCATCAAGGCTCCTCCCGTCAGCAAGCTGCCTAACCGCCTAGATTGTTACCAGATTATTATCCAAAGTTTCGACGACCTCTACGCGTGCCGGGTCTCTCAGCAGTTTTGCAAACTTATATTTGAAGCTACCACCGGAGAGCTCGACAATTTGTTCTGACACCCAGGACGGATCTAGCATCGTCTCTGTATCTTCCACGGTATCGTCCCAGAATGGCGTTTGAATTCCCGACGGTGCTGCGACAAGAACTTTGCCGAGGCCTTTGTCACGCACGAGTGACGCGCCTAGCATTCCTAGCGCAGATTTGGTCGCGCAATATGCTGGTTCCAACTCACGAGGCGTATACTGCGAACTGGAGGTGATGAGCATGATCTTAAGAGGATGATCTGATCTTCTTTTCAGGCGCTGTATCAACATCATAGGTGCCAGCAGGCCGACATTGACCATAATCCCAAGTTGATCATCAGCAAGCTCGTCAATATGCCCACGTTGAAGGAAACCTGCGGCGTAGATAAGCGTATGAACATTGTTGAAGCCGTCCAACACCTGATCGATGTCACGGGCTAACTGAACCGGGTCATCTGTCATCGAGAGTTTTTGAAAGGCCGCTCCTTCAAGCTCAGGATTTTGGCGCCCAGTCAGCCCAACATTATGGCCTTCTTTTACATAATGCTTCACCAGCTCAAGACCTACGCCAGACGTACCACCAACAATCAAAATATTCTTTTTCACGAAATGATGCTTTCTCAGATTTGCATTGAGCTTCAAAGTTTCTGGTCAGTTAAAGGAGATTGAAGCGTAGGTCTGAAACGATTCTGCAGAGCGTCCTACTCACTTGCTCCCTCGATTTCCAAGTGTTAACACTACCACCATCAGCTGCAACGTATTGGCATCATCTTCATTTGCGAAAAAAATCAGATCATATTTCTTTGCATCGGCAAAAAGACGTTCGGTGGGGGGACTGGGTAGAAACCTATCAAGCGGTTACCGGGGATGTGGTGAACAAAGCCTATTGCCCGCCCGTAGAGAACTTTTCTGCATCTGTAAGCGCCCGATTTCTTCCAGATGCCAGCCTTTGTCTGATTTCCAGTGGTCACTATTATGTCGAGCGAACTGAGAAGCGAACTGCACAAGACAACATCGATGTGTATTGCATTCAGTTCTACTGCCATACCGGAGGAAGCGAACTTGAATGCTCCAAAGGGAGCTTTGGACTGCAGAGCGGTGATCTGATTTTTTATGATGCTACACAGCCCATGTCTGCACATCACGCAGATTATCAACTTTGCAAGTTGATGCTGCCACGCGAGAAGTTGAGTGGTTACATTTCAGCCCAGCGTAGCCACCCTATCCAGATCTTTCGCGGGAATTCTACTCCCTTGCCAATCATTCGGCAATTGATGCTCAGTCTCAGCACAGAGATCAACACGCTTACGGATGACCAATACACCAGCATTGTTGATTGCATCGCAGAGTTGGTCGGACAGATCGTGTCACATCAAGACAATGAAAACTCCAGCTTTACACTTTCCCGTTCAGTTCAGCATCTCCGCAGACTTCAAGTAAAAGGCCTGCTCCGACACAACTTATCTAACCCTGATCTGAGCAGTGATGATCTTGCCCACTTGATGGGTATTTCGCGAAGTACCCTTTACCGTCTGCTTGATCCGATGGGAGGCTTTGCAAAATACCTACGCACCATGCGGTTAGCACGGGCCCGCCAGCTCTTACATTTTCAAGGAAGCAAAGAGGTCAGTGTGCTGGCTGAGCAGTGTGGCTTCAAGCACCTTTCAACCTTCTCTAAGGTTTTCAAAGATGAGTTTGAGATGAGTCCGCGAGAGATGATGGGTGAAGCACGTCAAGACATACAATCTCCACTAGACACTTATGTGTATTGGGCAACAGCCAAGTAACACCAGCAGATTCATGTGTAAATTGTTGATAAAGAAAATAATTTAGAACTAAAGCACAGCCACACGACAGCTCTCAGATTTGCTCCTCTGTGTCATGTAGACACAAAAGTATCCGAGATATTTTCCCCTGTGTTTCACGCAGCGATTATTCGGCACTTTCAGGAAGTCATAGCGTGCACTTCACTGAAGTTGCTCTTCGTTTTACTCTCTTATGCAGTCAAAATATGTATTTGTTGCATGCTCTCTTCTGGTTATTCCAAATTTCCATAACTGGGGAGAAGCAGCGCTTTTTCATGGAAACTGATTGTTTATGTCTGTCTCATTTTCGCTCTCTGGACTTGGTTGCCTTTCATGTACAGCCTTCATATTCGCTTCGACGGCAAACCTTGCTCATGGCCAGCAATTGGTTCCATTGAACACATTTGAGCAGTTACCTAGCCCACTAGACCCTTACAGTGTTAGCTTTAGCGCGAATGCTGTAAGCGGAAGCGGAAAAATAATCGCAGGTATACAACACTATCAGGGAAAAGCAGGGATCCTGTATTGGTCATCGACTACCGAATCCCCTGTGCGCCTTAGTCCCTTTCTAGATTTTAAGAACACCTATTTTCATGAGATGAGTGATGATGGAAAAGTCATCGTCGGAGGGGGAGATACTCCCGGCCGGCCTCAAGCCTTTCGATGGCACAGCGGCAAAATGCATAATCTTGGCCTTCTATCAGGCGGCGATTATTCAATTGCAACAAGTACCAATGCGACAGGCGATATTGTCGTTGGTCACGGGAGCATCACAGGAGGCTTCGCACGTGCATTTCGTTGGCAGAACGGCAAAATGCAAATTCTTGCTATTTCACCAAGTGCTCTCGAGAGCAGGGCTACGGGTGTAAGTGCTAACGGTAAAGTTATCGTTGGCAGTTACACAAAACCAGGTGACATCTATAGCGCCGTGCGTTGGACAGGTGATCAATTTCAGGAGCTGTCGCTAATAACGGGACACGTTAGTGCAGGTGCAATGGATGTAAATGCAGATGGAAGTGTCATTGTAGGTTGGTCACAGTCTAGCAATATTACAGGCGCTCAGACGGCTGTTCGCTGGTTAGGTGATACGGCTCAGGATTTGGGTGTTCTGGCTCCTGGAGACGATGCCTATGCCACTCACGTGAGTGATGATGGAACCATTGTCGTGGGGCTATCTAGAACGAACAGCCCATTGGGTAGTAAATATAGTTCTTTTCGTTGGGAAAATGGTCGGATGGAAGACATTGGAGGTTTGACAGGGGCAGAGCAAACCTTTGTAGGCGATATTAGTGCAGATGGCTCCACAATTGTTGGAACATCTAACTTTGGAACTTATGCCCGCGGCTTCATTTATCGCACAGCTATTCAAGATCTTGCTAACGTGCAAGCTTCTGCCATTGAGGTCGCAAATGAATTTGCGAATGCCGTGGATCTGAATAGTCATTTAGCGAGGAAGCTTAGGGAGGAAGAGTGCCACATTTCGCAGGGCCGCAATGCCTGTTTGGGTGTTCGGGCTGGCGCAACTAGTTTGTTTCAGGGGACCAATGCTTTTGGTGGTAGTTTAACTGGTGCGGTCAACATCAGCGATGCTTTCAAACTCGGTGCAAGTGTTGGGACCTATGGAGAAGGGAATACTAGTTCAACGTTGGACTTGAACTACGGTATTGGCGTCGGTGCATTCGCCGAGTATTTGATTGGTTCGTTTCCTCTCGGTTCTAAGGATACACCTGTTCGTGCACGCCTTGATGGGGCATGGCTTTATAGCGATGCAGATGTCACACGTGGGCAAAATTTCACTGATGTACAGGTAGGAAGAGGCTCCACTCATTTCAGCAGCAGGACTGTGGGCGCACGACTTATTGCTGACCATCAATTCTCAGAGAATTTCATGATCTCCCCCTATATCGGTGCATATTGGGAGAACACCTATCAAGCTGGATATGACGAGCAGACAGAGCTGGACACCATCGCCCATATTCACGGTAGCTCGACAAGTGCAGCCACTGGTGTTTTTGGCCTCCGGTCCCGGTTTTCAGTTTTTGAGCAACTGGAACTCGGTTTTGGTTTGCAGGGGGAAGTGGACTTCTTTGCAGATGACGTTGAGGTATCAGCTTCTACCAATATCCCCGGTCTGGCACATTTTTCTGTTGGTGCAGATCGTTCAAAGAACAGAGCTCGTTTTGTTGCCGAAGCAAGCGCAGCCTATAACATGACTGAGCAAAGCCGCGTTGAGGTCTTGGGGAAGGTCTTTTCGGCCCGTTATCAGGACAAGCTTGGAGGCGACCTTGCTGTCAGGTTCTCAAGCAGTTTTTAAGTGCGTGGCATACATCGTCACTTTAGCTACCGGTATTGCTTCGTAGTTTCTTTCATCAGGTCGCGGGTCCATTTGATCATTGGGTCGTGGTGGTAGCGCTCGTGCCAGTAGAGGAAGAATTCCTGGTGATGGTCTTTGAGGAAGTCCGGCACTGGGGAGGAAACAGTGTTGTGGCCGGTGTAGATTTGGGTGTCGAAGATGGAAGGCACCAGAAAGAGCATGTCGGACTGGCCGCAGAAGTGCATGGCCGCGAAGAAGCTGCCGATTTTTACCGCGACGTTTCTTTTTTGCTCCATAACTGCTAGTTTCTCGTCAATAATACTGTGCCCAGAACCCGTGATCATAACCGAGATATGGTCCTGACTGAGGTAGTCCTCAAGCGATATAGGCTTGCCTGCAAGAGGATGGTCTTTACTCATCAGGCAGACGTAACTGAAGCGGCCCAGCGAGAAACGATGAAGCTGGCTTGTCGCTGATGCTGGGGTTTGGCCAGACAGGACAAAATGCGCCTCTCCACTTTCCAGCGGTTCGAACTGGTTGCGGATGTCACTTTTCAGCTCGAGCTTTAAGCCGGGAGCATCCTGCTTCATACGCTGTAGCAGTGGCGGCCCGTAGAGGTTTACCTCCAACTCCGGGCCTGAAAAGCGGATGGTTTCTTCCGCAGTGGCCGGGTCAAACTGCGGTTTAGCGATAACGTCCTTTATGGTTGCCAGAGCAGAGGGGAGTAGCCTCTGGATCTCAATAGCTCTTTCCGTCAGTTCATACTCTCCGGCAATGCGCACCAGTAATGGATCTTGCAGGGCATCACGCAGGCGTTGCAAAGCACGGCTTACTGCGGGTTGGCTCATATGCAATTGCGTGGCAGCAATAGACACGTGGCGTGTTTCCAGCAGCTTCTCCAAAACGACGAGAAGGTTCAGATCTACATTGCGTAAATTCACCTGACGCATAATGACTATACCTTACATGCATTAGACGAATGATCCTTAGCTGAATAGACAGGTGCTGTCGATCTCACAGCGCAGGAAAAGGAATTTGCAATGAGCGTGCAGAGCAAGGTCATCGTCGTTTATCATAGTGGGTATGGTCACACTCAAGTCCTAGCAGACGCCGTGCTGCAGGGTGCATTAGATGCTGGTGCAGATGCTGAGCTGATGTCAGTCGGCACATTGGATGATGTGAACTGGGACAAGCTGGCGGCGGCTGATGCCCTTATCTTTGGTTCGCCAACATACATGGGCAGTGCGAGTGCGCCGTTTAAAGCTTTTATGGATGCCAGTTCCAAAGTTTGGATGGAACGTGGCTGGGTCGATAAAGTTGCAGGTGCGTTTACAGTATCGGCTTCTCGCAGTGGCGATAAACTTGGCACGCTGACACAGCTGAGCGTGTTTGTTGCTCAGCATGGCATGATCTGGGTTGGGTTGGATCTGATGCCCGGCAACAACAGCAGCACAGGTTCTGAGGAAGATCTCAACCGTTTGGGCAGCACACTCGGCGTCATGGCACAGGCCAATGCGGACGAAGGACCGGAGGTTGTTCCACCGAAAGCCGACAAAGATACAGCCAAAGCACTTGGTGGCAGAATTGCGAAGGTGGCAGCATCCCTCACCCTTGTGAGTGAAGCGGCTTAACCCTTAATTCACTGCAATTGCAAGTGCTTGGATTTGTGCGGGCGCAGGTGCCATCTCTTCACCTCATTTTTGGACAAACTCGATACGTATAAGAGCAAATTAAAACACAAGATCACTGTATCGGGTTTGTCTATGAAAAAAAGAAAACGCATTATCCTTTCCATTGATGGTGGCGGAGCACGCGGCCTTATTCCAATTCGTCTGCTGCGCGGCCTTGAGACCAAATTATATGAGCGCGGAAAATCCGCTCCTCTTTGCCGATACTTTGATTTGATCTGCGGAACATCCAGTGGTGGCCTGATTGCTGCTGGGCTGACAGCACCGAACCCAGACCGTGACAAATCCGGCCAGCCAGCGATGACGCTCAGCGAGCTGCAAGAGTTTTTTGAGATCGAAGCCCGTGAGCTTTACATGAACAACCGCAGGCACTGGCTGCCTCGGCGCCTTTACCATACTTTCGGGCAGTTCAATAAAGGCATTCAGGAGCGGCCCATTGAACAAGCCATCAAGCAACATATTGGCTGGAGTGCACTTTCCTGCAGTATGACGGCTATTTTGCTGACTGCGTATGACCTGAAAAACCGCCGCGTCGTTTCCATGAGCAACAACACAACCGGGCGGGATGACTATTACTTTTGGCAGGCTGTGCGGGCAACGACCTCCTCCCCATCGTGGTTTGAACCAGCCCGCGTTGAGAACCTGACGACTGGCGATGAAGAAATCATGATTGACGCTGCCGGCTTCCTGAATGACCCAGTTCTTGCAGCCTATGCAGAGGCGCGTCGTCATGGATGGGCGCCTAAAGACATCATTATTCTCTCGCTTGGCTCAGGTAATCCGGTTGAAGAGAAGCATAGCTTTAATCAGGCAGTGAACTGGGGCACGAGTGGCTGGCTTTCTCCAGAAGAAGGTACGCCTCTGCTTTCCAGCTATATGCATGGGCAAACGGCCTCCACGGGACAGTATGCAGACGTGCTGTTTAAAGACATGCCGGGGATTGAGTACATTCGCCTCAACGCCGATCTTCCGCACTTTGGCAGCGACATATACAGTGTGCGTCCGGGTGAGGTGCTTCAGCTCAACCGCATTGCAGATGACCTCCTTTCCGGCCACGGAGATGAACTCGATAAACTGGCAGATATTATGGAAGAAAGGCAGGATGGCCCTGGCTTTTAGGCTTCACAATCCTTCCGCCCCTGCTACAACCACTAGGATGAATAGTGAAAGTGATTCACGCTATAGCCGTGGATCCATCGGAGGGATCATGTTTGGGTTGAGAGGTCATCAGCGCACGATTGCCTTAATGGCTGGTGGAATTGTTGTAAGCCTGCTTTCTGCTGGTGCTCATGCTGTACCTCTTCCTGACACGAAGCCTCCGCTCTCTGCTGAGGATTATCGCGACGCCCTGAAAAAGCAGCCAGAATTTCCGGGAGCTGCCAAGTATCACTTCGGGCACAAGAAAACACCTGCCAAAACGAAACCTCTCTCCTTTGGCAGCTATGCAAGAGGTTGTGTTGCAGGGGCCGTCTCTATTCCTGAAGACGGTGAGAACTGGCAGGTCATGCGCCTGTCTCGTAACCGCAATTGGGGGCATCCTGTTCTCATTGATTTCCTGAAGCGTCTGGCTGCTGATGCGCCAGATTTGGGTTGGAATGGCTTGCTGGTTGGCGATCTTTCGCAGCCGCGCGGTGGCCCGATGTTGACGGGTCATGCTTCTCATCAGATTGGATTGGATGCTGATATCTGGCTGAGACAAATGCCAGACACACGCTTCAGCGCCAAGCAACGCGAGTCAGAGAGTGCGATTTCCATGCTGAATGGCAACCTGAGCAAACCGGGGGCGGACCGCCGCGTCAACCCGAAACGCTGGACGGATGCCCATGCGAAGCTAATCCGCCGCGCTGCCCAGGACGCTAGTGTGGCTCGCATCTTTGTAAATCCGACAATCAAGAAAGCACTGTGTGAGTTTGAGAGTGCTGATCGCGACTGGTTGCGCAAAGTACGGCCCTGGTGGGGACACCACTATCACTTCCACGTGCGGATGGCCTGCCCAGACGGCAGCACACAGTGTAAAAATCAGGCCGTGCCACCTGCTGGTGATGGCTGCGGTAAGGAGCTGACCTATTGGCTTTCTGATACCCCCTGGGTTCCTAAGAAGCCGAAACCAGGTGAGAAACCAAAACCACGCAAGCCAAAGCCTCCGCTTGCTGTTGCCGACCTGCCTAATAGCTGTGCGACGGTTTTGAGAGCAGAGTAAGTTTGGCGCGCACATGGTGATGTAGCTGATCGAACAACCTCCGGTTTGTTCGGCGGTGACTGCTTTCATGTGCTGGTGTTTAGCCCATGCTTTTCGGATGAGGCTGAGGTAGAAAAAATCATATTCATGGCCGTAGAGACTACACCGGCATGTTTGCAAACAAACTGTCCGTCGTCAAAGATAGTTGGACAAAATTGGCTTTCGATTAGTGGAGTGTCTGGCCCAATTGCGTGTTGATGTTAAGCGGCTTGTGCGTGGTAGCGCAAGCGTCGGTTTTGAATAGTTCTGCGTT